>ONAD01000005.1 GCA_900315735.1 uncultured Lachnospiraceae bacterium | reverse complement strand
TTTTATATCTTCTAAAATCTATACCGTCTGTTCTCTATGCCTGCTTTTGCAGGCATTTTTTGTTCAAGAGTTCTCCGCTAGGAGAACTTTCCTATAAAGCAAAAAAGTAGCAGGCCACTCAGACCTGCTACTTTCAAAATTTTTACATCTCATCCACAACCTGGAACACATAGAACTTCAGATAATAGGATTCGTCCGCTGCCCAAAGAATTGGATGATCCGGTGCCTGGGTGCGGAATTCCACCTGACGCAGACGCTTGTGGACGCTGTGGGCTGCCTGTCCGATTGTCTTGGTAAATAACTCATAAGTCATAAAATGGGAGCAGGAACAGGTTGCAAGAAATCCGCCATTTTTCACAAGCTTCATGGCACGAAGGTTAATCTCGCGATAGCCCTTGATGGCATTTTTAACAGAATTTCTGGACTTGGTAAATGCCGGCGGGTCTAAGATTACCACATCATATTTTTCTCCTGCTTCCTCTAATTCCGGCAGCAGTTCAAAGACATCCTTGCACAGGAATTTTACGGTGCCGGAAAGTCCGTTCAATGCTGCATTTTCTTCTGCCTGATGTACGGCAAGTTCTGAAGCATCCACTCCGGTTACTTCCTTGGCTCCGGCAATTCCGGCATTCAATGCAAAGGAACCGGTATGGGTAAAGCAGTCTAATACTCTTGCATCCTTACATAATTTCTGAATAGCAAGACGGTTGTATTTCTGGTCTAAGAAAAATCCGGTCTTCTGGCCATCCTTTACATCTACGATATAATGCACACCATTTTCTACGATTTCCACATTGGTATCAAACTCTTCTCCGATAAATCCTTTTTTAAGTTCCATGCCTTCCTGCTTGCGGACTTTCGCATCACTCCGCTCGTATACACCACGGATTGTAATGCCATCCTCTGCTAAAATTTCCTTTAAAAGCTTTACAATAAGCTCCTTGTAACGGTCGATACCAAGTGCTAAGGACTGCACTACCAGCACATTCGAAAACTTATCAATAACCAGTCCCGGCAAAAAATCTGCCTCTCCAAATACCACACGACAGGAAGAAGTGTCTACCGTCTTTTTCCGGTATTCCCATGCCTGCTGCAGCCGTGTCCGGAAAAATGCTTCATCAATGACTGTATCTTCTTTTCTGCTGAAAAGGCGCACACGAATTTTGGAATTGCGGTTGATAAATCCAATGCCCATCGGATATCCGTCAAAATCGTGTACCAGCACCAGATCTCCATTTTCAAATGTTCCCATGATACTTTCTATTTCATTGTCAAAAATCCACATGCCACCGGATTTTACCATTCTTCCTTCGCCTTTTTTCAATGTTACAACTGCGCTCATGTTAATCCTCCTTCGTAACCTCTTTCTTATAATTTACCACAAATATACCAATACATACCAGTATCAGTGCAATCACACTTTTGATGCCTGCTGCCTGCTCTTTTTCTCCCAGAAGCCATGCGGAAAGAATTACACCGAACACCGGATTCATAAATCCAAACACCGCTACTCGGGAAATCGGATTGTATTTCAATAAAATGCCCCACAGCGTATATGCCACTGCAGAAATGCATGCCATGTAAAACAGCAGTCCAAAGGATGCCGCCGTAAATCCGCTCACTCGTCCGCCTGCCGCAAAGCCGCACAATGCCATAATAATTCCACCCACCAGGAACTGGTAGCCGCTCAGCATGACAGGATTTTCGGATTTGGAATACCGCTTTAACAGCACCGATGAAAATGCATATGCTACCGTTGATAAGAAAATAAATCCTTCTCCGGTCACGCTCATATGAAAATCGAATCCGCTGCTTCCCATATTTACCAGTGCCACGCCTGCAAATCCTATGATACAGCCTGTAATTTTTCGTGCCGATAATTTTTCCTGATGGAACAAAAGGCTTGCCACCAGAATTGCCACGAATACGTTTAACGCTTCGATAATGGATGCCTTTACCCCGGAGGTGTGTGCCAGTCCGATGTAGAAAAGCAGATACTGTCCCACAGTCTGCAGACTGCTTAATTTAAAAACTTTTCCAATAGAGCCTTTTGTTGGGCGCAGGAACTGTCTGCTTCCGATGCTTCCTAATAATATTGTTAAAATTCCCGCCAGCGTAAACCGATAGCCAGCATACAGAATCTGGGATGCCACCTCATCCGATGCAATGTGCATCATCTGATAGCCGATTTTAATGCACGGAAATGCACTGCCCCACAACAGGCAGCACACCAATGCTCCCAGCCAGACTACTATGGTTTTCTGCATGAATTTTTCTTTTGTTTCCATTGCTTTCATCCTTTTCTCAAGCTTTCGCTTTTCTTCTCATTCTTGTCTCATTTCATCATAGACACCAGTGCCGGCTCTGTCAAATAAATTCTGTCCCTACTGATATACTTTTTCCCTGAAATATGCGATAATAAATATATTTGTATAGGTGATTGTGAAAGGAGATAGATTTTCTATATAAAACAATTTTGCGATATTCCATGTTTAACAGAATATTGGTACTGTTCGACAAAGTACGGATGCCTGATAAGGGCTGTTAGGGGTACTTGGAATTTTGTCCGGCAACAGGCAACGCTGGTACAGGGATGTACCAGCGAGGCACATTTGAACATGGATGTGAATTTGTGCCGGTTGCCAGATAAAATTAGAATTACACCAAAATTCCCAGTACCCCTTGCAGGCATTATGTGGCATCCACTCTTGACGGACAGTGCCGATATTCTGTCAAAGCAATCGAAAAAACTTTTTATCTAATAATTTTCTCTGTCCCACTTTCGCAATCACCTATATTTTCAGAAGAAAAGGAGGCATTTTGATGATTACAATAAGCCTTTGCATGATTGTAAAAAACGAGGAGCAGGTTCTCTCCCGCTGTCTGGATTCACTCGCCGGTCTGATGGATGAAATCATCATCGTAGATACCGGTTCCTGTGACCGCACCAAAGAAATTGCTGCCCGCTATACCGATAAAATCTACGACTATGTCTGGAAGGATGACTTTGCAGATGCCAGAAATTTTGCTTTTTCCAAAGCTTCCATGGAATATATCTATACCGCAGATGCAGATGAAGTCTTAGATGATGAGAACCGGGAACAGTTCCGGCTTTTGAAAGAAGCCATGGTCCCGGAGGTCGAAATTGTACAGATGAAATATGTGACCAAAAATGAATTTAATACAGTGCTTAATTTTAAAGAGGAGTACCGTCCGAAACTCTACCGGAGACTTCGTACGTTCACCTGGATTGACCCGATTCACGAAACGGTGCGCTTAGACCCGGTTGTCTTTGACAGTGATATCGCTATTACACATCTTCCGCAGTCTCTGCACAGCCGCCGCGATTTTAAAGGCTTCTTACTGGCATTTGAACGGGACGGACGGCTTTCCGAAAAATTACACCGGATGTATGCCAAAGAACTGCTCATGACCGGCGAAAAGGAAGATTTTATTGCCGCAGCAAAAGTATTTCTGGCTACCTTAAAGGATGAAACTGCTTCTGAAGATGCCCGCAAGGAAGCAGGCTGTATCTTAAGCCGCTATTACCGGATTACCGGAAATGTCAATGAATTTTTCAAACTGACACTGAAGGATATGATTACTACTCCCTGCGCAGAAATCTGCTGCGAATTGGGAAATTATTTTTTTGACGCCAAAGATTATGAGGAAGCAGCCATGTGGTATTACAACGCAGCCTATGAAACTGCCAGCATTCTTGATGTACATACCAGCGGAAACATTCCGCTGAACGGACTGGCTGACTGCTATGAAAAATCCGGAAATGCAGTTCAGGCGGAAGAATATAGAAATGCAGCCAGACAATGGCAGCTTCCAAACGATAATTCTTAGTCCCTTCGACTTGAATAATCATGTACGAAGTGGTACTATGATAATAATTTAACAAACAAAATATACAGGAGGTTTTTCATGGATTACACACAGGAATATAAACAGAAATTAGTCTCCGCAGATGAGGCTGTCAAAGTCATCAAATCCGGTGACTGGGTAGATTATGGATGGTGTACCGGAACTCCGGATGCACTGGATAAAGCCCTTGCAAAACGTACGGATGAATTAAAAGATGTCAATTTAAGAGGTGGTATTCTGTTAAAACCGTTAGCTGTCTTCGAACGTGAAGATGCCGGCGAACACTTTACCTGGAACTCCTGGCATATGTCCGGAATCGAGCGTAAATATATCAACCGCGGTTTTTCTTACTACGCTCCAATCCGTTATTCCGAGCTTCCAAGATACTATCGTGACTCTGCTACTCCGGATGATGTAGCAATGTTCCAGGTTGCTCCAATGGACAAACATGGATATTTTAACTTTGGACCAAACGCTTCTCATATGATGGCAGTTTGCGAGACTTCCAAGAAAGTTATCGTAGAAGTAAATAAAAATATGCCTCGCTGCTTAGGCGGATTTGAAAACAGCATCCATATTTCCGATGTTGATTTCATCGTAGAAGGCGAGAATCCGGCTATCGGTGAATTAGGTGGCGGCGGAGCTGCTACTGAAATCGACCAGGCAGTTGCAAAATTAATCGTGGATGAGATTCCAAATGGCGCATGTCTCCAGCTTGGTATCGGTGGAATGCCAAATGCTGTTGGTTCCATGATTGCAGAATCTGATTTGAAAGATTTAGGTGTACATACTGAAATGTACGTTGATGCATTCGTTGATATTGCAAGAGCAGGAAAAATCAACGGTTCCAAGAAAAACATCGACCGTTTCCGCCAGACCTATGGTTTCGGTGCAGGAACTCAGAAAATGTATGACTACTTAGACGAGAATCCGGAACTTATGAGTGCTCCGGTAAGTTATACAAATGATATCCGCTCCATTTCCGCACTGGATAACTTTATTTCCATTAACAATGCGGTAAATGTAGACCTCTTCGGTCAGGTAAATGCAGAGTCTGCAGGAATCAAGCACATCAGTGGTGCCGGCGGACAGTTAGACTTCGTTCTGGGTGCTTACCTTTCTAACGGTGGTAAGAGCTTCATCTGCTGTTCTTCTACCTTTACAACCAGGGATGGTCAGCTGAAATCCCGTATCCTTCCTACCTTAGATCCAGGATCTATCGTAACTGATACCCGTGCCAACATCCACTATCTGGTAACAGAATATGGTAAAGTCAACTTAAAGGGACTTTCTACCTGGCAGAAATGTGAAGCAATTATCTCTGTCGCACATCCGGACTTCCGTGATGAATTAATCGCAGATGCAGAGAAAATGCATATCTGGAGAAGAAGCAACAAATAATCTAAAAAAATCCCATGGGCTTATCCCATGGGATTTTCTTTTTCTGTTTCAGTTCTATTTCTTCCATGGACGCTTCTTGTCCGTCCATCCTCTTTCTTTCCAATAGTTTACATCTGCTTCATTCCAGCCCTTTTTCTGAAGCATCCGCATTACCTGGAAAAACATTTTCGTTTTCAGGGAAGTATGTACTCTTCCATTCTTTCTTCGAATTGCTGCGGCTAGCTTTGTTGTCTTTTTCTCAATAGCTTCTTTTTTCTTTGCACTGACTCCATTCCAGTTTACTGCCCGGACTGCTACACCGTATTGATATGTCTTTGCAACGCCCCAGAAAAAAGTGCTGTCCGCCATATCCTTATTGGTGCTTTTCATTCCTGCGCCTGCTGCCGTAGAAATGCAGACCGCCTGCTTGTGAAACATTTTCTCTTCCGGACGATGCACCATCCACCGATATCCATAGTGGTCTAAGAAACTTTTCATTGGACCGCTGGCATGATATACATATACCGGACTTGCCAGAATTATCACATCTGCCTCATCCATTGCTTCTGTCAGCGGGCTTAAATCCTCATAATGTGGGCAAAGCTTTTCATCCTTTTCAAAGCACTGGGTACATCCCACACAATAGTGATTAAAATCTCTTGGCAGGAAAAATTCTTTTACTTCTCCCTGCAGTTTGTCTGCAAGCATTTTTGCAATATGATAAGTCGAACCCTTATGATTCTGTCCATAAATACACACAATTTTCATGTTATCTCCTCTTTTCCTTCTCTTTCACAAATACTACGGTAAATTTCCCAGATTAAAAATCCGGAAAGCGGGCCTAAAATAACACCGGCTGTTCCATATACTTTCAGTCCTGCATAAATACTGATGATAACCGCCAGCGGATGCACCCCCAGCCTTCTTCCCATGAGTCTTGGCTCCATAAATTCCCGGATAAAGGTACTCAATATGAACAGTATACCATATATCACTGCCGCAAAATACTTTCCACGGAATAAATCGATAATCAGCCATGGAATAAAGACAAGTCCTGTGCCGATAAAAGGCAGTGCATCACTTACACCAATCAGCACTCCTACCAGAATGGCATAAGAATTTCCGGTAAGGAACAGACCTGCTATGCATACGCCGCTGATAATCGCCAATATAATAAACTGCGCTTTAAGATACGTTCCGCCGGCATGACACATATTTTGAAATATTCGTCCGCCCCAGGAATAAAAGCTGCTTCCTCGCCAGCGCTGCACCAGATTATCATAATCACAAAGTATCAGCACTGCTGCCACGATAGTTACAATGCAGATGCCAAAGAATGCTGCCAGTCCCCGCAAAGATGCCAGCGAACCATTCATCAACGCCGGAATCAGCTTCGTTTCCGCCTGACTGCTGACATATGCAACGCAGCTTCTTCCCCACTGCACCATTGTCTCCGCTTTCATCCCGGTGACTTCCGCAACCCGCTCACAGCAACTGCACCAAAGCGTATCTGCTTTTCCAAACAATGCCGGGTAATTCGTTACCAGTGACGCAAGTTCGCAGATTCCCTTGTATACAAGATAGCCAAGCGGCAGAAAAATCACTGCCAGCAGCAGCAAAACTGCAACAGTACTTGCAATTCCTCTTGGAAGCTTTGTTTTCTCTGACAGAAAAGCCACTGGTTTACATAATATCTTTGCAATCAGAATTGCCAGCAAAAAAGGAATTACAATTGGCAGTACAAAACGCATTCCAAAATATACCGCAACTGTAATCCCTGCTAAATATATAAGCTTTTTTATAAGTTGTCTTGTTTTTCCAGTCATACCATCAGTATGTGGCATCCCGGACTTTTTTATGTATTATAAATCTGAAAATAAATGAAACGCCTGACCTTCCGGTGTTATCTGAAACTGCATCTTCTTTTTGCTTGCCGGATGCAGAAATTCCAGCCGGTAAGAACAAAGTGCCAGTGGCATCTGTATCATTCCCGGCAGACTTTCATTCTTTCCATACTTTCTATCTCCCACCAATGGCCAGCCATGATGCAACATCTGCACCCGAATCTGGTGATGCCGTCCGGTCTCTAATTTTACTTCAAGAAGACTGATTTCTTCCGCAGCGTCAGTCTTTTCCGGTGCTCCATCTACTGTCCCCGCTCCTGAAGCAGTTTTACCATCTCTATCATCAAGCGTACTATATTCAAGCACCCGATAGGTTAATGCTGCCCGCTTTGCATCTGCGGTTCCCTGTTTTACGACAGAAGAAGTATTACTTCTGCCATCCTTCTTAAGGAAGTCGATAAGCTGCCCTTCTCTCGGTTCTGCCTTTCCATGTACTACTGTCAGATAATATTTTCCAAAACCGTTTTTCTGCATCTGCCGGTTCAGTTCTGCTGTGGCTTCTTTGGTCTTTCCAAAGACCATCACACCTTCCACCGGCTGGTCTAAGCGATGGATAATTCCAATAAAGGGAGTCTCTCCCTTCGCAGCAAGATAATTCCGAAGCAGACTCTCCATATCCTGCTCGCCCATACGCTTCGTCTGCACTGCAATCCCTGCCGGTTTTACACAGACAATCAGCTTATCATCCTCATATAAAATATGTTCTGCAATCTTATACATATACTTTTCCTATCATTACAATCTGGGACTCTACAATTATAATTTAAAGCGATAACCTACCCCCCAGATTGTCTCGATATACTGAGGCTTTGCGGTATCCATTTCAATCTTCTCACGGATCTTCTTGATATGTACCGTTACGGTTGCGATATCACCAACGGATTCCATATCCCAGATTTCTTTAAACAGTTCTTCCTTGGTAAATACATGATTCGGATTCTGCGCCAAGAATACCAGCAAATCAAATTCCTTTGTGGTAAATGCCTTTTCCTCACCGTTTACCCAGACGCGGCGGGCTGTTTTATCAATCTTGATTCCACGAATCTCGATAATATCATTTTCCTGCACATTGCTGCCAATCAGTCTTTCATAACGGGCAAGGTGCGCCTTTACTCTTGCTACCAGCTCACTTGGGGAGAATGGTTTTGTGATATAATCGTCTGCCCCCAGTCCCAGTCCGCGAATCTTGTCAATATCATCCTTCTTGGCAGATACCATAAGAATCGGTGTATTCTTTACTTCACGGATACGTTTGCAGATTTCGAAGCCGTCCATGCCCGGAAGCATCAGATCTAAGATATACATATCAAAATCGGATGCCAGTGCTTTCTCCAATCCCCTTGCTCCATCACTTTCGATTTCGACATCGAAACCGCTTAATTCTAAATAATCCTTCTCCAGTTCTGCAATTGAAACCTCATCTTCAATAATCAATACTTTACTCATTTGGAACCTCCTGATATTTTCTCAGTACAAAATACATGATTGTACCTGTTTCTTCTTTACTGGTTGCCCATATCTTTCCGCCATGGTCTTCGATAATCTTACGGACAATGGATAAACCGATGCCGCTTCCGCCGGTTGCGGAATTTCTTGAAGTATCTGCCCGGAAGAACCGGTCAAAGATATATGGCAGATCTTTCTTTGCAATTCCTTTTCCATTATCTTCTATCTCTACCTGGATAAAATCACCCACATCCTTTACACGGATATTAATAAAGCCCTTCGGCTTATCCAGATATTTGATAGAATTATTAATAATATTATGAATGACACGTTTTAACTGCTCCGGGTCTGCAATAATCTGCACATCATCCCCTGCATAATTAAAATATGATAAACCGATATTTTTTGCCTCTAAATCCAGTCCGATTTCTTCTACGCAGTCATCAAAATACTCCATTACATTCAGCTTATTGAAATTATATGGAATACGGTTTGTATCAATTTTCGAATAAAGTGTCAGCTCATTTAATAACAAATCCATCTCATTGGCTTTATTATAAATGGTCTTAATGTATTTATCCCGTTTCTCCGGTGTATCTGCCACTCCATCCATCAGACCTTCCGAATATCCCTTTACAGCGGTAATCGGAGTCTTTAAATCATGGGCAATATTACTGATTAAAACACGGTTTTCTTTCTCTGATGCAAGCTTCTCTTCTGCCGAATCCTTCAGTCTCTGCCGCATCTCCTCAAAGTTCCGGCACAGCTCGCCAATCTCATCATTACTGTCTATCTCTAATGTAAAATCAAGATTGCCCTCTTTGATATTCTGGGTTGCCACTTCCAACTTTTTAATCGGATTAATGATACTCCGGTAATTCCATATGGTAAGCATACCAGCTGTCAGTAAAAGTATCAGTAACACAGAAATGATGATATCAATCAGCAGTTCCTTCATTTCCGGCACCAGTGACTTAATGGATGTAATCACAAAAAGCGTTCCTTCTGAGCTGTCCGAAAAATCAAAATCAATCCGCTTAATCATTTCCTGCTTGTCACTGTCAATGAAATAACCGGTCTCGCCTCCTGCCTTTGTATCCATGTAATCCGGCAGGTTTTCCGGAACCGTATTCAAATCACTGGCTCCCACATAGACCTCTTTATCATCCTTCATGACAATCAGATAAGAATTCTTTCCCTGCAGCGTCTCATTAATCTGCATCAGATATTCCATATCCAGAAATTTGTCCGGGTCGCTCTCTGCTGTATCCAGTAACTTCTGACAGCTGTCCTTTGTTACCCGGTTCCACATCTGCACCGTATTGGTCAGATAACTAATATTTCCATCTTCCACCTGATAGGTGTTGGCAATATCCCTTAACTGAAAATAGCGGAATCCGCACATTGCCAGTGCCGCCAAAGTCACCGGCACAAATATGATAATGCAAAATGATATAATCAGCTTTGTCCTTAGTTTCATTCTTAAGCCTCCAATTTTTCATAATCATAGTATACCACATGCATTCCTTTTTCCCATGAAAATTCTGAGAATTATTCTAAAGAATTTATAAATTATTTTTCATCTGCCCAAAGTACACTTTGCACATTCCCTCTAAAAGACGAAAAGACCTCTCTCCGGCAGCTCTCACATTTCCCATAAGAAATATTTGTCTGTCGAAAAGAAGTCTTTCTTCTTTATACTATTCTGGAATCTATTCCAATATTATAAGTATTTTTTTAATTCGTCAACTTTGTCTAATGCTTCCCATGGAAGTTCTACATCAGTTCTTCCAAAGTGGCCATATGCTGCTGTCGGACGATAGATTGGTCTGCGTAAATCAAGCATCTTGATGATTCCTGCCGGACGAAGGTCAAAGTTCTCACGGATGATTTCTACTAATTTCTCATCAGAAACTTTTCCTGTTCCGAAAGTATCAACCATAACGGAAGTAGGCTGTGCTACACCGATTGCATAAGATAACTGAATCTCGCAACGCTCTGCAAGACCTGCTGCTACTAAGTTCTTAGCAACGTAACGTGCTGCATATGCTGCAGAACGGTCAACCTTGGTACAATCCTTACCGGAGAATGCTCCGCCGCCGTGACGAGCGTATCCACCGTAAGTGTCTACGATAATTTTACGTCCGGTAAGACCTGCGTCACCGTGTGGTCCACCGATTACGAAACGTCCGGTCGGGTTGATGAAGAATTTGGTATTCTCGTCAACTAATTCCTTTGGAAGAACCGGGTCAAAGACATATTTCTTAATGTCTTCGTGAATCTGCTCCTGGGTTACATCCTCATCATGCTGGGTAGAAAGTACAACTGCCTCTAATCTCTTTGGTTTTCCAGCCTCATCGTACTCTACAGAAACCTGTGATTTTCCATCCGGTCTTAAATATTTTAAAGTACCGTCTTTACGAACCTTGGTCAACTGTAATGCCAGTTTGTGAGCTAAAGAAATCGGATATGGCATATATTCCGGTGTCTCGTTGGTCGCATAACCAAACATCATACCCTGATCTCCGGCACCGATTGCTTCGATTTCCTCATCTGTCATTTTATTTTCTTTTGCTTCCAAAGCCTTGTCAACACCCATTGCAATATCCGGTGACTGCTGGTCTAATGCTACCATAACAGCACAGGTATGTCCGTCAAATCCGGTTTCTGCATGGTCATAACCGATTTCATTTACGGTATTTCTTACAATTGCAGGAATGTCTAATTTTGCCTTTGTAGTAATCTCACCTGTTACAAGTACAAATCCGGTGCAGCTTGCTGTCTCGCAGGCAACACGGCTCATTGGATCCTCTGCCATACATGCGTCAAGAATTGCATCTGAAATCGCATCACACATTTTGTCTGGATGTCCTTCTGTTACGGACTCTGATGTAAATAATCTTTTTTCCATCGTTTTCTCCTCTCGTTTTATTGATTCCCTTATTAAATATTCTGCGAGTACACCTGGTTCCTTTTTTCCAAACCTTTTCTCGCCACCCGCATAAAATAAAAAAACCGCTTACATCATAAGCGGACCCGATAACGGTAAAGATAATCAAATCCTCTTATTGTTCGACTTGCTCGCTCAGGTTGGCACCTTCCTTATGCTGTGGGGTTGCCGTGACTTCATTGATCCTATGTATCTCCATCACTCTGAATAAGAGAAATTACAATATTGAATTTTCAAATCTCTATGGGAGAGAATACACCTATTATATAGAAATGTCAAGCACCTTATTTTCTCATTAACGGAAAAATCTTCTTTTCTCTCTTTTTGTATTCTTTTGACAAATTTTACTGGTTTTCGCTGTTAAGATTGACATTTTTAGCAAAAAGAATATACTTAAAAAGGAACATAGTTGTGATATTTTCTATCATAATTATAAAATCCATCCAGAATGAGGACTACTTGCATGAAAGAATATCAGACAAAAGATCTGTTACCAGGAATGGTTACAGCAATCCCTGTCCGCACAAGACGTGGACAGCTTATTATCAATCCAAATGTAGAGCTTACGCACGCATTGATTTCCAGACTGGAATTTTATGGTATTGCCAGCGTGCAGATTATAGAAACTCAGCCGGCAGCTGCGCCAAAGGAAGAGCCGAAAGACCCGGCATATTTTCCTGCCAAAGAACCAGCTCCTGTACCAAGTCCGGTTTCGGATGCTTCTTACTCACAGAAGCTTAAGAGTTCACCAGAGTTCCAGCGCTTTCAGGTGGATTTCACCCTGCGTTCCCAGGATTTAAAGAACTGTTTTGATGCTTATCTTTCCGGCAACGGAACTGTAAATAAAGAAGATCTTTTATCAAAGACGATTTCTCTGGTAGGACCGAAACAGACTACCTTAGATGTCTTTGATATGTTACATAACATGCGACAGATTAATGACAGTACTTATGCTCACAGTTTAAACGTTGCCATTATTTCCCGCATCATCGGAAAATGGCTGCATTTTTCCAAAGAAGAATTAGACACCCTCACCCTTGCCGGTCTGCTTCATGACATCGGCAAAACAAAGATTCCGGATGAGGTCTTAAATAAAGATGGCAAATTAACGGATGAAGAATTCCAGATGATTCGGAATCATCCGAAATACGGCTATGATATTTTAAAATCCCAGCCATTAAACTCCCATATTAAAAAGGCAGCTCTCATGCACCATGAACGCTGTGATGGTTCCGGTTATCCAATGGGACTTACTATGGAAGAAATCGATGACTACGCACTCATCATTGCGATTGCCGATGTCTACGATGCCATGACTGCAGCACGTTCCTATCGTGCTCCTCTTTGCCCGTTTGAGGTAATTGCCGAATTTGAAAAAGATGGACTGCAGAAATATAAACCAAAATATATTCTGACTTTCTTAGAGAATATTGCCAATGCATACCAGAACAACCGGGTTATGTTAAGTGATGGCACTTCCGCCCGCATTGTTTTATTAAATCACCGCCGTCTTTCCAAGCCGCTGGTTCAGTTAGACGATGGTGCCTGTATCGACCTCGATAAGAGTCCTTTATATATCAAAGCAATTATATAAAAAAGATATCTGATGACTATGTCTCATTTGTGACATACTTATCAGATATCTTTTTCGTTATGATACTTTCAATGTGAACTTCTGGATTTCTTTCTCAGAGCTTACCTTCTCAATCATTGCACCAAGGGAAGATAATTTCTCTTCAAAATGCTCATATCCACGTTCAATATAATAAATATCATCTACAATGGTAATTCCTTCTGCTGCAAGACCTGCAATTACAAGGGCTGCACCTGCTCTTAAATCCGGAGCACTGACTCTTGCACCGGTATATTTCTCTACACCGGTAATAATTGCAATATTGCTCTCTACTTTCACCTGTGCACCCATACGGGTCAGCTCATCTACATATTTGAAACGATTTTCAAAAATACTCTCTGTTACAGTGCTGGTTCCCTCTGCTAACGCCAAAAGCACTGACATCTGCGGCTGCATATCTGTTGGGAATCCAGGATATGGTAATGTAGTTACCTGGGTATGATGCAATGGTTTACTGGATACGACACGTACTGCATCATCAAATTCTTCTACTTCACAACCGATTTCAATTAATTTTGCAGTGGTTGCCTCTAAATGCTTCGGAATGACATTCTTAACGGTTACATCACCCTTGGTTGCTGCTGCTGCAAACATAAAGGTTCCTGCTTCAATCTGATCCGGAATAATCGAATATTCTGTCTTATGAAGCTTCTCTACACCCACAATACGGATAACATCTGTTCCTGCACCACGAATATTTGCTCCCATGCTGTTTAAGAAGTTCGCTACGTCTACGACATGCGGCTCCTTGGCTGCATTTTCAATAATGGTCTTTCCCTCTGCCATGGATGCTGCCATCATAATGTTGATGGTTGCTCCTACAGAGACTTTATCCAAATAAATATGGTTTCCTACCAGATGTTCTGCGGTCGCAGAAATTAACCCATGCTGAATATCAACATCGGCTCCTAACGCACGGAAACCTTTCAGATGAAGGTCAATCGGACGAGTTCCGATTGCACAGCCACCCGGAAAAGCTACTTCTGCTTTCTTATATTTACCAAGTAATGCTCCTAACAGATAGTAAGAAGCTCTGATTTTATTAATATATTCATAGTCCACGCTCAAGTCATGAATCAGTGAACCGTTAATCTTTACTTTATGTTCTCCAAGACGCTCAATTTTAGCACCAATTCCCTCCATGGCACTTAATAATACGTTAATATCACGAACGTTTGGTAAATTATCTATTGTTACGGTCTCATCCGTCATAATTGCTGCTGCAAGAATTCCCAGTGCAGCATTCTTAGCTCCACCAATCTCAACTTCGCCAACCAGAGGATTTCCACCTTTAATCACATACTGTTCCATCTCGCACCTCTATGCTTAGATTCCCTACAAAATTGCAAACAAAATATTATAGTAACTTATTTTCTCTTTTGTCAAGTATTTCTCGTACCTCAAAAGAATTATCTACAATAGTATTATTATATTATATATTGCCCGACTTGTAAATCGAAATTAATTCAGATAGTTCACCGGATTTACCTGGGAACCATTGATTAATATCTCAAAATGCACATGAGGACCCGTCGAATGTCCCGTACTTCCGCTTAATGCAATGACTTCGCCCTGCGATACACTCTGCCCTGCTTTTACCAGTAATTTACTGTTATGTGCATACCGTGTCATTCTTCCATCCGGGTGACTGATCAGAACGCAGTTACCATAACCGGATACATAACCGGCACTGACTACCACACCATTACTGGATGCAAACACTTTGGTTCCGGTCGGGCATGCCCAGTCAATTCCTTTATGCATTCTGCCCCATCTTCTTCCGAATCCGGAAGAAACTCTTCCGCCAATCAATGGTTTAATATAAGTTGGCGGTATCTTAGTTCCACGTTCTACAACTGCCGGTGTTGCTTCTGTCAGTATGGTCTGGTGAATCATATTCCGCTCCGTCTCGACTCCGTTCTCTGTTGTCACCACCATATTAACTTCACGATGTCCGGTAGTTCCTTCTGAAAGCACCACTTCATCTGTCGTATACCAGGAATCATTGGGTACGATTTGCGGATCCGCCGTATAATCTTCCTCGTATACTACGCCTTCGCTGATTCGTAAGCTGATATCCGGCTGAGGCACTGACAGAATCAGTTCTTCACCAGCACTGATTACCGCATCTTCCCCGGACAATCCATTTAGTGCTACAATTGCTGCCACCGATGTATCATGTTCCTGTGCAATAACCGACAGACAGTCTCCCGGCTGTATCTCATATATTTTATTCGTTTCTTTTTCTTTTGTTACTTCTTCCACTGCGGCATCTATATCCGTCAATCCGTCTTCCGCTACCCGGTTGGTAAACACCTCTACATCCTGTGAAAATTCCATCGAAAGAATTCCGGTCTCATAATTATTTTCTCCGGGATTCTCCTGCGCATCAGAAAGATAGGTTCCAAGCTGCTGCACAATACCGGCATCTGTTGAATCTTCTGCCTTTTCTGAATCACCTGTCTCTTTTAAGTTTGCAAGAAGCATTCCCTCCTGGTGATCCGTCTCCTTTTTGAACTCTATCTCAAACTGATTGTCCGTATCCTGTTCTTCCTTCAGACGTCCTAAGAACGTCTCTACTTCACCTAAATTAGCAAAAGAAAGCTGGTTTTCTCCGGCACTTACCGTATATGCAAAGATTTCTCCGGAATTTTCTTTCTTAAGCTCCTTTATTACTTTTTCTTTTAATGCAGTTTCACTTAACAGTTTCTGAAATGGCTTATGGCTTTCTGTTGTCTCATAAGAAATTTCCTGCATCAGATAGCCTTCACTCTCTTTTGCCATCTGTCTCCGGCTTTCATGTACTGCTTTTTCCACATCTGTCTTACTGCTGACACAGCCTACCACTTTATTATTTACGGTTACCACAAAATAATTCTGTCCCAGTGAAAATTTCTGTAAAAGCGCCACCAGCACCAGACAGGTGAAAAATATGCCTGCTGCCCACATGCGGATACGAATCTTTTTATCGACTTTTCTTATTCTATTTAAAGTTGTTGATTTCTTTTTCTGTTCCTGCATCTTATCTAACTTCTGCATTTTATCTGATTCCTGCATCTTCACTGGTTCCTGCATCTTCACTGGTTCCTGCGCCTTCCTTGGTATCTGCATCTTTTATTCCATCCCGAGTTTTTCTTTTACTACATCAATTGTTTCACGAATCGACAATCCCTCTTCACTTACAGTTACATCCGCATATTTTTCATAATATGCCGTTCTTTCATCATACAAATCTTTCAGGGTCTGTCCATCTTTTAATACCACGCCGCGGTTTTTCAAATCTCCCAGCCGCTCTTTTAAGGTCTCATAGGATACACTCAGATAGAGTACGGTTGCAATTTCCTTGTAATGCTCCATGGCATTTGCACAATATACGGCACTGCCTCCGGTAGCAATGACTGCTTTATGTCCCTCAATGCCGCTGTTTACTTCATCCTCTATCTTAAGAAAGCCTTCTGTTCCATGTTCTGCAATCAGCTCACACAAAAGCTTCCCGGTCTGCTGCTGGATGACTAAATCTGCATCCACAAAATTATAGCCTAATGCCTTTGCCAATACGACACCTACGGTACTTTTTCCTACTCCCGGCATTCCGATTAATACGATATTGTCTTTCATTCCATACTCCTGTATCTGTGTGATAGAAAAGAAGCAGAAAAATAAATTTTCTGCTTCTCTATGTTCTTGTAACTTTATGATTTCTGCAATTATTCTGTTGCTGCTTCTGATGCTGTCTCTGTCTCACTTACAGATTCTGTTTCTGTATCTGTTTTCTTGATGGTATAGAGTTTATCAAAGTTAACAGTTGCCCATACATCATCATTTACAGTCCATTCTTTTTCTTCCTTATAGCTGTCGCATACTTCGGTATATTTATCGGACTGACGCCGGGAAACAATTGTTTCTTTCTCTTTGTCGGTTGCATCACGGTCAAATTCACTGTCTAAGCGAATGACATAATATCCTTTTCCATCTACGGAAATAAGGGAAGATACTTCTCCCTCTTTCAAAGCATCTGCTGCTGTAATAATGGATGCATCCATGCTTCCGGTTGCAGTTCCGTCCTCACCGATTTCGTCACTGCCGTATGAATAAGTACTTACGGTATATCCGTTATCCGTTGCGGCTGCATCAAAATCAGTTTTCGCTTCTTCTGCAATTTTTTCTGCTGTCTGTTCTAATTCTGCCTTCTCATCATCGGTATATTCTACATAATTCTGGTTGTCATCATAATGTGCTTCGGTAGAAACCTTGATATAACTGAAGGTTCTCTGTGCTGCTTCTTCATCAGAAACTTCGGTATCTGCAGTTGCAATGATTGCATTATACATCTTTTTCTGAATCAGGTTCAGGCGAAGCATTTCTGCCACATATTCTTTCTTGGCACCCATGGTCTTGATTGCTTCCTTGCTGTTATCATCCATGAACTGCTGTGCTGCAGTATCAATATCAGAAAGCTCCGCATCAGTTATTTCCACACCATAATCTTTCATATGATCTTCCAATAGATAATCGGTCTGAATCTGTGTCAGAATTCCGTCTTTTACATTATCCTGCATGGTCTTACCACTTCCGGATAAATCCTGTGACCACATATTTTCCTGGGCATATCCCATGGTAATATAGCTGTCATAAGATACTGCTGTATACTGTGCCATAAAGTTGGCAAGTCCAAGTGAAATCTCTTTATCTCCTAATGTAGCAACAACTGCATCTTCATCGATTCTGCTGCCACATCCTGTCATAGCTACGGAAGCTGCAGTAACAACTGCTAATGCAAGTGCTGTGAATTTCTTAAATCTCATATCACGTTCCTCCAAAATATTTATCATCGTTCTATTATAGTGCTTTTTCGTACATGCCGCAAGATTTTTATGCGGTTAAGCATCCTTTTTTGTGGTTTTTTTTACCAGAATCGTCTGCACATCCAGCACAAACTGACGGATATAGTCGATGCTGCTGCCCGCTGCCGTCCGGCTGTTGGTTCCACGGTTCAGCACAAAGTAAGGGCCTTTCTGATCCGGTATAAATTTCAACGCATTATCATATTTTGCCAGAAGTTCCGGTATCTTTGCCGGATTGACCGCAGCCTTTTCATACATGACAAAACGCACGGTATTGCCACGCTCTACCACTTCTTTCATATATGCCTGATGTGCCAGCACTTTTATCAATGCAATGGAAAGAAGATTGGTTACGGATTTCGGCGGGTCACCAAAACGGTCTGTCAGCTCATCAAGCATTTCATCGCTTTCCAAATCATTTTCAATGGCTGCAATTCGTTTATAGATATCCAGCTTCTGCGTCTCATTTGGAATATATGACGGTGGGATAAATGCATCCATTTCCACATCCACTGTAGTATCGAAGCTTTCTTCCACTTCGATTCCCTTCTCCTGCTTGACCGCTTCATTAAGCATCTTGCAGTAAAGGTCATAACCAACCGCTTCCATATGTCCGCTCTGCTGGGCTCCTAACAGATTTCCGGCTCCACGGATTTCCAAATCCCGCATAGCAATCTTAAAGCCACTTCCAAGGTCTGTATACTCTTTGATTGCCGCCAGACGCTTCTCTGCAATTTCTTTTAACATCTTATCCCGGCGGTACATTAAGAACGCATATGCCGTCCGGTTGGAACGTCCCACTCTTCCACGAAGCTGATAGAGCTGGGACAGTCCCATATTATCTGCATCATGAATAATCATGGTATTTACATTGGAAATGTCAAGTCCTGTTTCGATAATCGTTGTGGATACCAGCACATCAATCTCTCCGTTGATAAACTGATACATGATGTCCTCAAGCTCCCGTTCCTTCATCTGCCCATGGGCAAATGCTACATTGGCATCCGGCACCAGTTCTGAAATTTTTGCTGCCATCTCCGCAATCTGGTTTACCCGGTTAAATACATAATAAACCTGTCCGTCTCTTGCTAATTCCCGGCAGATTGCCTCCCGCACCATTTCTTCATTATATTCCATGACATAAGTCTGGATTGCCACACGGTCTATCGGTGGCTCCTCTAAGACACTCATATCACGGATTCCAATAAGGCTCATATGCAGTGTTCTTGGAATCGGTGTTGCCGTTAAGGTCAGCACATCCACATCCTTTTTCATCTGCTTGATTTTCTCTTTATGCGCCACACCGAAACGCTGCTCTTCATCGATAATGAGAAGTCCCAAATCCTTAAATTTCACATCCTCGGAAAGCACTCTGTGGGTTCCGATAATAATATCCACCATGCCTTTTTTCAAATCTTCGATGGTTTTCTTCTGTTCCTTTGCACTGCGGAAACGGCAAAGTAAATCCACTCTTACCGGAAAATCTTTCATCCGCTGGGCAAAGGTATTATAGTGCTGCTGTGCTAAGATGGTAGTCGGTACTAAATAGACCACCTGCTTTCCTTCCTGCACTGCTTTGAAAGCGGCACGGATTGCCACCTCCGTCTTGCCATATCCTACATCTCCGCAAATCAGACGATCCATGATCTTGGTGCTTTCCATATCCTTCTTGGTTGCTTCAATGGCAAGCTCCTGATCTTCCGTTTCTTCAAACGGAAACATCTCTTCAAATTCCTTCTGCCATACGGTATCCGGACCATAGACATAGCCCTCTTTGTTCTGTCGGATGGCATAGAGTTCCACCAGCTCATGGGCGATTTCTTTTACCGCACCACGCACTTTTGTTTTCGTCTTATCCCAGTCCGGGCTTCCCAGCCGGTTTAATTTCGGTTTCTTGGCATCGGAACCGGCATATTTCTGAATCAGTTCCAACTGGGTTGCAAGAATATAAAGATTGCCTCCCTTGGCATATTCAATTTTGATATAATCCTTGACTTTTTTATCGACTTCGATTTTCTCGATTCCCCGGTAAATGCCAAGGCCGTGATTTTCATGTACCACATAATCACCTACATGAAGGTCACGGAAGCTCTGTATCTTCTCTCCCTCATAGAGGCGGTGTTTCTTCCGTTTCTTCTTTTCCTGTCCGAAAATATCACTTTCTGTGATAACCGCAAATTTAATCAGCGGGTATTCGTATCCATGTTTTACTTTTCCATAGGCAGTTAAGATTTCTCCCGGCTGCAATTCCCGTTCAAAATCTTTGGCATAATAGCAGCTTACCTCTTCTTCCTGTAAATCCTTTGCCAGATGCTCTGCCCTTGTCTTAGACGCGGATAATACAACGACCCGGTATCCGTTTTTCTTATAATTCTTTAAATCCTTCACCAGTGTTGCAAAGCTGTTATTATAGGAATTCACACCCTGCACCTGAATATGGTAACGGTTCGTAATGTCTAACTCCCGTACCTTCATATCCAGTGCTGCCAGTGCAAGTCCGTGGAAACTCTGCATCTTCGCAGTAATTTCCTTTCCGGTAAAGAGCGTATCTGCCTGTCCCGGCAGGATATATCCCTTCTCCAAACGCTGCTTCATGCTCTCTTCAAATTCCTGCTCTGTCACTCTGCCCTTTTCCATCAGCCGGGCAGGTTCATCCAGGACTAAAAGAGTCTCGTCTTTGTCAAAATAGTCCAAAAGGCTGACCGCCTCCGGGAAGAAATACGCAAGGCTGCTGTCTAAATTGGCTGCACCGCCTAATTCTTCTATCTCTTCTTCCAAGGCTGCCGCCGTCTGTTTGATGCGATGACCTTCTTCATTTTTCATCTGGTCGCGGAACTTCTTTTCTGCTTTT
The DNA here is from genome assembly GCA_900315735.1 of uncultured Lachnospiraceae bacterium. GTDB lineage: Bacteria > Bacillota > Clostridia > Lachnospirales > Lachnospiraceae > Roseburia_C. The sequence continues at coordinate 99,315 of ONAD01000005.1, read as the reverse complement.
ACCGCTTCCTGACGGATTTTTTTTAATCCTGCCTGCTTCCGTTCTTCCGTCAGCACCAGTTCTGTTGCAGGATACAGCGTAATCTCTTCTAAATTCTCTATGGAGCGCTGGCTCTCTGCCTCAAAACTTCGCAGGGAATCAATGGTATCTCCCCACATTTCAATACGCAGCGGATTTTCTTCCGTCAGAGGATAAATGTCAAGGATTCCGCCTCTCACCGCAAATTCTCCCGGCATTTCCACCTGATAATTGCGCACATATCCCATCTGTAAAAGCCGCTTTGTCTCTGCCTCAAGGTCTAATTCATCCTCTACCTTATAAGTCCGTACTGCCTCTTCAAAGGCAGCAAGTCCTGCCATCCGGTTCATCAGTCCGTCAAAGGTCAGTACCACCGTAACCGGTTTCTTTTCGGATAAACGTTTCAACAGGGCAATACGCTCTCCGGTAAGCTGATTACTTCTGATATCCGACTGATAAAACAAGATATCCTTTGCCGGAAAATAGAGTGTTTCCCTGTCAAAAAAGCGGTAATCTTCTAAAATTTCCCTTGCTTTTTGTTCGTTAAAAGTAACGATGATTTTATTTCTAAAACCATCGTTCGCCGCAAATACCATATGTGCCTTCTGCGCATCCATGCATCCGGATATCTGAACGATACCCGGATTGCTCTTTAGCTGCTTTAAGGCATTTTGCAATTCTTCCAGTTCTGAAAGGGGCTGCAAAAATACATTCATAATGTTCTTCCTTTAATTATAATCATTCATTGCCTGATCGATTTTTCCATCGACAATCAGTTCTACTGCAGATACCGCATCTAAAAATGCTTCCTCTGCCAGTTTCCGGTCTGCCTTATCCATATGTCCAAGGACATGGTCTGCAAGATCCCAGCCCTGAGGCTTCTCGCCGACACCTACTTTAATTCTTGCAAACTGCTCGGTTCCAACCTGTGCAATAATATTTTTAATTCCATTGTGTCCGCCGGCACTTCCTTTTTTACGAATCCGTATTCTTCCCGGTGCCAGGCTGATATCATCAAAAATTACCAGCAGCTCACTGGTCGGATCCACCTTATAGAAATTTACTGCTTCGGCGATACTTTCTCCGCTTAAGTTCATAAAGGTCTGAGGCTTCACCAGAACGACTTTTTGGCTTCCAATCATTCCTTTTCCACAGATTGCTTTATGTTTTTTTTCATCCATTCGTATATTATATTTTTCTGCCAGTACATCCATGACATCAAAGCCAACATTGTGTCTGGTATGCTCATATTTCTTTCCAGGATTTCCAAGTCCCGCTATAATGTACATTCTTTCTTCCTTCTTCTGATGATTTCTGTTGCTGATTCTAACTGCTTCTGGTCATTTACGCCATTGATGTCTTCCGGGCTTTCCAGTGCAAATGCATCTACACGGAGTCCCTTATCCTTTAATATCGTAAGCGTATCCGGCAGATAATATTCACCCTGTGCATTATTTGGCTGAATCTTATCTAATGCCTGTGATAATTCCCAGGTATTAAATACATACATTCCGGAATTAATCTCATGGGATTTCAACTCTTCTTCGTTTGCATCCTTATGTTCTACGCTCTTTATAAACTCTCCGGATGCACTGCGGATAATTCTTCCGTATCCGGTCGGGTCATCTATCGTTGCTGACAATACGGTTACTGCATTTTTATGCTGGATATGATGCTCCAAAAGCCGCTTTAAGGTTGCAGATGTAATCAGTGGCGCATCTCCAAAAAGAATCAGTGTATGTCCTTCTTTTCCCAAGAAATCCTTTGCGCATTTTACCGCATGACCGGTTCCAAGCTGCTGCTCCTGCAATACAAATGTTACATCGTCTTTATGCGAAATGGTATTTTCTACCTCTTCATGTTTATAGCCTACCACCAGACAGATATCTCCTGCTCCGGCTCCTTCTGCCGCTTCGATTACATAATCTACCAGACACTTTCCATCTATTGTATGCACTACTTTCGGAAGGTCTGACTGCATTCTGGTTCCCTTACCAGCCGCCAATATTACCGCTTTTAATGCTTCCATATTTTTATCCTCTTTATTCCTCTCCGGCTTTCTGCCGAAAATACTGTTATATTTTAGTATACTTCTTTCCCGGAAATTTGTCATCCGATTTTTCAAATATCTGCTTACTCTATTTCTCTCTTGATAAATAAGATATCTCTGCCGTGGGGCAAATGAAAAAGCGAAAAAGACTGTAAGGAGCGCTAAGAATTTTGAGAAAAATTTTTATCAGTTCTGACAACCGGCGCAAATCAACATCCATGTTGCTTGCGCCTCGCCGGCACTTCCCTGTGCCGGCGTTGTCTGTTTTTGCACAAAATTCCAAGCGCTCCTAACGGTCTTTTTCATGCTTTCTCATTTGCCCCACGGCAGATTTATACTACGATTTATCAATTGTCCAAAGATACCAAAGATAGAGAAGTGTGAAAAACATATTTGGCGGACCATTGCATTGTCCGCCAAAGTCTGAGAGAAAAGAAGTTTGCTCAAGCAAGCTCTGGCAATAGAAAAACAGGCTGCCACATTTCTGTGACAGCCTGCAAATTCTTTTCTTATTCTATGTACGAACTACGCTTCTTCCGTTGCGACTTCGCTTTCGTACTTTTCTAAGATAATCTGCTGTATCTTATTTCTGGTATCTGAGTTAATTGGATGTGCAATGTCTCTGTATTCCCCATCAGCAGCCTTGCGGCTTGGCATTGCAATGAAAAGTCCCTTCTCTCCATCAATCACCTTGATATCATGTACAACAAATTCTTCATCTATGGTAATAGATACCACAGCTTTCATTTTACCTTCTTTTTCAACTTTACGTATTCTTACATCTGTAATCTGCATTATGTTACCCCCTTCACGCCTTTGTCTTAAGCCTTCTGCCTACAGTGCATATCTGTCATTGCGTTCAAGTACAAGCTTTACTCCGTCGTCACCGCAATAATACGTGTTGGCTTTCAGCGTTCCACGGCTTTCCACGATGCAGTTTTCAATGTGCGTATTATCTCCAATGTATACGTCATTGAGGATAATGGAATTCTTGATTACACAATTCTTTCCTACAAATACATTCTTAAACAATACAGAATTCTCTATCTTGCTGTTGATGATACATCCACTGGAAATCAGGCTGTTCTTCACATCAGAACCTGCATTGTATTTTGCTGGTGGATAATCATCTACTTTGGAATAGATATGCGGTGTCTCACGGAAGAAGTAATTTCTTACATCCGGTTTCAGGAAATCCATATTGGTATTGTAGTAAGAATCTACTGTTGCAATATTGCTCCAGTAATCTTCCATCTTATATCCGTAAATCCGTTTCATATTCTTATAACGAATCAGAATATCTGTAACGAAATCCCATCTGTCTTCCTGACCGCTCCGCTCTAACATTTCAATCAACTGTCTTCTGCGGATGATATAAATACCGGTAGAAATTGTATTAGAGCTGGAAACCATAGGCTTCTCTTCAAACTCTGTAATTCTGGATTCCTCATTCATGCGGATTACACCAAAACGACTGATGTCTGCACCTTCCGGCATATCCTTGCATACAACAGTAATATCCGCTTTCTTCTCAATATGGTAATCCAATACCTTATTGTAATCCAGCTTGTATACACAATCACCACCTGTAATAATTACATATGGCTCATGACGTTTCTTTAAGAAATCGATGTTCTGATACATTGCATCTGCAGTTCCTCTGTACCACCAGCTGTTGTCAGCTGTTACGGTAGGAGTGAAGGTATAAAGACCTCCCTGCTTTCTTCCGAAATCCCACCATTTGGATGAACTTAAATGTTCATTCAGGGAACGCGCATTGTACTGTGTCAGTACTGCAACGGTCTGAACATGTGAGTTACTCATATTACTCAATGCGAAGTCAATGCATCGGTAGCTTCCACCGATTGGCATTGCTGCAATTGCACGCTTGCTGGAAAGTTCCTGCATACGATGATTGTTTCCACCTGCTAAAATTAATCCTAATGCCTTCATATTCTGTCACCTTCCTTAATAATAGCTCCACCGCCTGCTAACATTCCATCTGGGTAATCGGACGGTTCCGTCACTCCGGAAATCGCTGTATTTTTTCCAATTGAAACTCCGTCTGGTATTACGGAATCTTCTCCGATTGTAACCAGATCGGATGCATATACTTTCTCATTCAATGTGCTTGGTGCATACTCGCCTACGCCAAGGTGGCAGTTTGCTCCGATAACCGTTTTATCTGCAATAATGGATTTCTCCACAACGGTATTCTCACCAATGACACATTCCTTCATGATAATGGAATTATGTACCACTGCGCCCTTCTCAATCCGGACGCCTGCACCAATTACAGAATTCTGTACTTCTCCGTAAATCTCTGCTCCTTCGCCGATAATGCTGGTGTCAACCTTAGACTCTGCAGCAAGATACTGTGGTGCAACATTATCACTCTTTGTATAAATCTTCCAGTATTCTTCATAAAGATTGAATTCCGGAATCAGGTCAATCAGTTCCATATTTGCTTCCCAATAGGAAGAAAGTGTTCCAACATCTTTCCAGTATCCATTGAATTCATAAGCAAATAACCGTTTTCCATTTTCATGGCAATAAGGAATGATATGCTTTCCGAAGTCACAGTTGCTCTGATCCTTCATTGCTATTAAGCTGTCGCGCAATACCTTCCAGTTGAATATGTATATTCCCATGGATGCGAGGTTACTTCTCGGATGCTCCGGTTTCTCCTCGAATTCTTTAATTTTCTTATTCTCATCTGTAATAACCACACCAAAACGGCTTGCTTCTTCAATTGGAACGGGCATAGCTGCAATTGTTACATCTGCATTGTTTTCCTTGTGGAAATCCAGCATAACCTCATAATCCATCTTATAGATATGGTCACCAGACAGAATCAGTACATAATCCGGATCATATGTTTCCATATACTTTAAGTTCTGATAAATTGCATTTGCAGTACCGGTATACCATTCACTGTTATCACTTTTTTCATATGGTGGCAGAACCGTTACTCCTCCATTATTACGGTCTAAGTCCCACGGAATTCCGATTCCAATATGCCGGTTTAATCGCAATGGCTGATACTGTGTCAGTACACCGACGGTATCAATACCTGAATTGATGCAGTTGCTCAATGGAAAATCGATAATACGATATTTTCCTCCAAATGCGACTGCAGGCTTTGCTACACCGGAAGTTAATACTCCAAGACGGCTTCCTTGTCCGCCCGCCAAAAGCATGGCTATCATTTCTTTCTTAATCACGTCATTCACCTCTCGTCATAAAATCAGGTCATTTTGGTATAACAAAAGTATAACACACTGCCCATATGTTGTACAGCATTTTGTATAATTATTTTATCGATTTTCGTAAATTTTAGTCATTTTAGACAATTTTTTGACATTTATTGGTATTTCAATGAAATCACCTCCATTATTTTGTATTCTTTTTCCTTTGCGGACAAAATAGATTTGCAAATTCCCTGCATATGGTTATAATATTAGGAAGAAATCTTTTCTCAAGAAATGAAATTATAAGTCAGGCAGGTAAAGAATTATGTATTCATTAAATTTTGAAGAACCTATTCATGTACATTTTATCGGTATTGGTGGCATCAGTATGAGTGGTCTTGCGGAAATCTTACTGGAAGAAGGTTTTACCATCTCCGGTTCCGATGCAAAGCAGTCTGCACTTACTGACAGCCTTGCAAAGAAAGGTGCAACCATTTACATCGGTCAGAAAGCATCCAACTTATCCATCCGTCCTGCACTGGTTGTCTATACTGCTGCCATCCATGAGGACAATGAAGAATTTAAGGCAGCCGTAGATGCCGGTATTCCAATGCTTTCCCGTGCAGAACTGCTTGGACAGATTATGGATAACTATGAGCAATCCATTGCAGTTGCCGGTACCCATGGAAAAACCACTACCACATCCATGATTTCACAGATTCTTCTTGTTGCAAAGGCTGACCCTACAATCAGTGTTGGCGGTATCTTAGAAGCAATTGGTGGAAATATCCGCGTAGGTGGTTCTGAAGTATTCATTACCGAGGCCTGCGAATATACAAACAGTTTCCTGCATTTTCATCCGAAATACAGTATCATCACCAGTGTAGAAGCTGAGCATCTTGACTTCTTCAAAGATATTGATGATATCCGTCGTTCTTTCCATGAATTTGCCGGAAATACTGCACATGATGGTGTATTAATCATCAACGGCCAGATTGAAGCTTTAGATCAGATTACCAACAATTTGTCCTGTAGCGTCACTACTTATGGTTTATGCGAAAACGATGACTTTTATGCCAAAAATATTACCTATAACGACCATGCCTGTGGCACATATACTCTGATGCACAAAACCGAAAACTTAGGCACCGTTTCCTTAAGCGTTCCGGGCAAGCATAATGTCTCCAATTCACTGGCTGCCATTGCCCTCTGTTTAAACCTTGGGCTTCCTTTGGACGTTATCAAAAAGGGACTGCTTCAGTTTGGCGGCACCAAACGTCGTTTTGAATACAAGGGAACAAAGAACGGCATCACCGTGATTGATGATTATGCACATCATCCAACGGAAGTAGCCGCTACCTTAACAGCTGCACAGAATTATCCACACGGACGGATTATCTGTGTTTTCCAGCCACATACCTATTCCAGAACCAAAGCATTCTTAAGCGATTTTGCCCGGGTGCTTTCCATGGCAGATGTTGTTGTTCTGGCAGATATTTATGCAGCCAGAGAGAAAAACACCATTGGAATTTCTTCCAAAGACCTTTTGGCAGAGCTTCAGAAAAACGGTCAGGAAAGTTATTATTTCCCGTCCTTTGATGAGATTGAAACATTTTTATCAGAAAAATGCATAAACAATGATTTGTTGATAACTATGGGTGCCGGAGACGTGTATCTTATAGGAGAACACCTGCTTCAGCAGTAGTTATCCACATTATCCACATCGTAATTCACAATTTTGTGAATTATGGATGTGGATTTTTTTGTTTACATAATGTATTTTCAAAAAACGCCATTCTGTCTGTATTAACCGCCAAACCACTCTCTTTTCAGTTACCATAACGCACTTCAAAAAGAAAGTTATCCACATTATTCACAATTCTGTGTAAATGTGGAAACCCTTGATTTTACTGGATTTTTGGTCAAAATAATGCTTCTCAATTTCAGATTCATATGCTATAATGTGGTCGGTGAAAGAGGGAGTTCTTATGACAGACATAACATTACATACGAAAAGCAAATCCATGGTTACCTGCGTATCCAATACCTTTATTGATGAGTATATGGCAGATGCCAATGGAGAATTTGTAAAAATTTATTTATATCTGCTCCGCTGTATCAACACAGCCGAGAGTTTTTCCGTTTCCAGAATGGCTGATAAATTCGACCATACGGAAAAGGATATTAAACGTGCATTAAAATACTGGGAGAAGAAACACTTACTCCAGTTAGAATATAATTCCAAGGAACAGCTTACCGGCATCTGCCTATGTGAGCCTGTTTCTGCGGTTGCCGAAGCTTCTGAACAGGTCATGAAATCCAAAACAGCCGATGAACCACATCCTGCTTCTGCTATTGATGGCACAAATGCTACAATGCATACAACCTCTGTAACAGTATCAGCTCCGGCTAAGGAAGTACCGGCTGATACGACAGCTTCTGCGGTCAACGCAGCTTCCGTGGCAGCATCTACTGTAGATATCCGCCCATCCTATACGAAAGATCAGATTCTGTCTTTCCAGAATGATGAAGCTTCCAGCGATTTATTATTTATTATTGAACGCTATATCGGACATCCTTTGTCCATCAAGGATTATGAAACGATTCTCTACTGGTCGGATGAATTAAAATTCTCTGCTGACCTGATTGAATATCTGGTAGAATCCTGTGTGGACAACGGTCATAAGAGCATCCGTTATATGGACAAGATTGCACTTTCCTGGTCTGCATCTTCCATTCGTACCGTTGAAGATGCCAGACGCTCATCCAGTGCTTATAAGCAGACACATTATGGTGTCATGAAGGCATTTGGAATCAGCGGCAGAAAGTTAGCTGAATATGAGCTTGAATTAGTGGATAAGTGGACCAGCCAGTTTGGATTTACTCTGGATATCATTTCCGAGGCATGCAAACGGACGCTGCAGGCAACCAACCAGCCAAGCTTCCAGTATGCCGATACTATTTTGGAAAACTGGCATAAATGCAACATCCATCACTTAGACGATATTGCAGTATTAGACAGCGCTTATAAGAAAAGTAAAGCATCTGCTTCCCGCAATGTTACCGTAAATAAGACCGCTGCCAACCGCTTTAACAATTTTTCACAGCGTACCTATAATTTTGAACAGCTTGAAAAACAGCTCTTAAATAATTAAGAAGCTTTTCACAATACCAAAAGGAGCATTTCATGTCTCTTAATAATTCACAATATGACACTTTAATTCGACAATATAATGCCAGACAGTTTCACAACCAGCATCTTCTGGATGAACGCATCCAGGAAGTCTATGGAAAATGTCCGCGCCTTACAGAAATAGACCATGAGATTTCTTCCATCTCAGTAGCAAGCGCAAAACAGCTTCTGTCTGATGATGGAGCAGAAGATTCCTCTGTCCTCTCCTCTTTAAAAGAACAGCTTTCCGCTCTTCGCAGGGAGAAACAGGATTTGATTGCTTCTTTGGGCTATCCTGCTGATTATCTGGAACCGGTTTACACCTGTAAGGACTGTAAGGATACCGGCTATATTGGAAATGAACGCTGTCATTGTTTTGTACAGGCTGCCATTGATTTGGTCTATACGCAGTCTAATGTAAAAGATATTTTAGCAAAGGAGAATTTTTCGAATTTCTCTTATGCATACTATTCCAAAGAGCAGATAAACCCTACCACCGGATTATCTGCTTATGATACTGCAAAAAAAGCTGTTGCGGACTGTAAGTCCTTTATCGAGCATTTTGATACTTCTTTTGAAAATCTCTTTTTCTATGGAGCAACCGGGATTGGAAAGACTTTTCTTTCAAACTGCGTTGCCAAAGAGCTTTTAGATAAGGGACATTCCGTTATTTATTTTACAGCTTTCCAATTATTTGATATATTTGAAAAGGATACGTTCCAGAAGGACGCTGCAGCTTCTGCTGCCGGTCAGAATATTTTTGACTGCGACCTTTTAATTATTGATGACCTCGGAACCGAGCTTGCTAATTCTTTTACGGCATCCCGGCTTTTCCTGTGTCTGAATGAACGTATGCTGCGCCAGAAATCAACCCTGATTTCTACGAACTTAAGTATTGACCAGCTTGCTGATGTGTATTCCGAGCGTATCTGCTCCCGCATTTTCAGCAACTATACGATGATTAAGCTTTTCGGAGACGACATCCGTCTTAAGAAAAAGCTGCATTAATTACGTATTCAATTAGATGTTATATCTATTGAACTATATAAGATAAATTATTTCTATGGAGGAACCTATTCATGTCAAACAGTGAAAGAAACTTAGAAACCCTTCCTACTGGTTCTCTTGGAATTATTCCATTAAAGAGCTGCCAGGAATTAGGAGAAAAAGTTGACAAATACCTTGTCAAATGGAGAGACGAAAGACAGCATCAGCACCAGAATGATGCAGCTTTTATGGGCTACAAACGTGATTCTTATATCATCGAAGCTGTTACCCCTCGTTTTGGTTCAGGTGAAGCAAAGGGAATGATTAAAGAAACTGTTCGTGGTTATGACCTTTATCTTATGGTTGATGTTACCAACTACAGCCTTACTTATTCTCTGTGTGGTCAGACAAACCATATGTCTCCGGACGATCATTACCAGGATTTAAAGAGAATTATTGCTGCAATCGGTGGTAAAGCAAGAAGAATTACTGTTATCATTCCATTCCTTTATGAAAGCCGCCAGCATAGAAGAAGCACCAGAGAATCTTTGGACTGTGCACTGGCTTTACAGGAACTGGTTGCTATGGGTGTTGACAACATCATCACATTTGATGCTCATGACCCTCGTGTCCAGAATGCAATTCCATTAAAGGGTGGTTTCGAAACCGTTCAGCCTGCATACCAGTTTATCAAAGGTATCTGCAAGAACGTTCCTGACTTACAGATTGATTCTGACCACATGATGATTATCAGCCCGGATGAAGGTGGTACCGGACGTGCAATTTATCTTTCCAGCGTACTTGGTCTGGATATGGGTATGTTCTACAAACGTCGTGATTACAGCAGAATTGTTGACGGACGTAACCCAATCGTTGCACATGAATTTTTAGGTTCTTCCGTAGAAGGAAAAGATGTTCTGATTATTGATGATATGATTTCTTCCGGCGAAAGTATGATTGATGTTGCAACCGAATTAAAGAAGAGAAAAGCAAAGAGAATCTTCGTTGTTGCAACCTTCGGACTTTTCACCAACGGTCTGGAGAAATTTGATAAAGCAGTAGAAGATGGAACTATCTACCGTGTAGTTACCACTAACCTGACTTATCAGACTCCGGAACTTTTAAGCCGTCCATATTACATCAACTGTGACATGAGCAAATATATCGCTTATATTATCGATACCTTAAATCACGATGCTTCTATCAGCGAGCTCTTAGATCCAAACGAGCGTATCCAGAAGCTTGTAAAGAAATATAAAGCAAATCAGAAAAAGAAATAAATAAGTACGAAAAAATGGCTTCGGAATTCCGAAGCCATTTTTTTATATCGTAGACAAACTAGAATAAGTTAACTTTACCTGCATATGTATCATTTACAACATAGTATGCTGCATACTCTTCCGGTTTTAAATAAACCTTTAAAGACTTAATGCTGGATGCTCTGTGTCCGTCTGCTGCGAAAGCTTCTTTTGCTCTCTCAATAACGTTTGCAACAACATCTTCATTACCGTTGAACTGAACGAATACTTCAGGTACAAGTTCTTTCTTCTCTGCCTTAGCAGTTTTCTTTGCTGCAACTTTCTTGGTTGCTTTCTTTGCGGTAGTCTTTGCTGCTGCTTTTACAGTAGTCTCTGCTTTCTTTGCTGTCTCTTCTGCCTTCTTAACTGTCTCTTCCGCTTTCTTTACTACGGTCTCTGCTTTCTTCGCTACAACTTCTTTTGCTTCTGCCTTAACCTCTTCTGCCTTAACTACTGCCTTTGTTTCTGTAGCTTTTACTGCTGCCTTTACTTCGGCTGCTTTCTCAACTGGTCTCTTCTGCATTATAATTCCCTCCCTGAAAATTAATCACACACTAAAAACTTCTCCATTGCTAAGAGAGCTTCTTCTTCATCATTTCCCTCTGCAACAATGTTAACCGTCATTCCTTTGGACGGATTAAATGCCATGATTCCCATGATGCTCTTGGCATTAATTTTACGGTTATCACTTTCAAGAGTAATATTGCTGTCAAACTGACATGCAACCTGAACCAACTCTGCAATTGGATTATCGTGTTTTTTTGAAACGTTTGAAACTGTAACTTCTTTTCTACTCATGTTATCTTCCTCGCTTCTAAGTAGTACAATTCGTACAAAAATTAATATAGCCTACACGAACGGATTTTGCAATAGACTTTATGCAAATACGGCACTAATACCGAAACCGTTAAGAAACTTCGGCTTTTTTTAGGCAATTTTATATGTTTTTTACACCTTTTTCACGCTTATTCTCTGCCTGCGCCTCTATTCTGTGATTTTCATATAAGCAAAATATACATTGCCTGCCGCATCAAATACATTCTGTGCATCCGTCATGGACATCTTCTCTGTTGCACCGGTTGCAGGATTATAAACATAAACTCCTGCATTATCATAACCGGTAATCAATACTGCATCGCTTCCGCTGCTCATGGCAAATACCGGTGTCCCAAGATTCACATAATATAACACTGCATCCAGATCACTTCCGGTCAAATCAATTACTACTGCATCCTGCAGCGTATCCTTTAAAATCTGTTTTGGTGTATTTCCGGATGCCATCAATTCTCCTACACCAACATTTAATCCCTGGGTTGAAAGCATGCCATTGATTGCCTTTGCAATCGTCGTTCCGGATGTATCCGCATCACCTATCGTAATCGCAATCGGTGACTGGGAAGACTTTCTTGCCCGCTTCCAGATATACTGCTGCCGGCTTCCTACCACAACGCCCACATTATCATTGGCTGCCGCAATGGCCTTTGCCGCATTATCCGTTGCCAGCACTACTCTTCCGGCAGAATAAGCATAATAATAATCTGTCTCTTCCGGCTCTTTCAGATTCACATTTTTCGGTGACTCCAATACAATCCGTTTTGGTGTCAGCAGACGGTCAGAACTTATCTCTTCTTCCTGCAATAACTGCAGCTGTATCTGTGTCTGTTTTCGTTCTGTTACCGTACTATGAACGCTGACTACTTCGGTAGAATCCCCCTCACGGTTCATAATCGTATCCTGTTCTGCCGGAACATAAGTCATGCCGTTATACTGCTCACGGTTCAGATAAATGGTATAATCCACAACTTCTACAGATGCTACATAATATCCATCCTTATGATAATCTTTTAACACTCCGTGTTCTTTATCATTCGTATCCACAATATAGATATGGTTCATCGGGAACTGTACATTTCCGGCAGAGTCTGTATACACATCACTGTTATTTGCCTCTCCATAGATAAAGTCATCTTCCATGAATGCCAGTGGCCGGATATAGGTTCCTGCTGCCGCCGTTACTTCAAAACTTTTTGAATCCTCCAGATTCAGAACAGTAATTTTCGATCCGCTGTCGCTGTTGCCATCTGCAATATAAGCAACAAACTGATTATTCTCAGACACGGCGTAATTTCCTGTTTCAAATCCACTGACTACTTCCTTTTCCTTGGTAGTAGCAAGATTAATCTCATACAGTGTTCCGCCCATCATAATATAGAACATTCCACTTTCATTTTCATACATCAGCTGTCCCAGTTCTGATTTCAGCACTTCGTATGAATGAGTGGATGGTATGAACAGCTCTTCTTCTACTGTATTTGCCACACTGTCATAATGGTAAACACCTACGCCTACCTGACCTTCATGATTTCCCCTGTTCATATAACCATATACAACAAAATCTGCACTTCCGGTTTCATCCACCTTGATAATCCGGACATCATGTTCATTATGATTTTCTCTGGAATCAATTCCCTCATACCCCCGGAAACTGAACACCTGGGAAAGCTTCTTCTCTGTCGCATTGTAGCACCAGAGTTCTCCTTCTTTTACAAAACAGATAATACTTCCTGTCTCATTACTCTTATATTCCACATCGGACGAACATATTCCAAGCTGTAAATAATTCTCATAAAAATCATCATTCTCTGCCCGGAAAATTTCATCCATGGTCCGTTCAAAATTCAATAGATACATCCGGTCATTGGTATAACGGACGCGATAATATTCTTCTACATTATAATATTCCAGTTCACCGTTATCCCCGGTTGCCGTCACTACATAATCCAAAAGAATCACATTATAGGAATCATTAATTTCTTTGATGCTTACCGATGGATCTGTCAAAACAGTTCCATTGAATTTATCCCATGTCACCTGACGCAGTGTGGAATGAATACTGACATTGGCAAGGGTGGAATTATCTGCGGAAGAATCCGGTTCCATATAAGTTGCCAGAGAACCGCCGCCATCCTCCTGAAATGTCTTTTCATGAAAATCTTTGGCAAAATCAATACTTTCTTTTACATAACAGTCCTGAGGTTCAATGATTCTCGTATAATAATTTAATGTATCGTCCCCATGTATTAAATGTATCACCAGTAAATATTCGGTATTGGAATCCAGCAGATTCTGAATCGGAAGGTCTGCTGTAATCACTCCGCTCTTCTGGGAATAGCTGTCCACTTTGGCATCTGCAATCAGCCGCTGGGTGTCCATGCTCCGAATCTCATAAGAGATTTCATCTACCGCATAGCTTCCGTTCTGAATCCGGATTGGAAGCAGCCTGTCCGTATCAACCGGTGTAATGTCATCTCTCATATATACCGCATTCATTTCATCGGCATAACCGTAAAGCTCATTAATTTCCTGTTCTTTATAATAAAGCTGGATCGTCGGCAGTGTTGCCTCCTCCAGTTCTGTTGTCATATCGGGATTTGTTTTATTTGTCAAAAAACTAAACACTACGGTTGATACCAGAAACACACCTGCTAACACCAGTGCCCGAATCATTCCTTTATTCATCTGTATTCCTCATCTTCCTAAACTACGAAAAACACGCTTTGCGAGTTTCTCGAATTATCGCGGTGCTCGTCAAATCTGCATGCAAGCATGCGATTTTTCTCGCTACTCGCGTAAACAAACAATATAGCCATCAAAAAACGACAGCTATATTGTAATTCCTTTTTTGCAAAAGCTCAACCTCTATTTTATTGTCTGCTACCACCATCTGCGGCAGCGTCTGTAACGGCATCTGCGGTGAAACATCTCATGAAACAGAAGAACTTCCACAAGGTCATTCCCACAGCCGTTTCTTCCACAGCCTGAACCTCTTACATTCTGTCCCTCCAACTGTTCCTCCGTCATTCTCTCCATCGGACTTTCCATTCGTCTTTCTCCTGGATTTTCCGCCTGTCTTTCCATCGGAGTATCCGTGCCTTCCCGGCTTTCACTAAGTCCTGCCTTATCACGGATTCTCTTGCAAATCTGTCGCAGCATCAGCCGGTCCGGATATTCATCAAACATGAGGCTTCCCTCATATTCCATCTTGTCGCATTCTTCTTCCACCAGCTCCTGTACTTTTCTTACCTCCAGCGGATACATCTCTTTCATGCGGTCTAAATCCCTCTGATATTCTAACTCCGTCATGTAAAGATTCTGGATTGGATTTGTCATATAAAAGGGCTGTTTGCCCGGCATCTGCTGCTGTTGCATCTTAAAGAAAATATCCTGATTATAATCCAATGTTTCCTTCTCTCCTGATTCTCATCAGTATAATATATGCAACAGAGACTGTTTGTTGACGGTCCAAATACTGTTATCTGTTTGCTTCCAGCGACATCAGAAATAATACAGCTGCCAGCTCCTTTGGGAACATGGTATGCAGTTTTAAAATTTCTTTTGCAGTCAGTTTGTCCTGTTGTGCCGCATAATATGCAACCGCAGCCACCAGCATTTCTTTTCCAAAGTTTTTAACTTCCGCAATCAGTCCTGACGGTTCCTTTAATTTATGTTCCACGATGCTTTCTGTCACCTGTCTTAGTTCTGCATCTGCCAGCTTCTTATGAAGTGTTTCCACAAAATGCTCCATGGAATATTCTATCGTTACATCTACATCAAATACTTCTCCGCAGATTTCTGCCGCCGCAAGGAAATACTCCCTCGGTGTCATTTTCTCCTTTTCGCTTCGCTCCGCCAGAAGTATATGCACTTTATTAAATTCACTTTTCTTGGCAAAACGTTTTACCGGAACATCATCCCTTACCAGTAAATCCAGTTCTGTCATCCGATGAAGGAAGCGTTCCATTGCCCTGCGGTACTTCTCCATGGATTCTTTTTCAAAGGTATATACATAACCATAGTATTTTCCATAAACTTTCATGGTATCCTGATACCCCATTCTGGCATTTTCCATTAAAAGCACATGGTTAAAATTCATCATGGTTCCAAGGGAACGGCTTGGCTTGATATACGTTACATACGGCCGCTTTGCATAGGCATCGTGCGCCGGTGACGTATGTAAATCAACTGCAATAATCTGCTGTGCACCCATCCGGATAGCAAGATCAATTGGAAGATTATCATAATAGCATCCATCCAGATACGTTGCCTCTCCGATTTTGTGCATCGGAAACAACGGAAAGATTGCAGAAGATGCCAGAATATAATCTTTCATAAGTCCTTCCGGAATCTCGCGCTTTGTCAGTTCGCAGGGTTTTAAAGACGGAAATTCCACCGTAACCAGACCGAACTCTGTCTTTGATTCCCGGATTTTATCCTCTTCAATCAATGTTTCGATAAAAGCGGTAAAAGGTGAAATATCTGCACCTTTATTCTTTACATATTTCTTAAGGAATGGGCCAATTGCTTCTCTCTGATCATACATGCCCTCTATGGTAGCTGTCAGATTAATTCCATCCTCCATCATATCTTCCATGGTTATGGTGCTCCACAGTTCATAAGCCCTGTCATAATCTCCCGTTGCCATCAAAGCTCCGTTAATGGAACCTATGGATGTTCCGGTTACTATCTGATAATCGATACCAAGTTCATTTAATGCTTTCCACACTCCCAGTTCATAGGAGCCTTTTGTACCGCCTCCACTTAATGCAATTCCACGTTTCATATAAGTCCTCCTCCGGTTGTCTCCCGGCTTCTGCCCTTCTCTTAAGAAAGCCAGACTGTCAGTTTCTCGCCATTGAATGCGAACTCATTTTTACGTCCTTTATAACATATCACAAATTTCTTATATACCTTTTCATAGCCTTTATGCAGCATCCGGACATTTAATGTCTCATCCTTTGTGATGGTCATCTCATATTCATTATATGCGCCATCCCGATACGCAAAATCTTCTCCATTATCCTGATAATGCACATAACGGCCTTCTCCCGGATATATATCAAGAATTAATGTATCCAGTTCGATTTCTCCCACATACTGCATCGGTTCAAAACATGGGATAATACTTCCTGCTTTTACAAAAACCGGACACACATCAAGCGGTGCATCTTTTACAATATACTGCTTTCCGGTATATTTTTCCCTTGTATCATAGTCATACCAGATTCCCTCCGGCAGATACAAAAGCTTCTTCGTCATTCCCTGCTCCACTACAGGAGCTACCAGCATATGCTCTCCAAATAAGAATTCTCCATTGAGATTCCATGTTTCCTTATCTTTCTCATAATGCAATACCAGTGGACGGATTACCGGCATACCATCCTGCTCCGTCTCATGGAACAAGTCATAAAGATATGGCAGTAATTTATAACGGAGTTCAATATATTTCCGGTTAATCTTTAATGTTTCTTCTCCGAAAAGCCACGGCTCCTGTCTCGTAGAACCCTTAGAAGAATGATTCCGGAACAACGGTGAGAAACAGCCTACCTGTACCCATCTTGACAGCAGCTCCGGTGTCACATCCGCGCCAAATCCGCCTACATCTGTTCCGATAAATACCATTCCCGACAAACCAAGATTACACATCTGTGGAATTGCCATCCGCAGATGCTCCCACAGGCTCTGATTATCTCCGGTCCATGCTGTGGTATATTTCTGAGAACCACTGTAGCAGGCACGGGTAATCACAAATGGTCTTCTTCCATCGTGTTTCTTTAAGCCCTCATAGGTAGCCTTTGCCATCAGATGTCCATAGACATTATGCATCTGTCCATGATCACATGGTCTGTCTTCATCTGTAAATACAACATCCTCCGGCAGTTCTCCACGAAAGCTTGCCGGCTCATTCATATCATTCCACACACCACGGACCCCTAAGTCCACAAGATACTTCTGTTTATCAGCCCACCACTGTCTTACCTTCGGATTTCCAAAGTCAGGGTATACTGCATCTCCCGGCCATACTGCATTTACATAGGTATCTCCTTCCGGTGTCTTGGCAAAATAACCATGTTCCATGCCTTCGTCATACATATCATAACCTGGATCTAATTTAACACCCGGGTCAATAATGGTAACTATTTTAAATCCTTTTTTCTTTAAATCTTCAATTACTTCACCCGGCTTGCCAAAGTCTTTTTCATTCCAGGTAAAGACCCGGTAGCCATCCATATAATCAATGTCCAAATGAATCGTATCTATCGGAAGTTTTAATGCACGGTATTTATCTGCAATTGCACGCACCTCTGCAGCAGTCTCATAGCCCCAGCGGGACTGATGATAACCTAATGTATAAAGCTGCGGAAGCGGTGTTCTTCCGGTAAGATATGTATAATTTGCCACTACTTCCGGCATATTATCTCCGGCAATAAAATAATAATCCAGATTGCCCCGTTCCGATCCAAAGAAATAGTATTTCTCATTTTCCTTTGCCAGGTCAAAATATGTCTTACAGGTATTATCAAAAAAGATTCCGTACACACAGTTTTCACGCAGTGTAATAAAAAACGGAATGGATTTATACAACGCTTTAAAGGCTTCAGTATGTGCTGCAGGATTATCTGTATTCCACATCTCATAATCGTAATTCTTCTTATTTAAGATGCCTGCTTTATCTCCAAAGCCATAGAAGGCTTCGTCTCCTTCCATGCGTTTTACCGCCTGCACACGATAATTCTTATCCGCCATCTGTGATACATCGTGTCCTTCTGCTTTTAAGAATTCCACAAATTTCTCACTCATCTGTGCTGCAAATTCTCTTCCGCCACGGTAGTCCGCACAGAGAAGCTGTCCCTTGGTATCATAAAAGTCCACCATAAAATTATCATATATGCGTATGATTAATTTTGCAGTCCGAACCTCAAGATAGTCAATTCCTTCCTGCACATCAAAATGTATGTGCTTTGATTTTTCTCCCTCGATGGCTTTTGAACGATGTTCCTCACCTTCAAACGGAACAAACACATTTACAATTTCATCCGTCAGAATTTCAAGGCTTCCGCTTCCGTATTCAAACGTAAAATAAATGACTCCATTCTCTATTCGATACGCTTTTCTTTTTCCCAGCATATTTTCCTCCGCTTTTGTTTATATCAACAATAACGTTCCGCCTACTATCATAAGCAGTCCAAAGAATGCTTTCGGCTGCAATCTTTCATTTAAAAATACAGATGAAAATACAACCGTAACCACAATGCTTAACTTATCAATCGGTACCACCACACTGGCTTCTCCCATCTGCAATGCACGATAATAACAAAGCCAGGATGCTCCTGTTGCGATTCCAGATAAAATCAAAAACATTCCATCCCGGAATGTCATACTGCGAACCTGTTTCTGTTTCTTTGTCAGGAAAACTACTACCCATGCCATCACAAGTACTACTCCGGTACGGTAAGCCGTTCCAAGATTGGAATTTACTCCATCCATTCCTACTTTGGCAAGAATAGAAGTCAGGCTGGCAAATACCGCTGAAAGCAGTGCATAAAGCAGCCATGCCCGGCTCTTCGTGCCATTGCTTTTCTTTCTTGTAATCATGAGCATCGTTCCAACACCAATCAATACCATGGCGATTATTTTCTTTTCATTTAATCCTTCATTCAAGAAAATAACTGCCAGAATCATCGTCAGTATTGTGCTGGACTTGTCAATCGGTGCTACTTTATTTACATCACCTAATTGCAATGCCCGGAAATAGCAAAGCCAGGATGCTCCTGTTGCAATTCCCGATAAAGTCAGATAGACAAGTGCCCGTGTTCCTATATTCTGTATCGGAGTATAGGAACCGGTCACTCCTACCATAATCCATGCAAAAATCAATACTACAATCGTCCGTATTGCTGTTGCAAGATTCGAGTCCATTTTCTTAATTCCAACTTTAGCCAATATTGCTGTAATGCCTGCAAAAAATGCAGAACCACATGCATATGCAAGCCACATATTTCATTCCTCTTTTCTATTTGTTTCGGATGCCGCCTTCTTAATCTGCGCTGCAGCAGACTTTATTCTTGCCCCCTACTTTTGCATCGTATAAAGCCTTGTCTGCCTGCTCAAAGAATAAGCTGGCTGTCGGATATTCTTTTGCATATTCTGCCACACCGATGCTGATGGTAAAACTCTTCATTTCACCTTCACATTCTAACTTCCGCTTCTCAAATTCCCGACGAATTTTGTCTGCAAGTAATACTGCATCCTTTTTATCTCTGCCCGGCATAATCAATGCAAATTCCTCTCCGCCATAACGGGAAGCAAATTCTCTTTTTCCTTTGCACTGCTCAAATACAGAAGCCACCTCACGGATTACTTCGTCTCCATAAGCATGTCCATAGGTATCATTTACCTTCTTAAAATTATCAATATCCGCAATCAGGATAGAAAAAGTCTCTCCCTTTTCCTTATAGCGTTTCATGTAATTTTCCAGTTCTTCATAAAATGCTTCATGATTATACATATGGGTCAGGGAATCCTTCCAGCCCTGAAGATCCAGTGCAATGGTAGACTTACGAATCTGCTCTACCATAATGGCATATGCAATTGCCACAAACAGAAATACAATTACATCAACCACTTCTGTTTCCAATGTATCAAATGCAGACTGTGGCACGAATACATAAAGATACAAAAGATATATCAATACACTTCCTGCCGTCTGTATCATGATAAAAATTCTCTGACGATACACGGATGCAATGGCAATCGGTGCTACCAGTATCATCGGAAATACTTTAATATTGGTATAAGATACCGCCATCACCAGGATATAAAGGTTTACCATAACCATAGAAATTGCTGCCATGCAGCGCTCCGTTACACGGTTTCCTGCATACAGTAAAATCAACCGGTATACCCCTACTACAACAGCTCCGCCAATTGCCGGTTTTAAGAAAAACTGCTGCAGATAATCCAGTCTCGTACATTCCTGTGTCGGCTGATAAAAAAGCACCAGCAGCAGTGCTGCTACCGCACTTAATATCCACACTCTCCATAATGTTGCAAATACTACCTTATTCCATTCTTCTGCCTCTTTTGGCATTTCTCTTTTTTTGTATGCTCTTTCCTGCACCCTTCATTCCCCCAAACATGTCCTATTTCAGGAATCCATTTACAATCTGTTCTTCTGCCTCTTGTTCCGATAGACCCAATGTCATTAGTTTTATCAACTGCTCTCCGGCGATTTTTCCGATTGCCGCTTCATGAATCAGTGCTGAGTCAATATCATTTGCTGCAAGGGATGGAACCGCTTCCACCTTACCCTGATCCATAATAATCGCATCGCATTCTGTATGTCCACTACAGGCATTATTTCCACGAATATAAGAAATAAATTTCTGCTGGGAGTCCCCTTTCGCTACCGAACGAGATACTACATTGGCACTGGAATGTGCACCGTTTAAATCTACCGCAAAATCTGTTTCGGCTTTCTGCTGTCCATGTGTCATGATTCGCTCATGAATCACAAGGGAAGCATCTTCCTTAAGGTCAGCCTGCGTTACCCGTACGGTAGAATCCACTCCTTTAATCTGAACGCTGTCCATATCCATCATTCCACCTTCTTCAATATGAATCACCGTGGTCGGATTTAAGACTCTGGCTCCGTTTCCATCTCCTTCTCCATAATGTTTTTCTACGTATTTTACTTTTGCGTTCTTACCTATATAAAAGGTGTGTATTCCATCATGCTGCGATGTCTGGTCTCCACAATTGTGAATACCGCATCCTGCAATGATGGTCACATCTGCGCCTTCGCCAATATAAAAATCATTATATACCAGGTCTTTCAGACCGCTCTCACTTAAGATAACCGGAATATGCATGCTCTCATTCTTTGTTCCCGGCTTTACATAGATATCAATTCCCGGCTTGTCCTTCTTCGTCACAATATCAATATTTGCAGTTGTATTTCTTGCCTCCAGTTTTCCGTTGTTGCGGATGTTATATGCACCTTCCGGCACGCTGTGCAAATCTGATATCTCTGCTAAAAGATTCTTTTCAATACTGTCCATTTTCTCACCTTTTCCTAGACTAATTTTTCCATCAAAGTAGAGCAGGCTTCACTGCTGCCTAACAGCTTTGGAAGCACTTCTTCCCGGCTTCCGGCTGTGCTTACTTCTCCGTCTGCAATTACGATAATCTGGTCTGCAATATTTAAGATTCTCTCCTGATGTGAAATAATCAGAATCGAACCATTGATTTTCTGATACATATTCTCAAATACCTGAATCAGATTGTTAAAACTCCAGAGATCAATTCCTGCCTCCGGCTCATCGAATATAGATAATTTGGTTCCTCTTGCAATAACCATTGCAATCTCGATACGCTTTAACTCTCCACCGGAAAGACTGTCATTTACCTCTCTGTCAATATAATCCTTTGCACAAAGTCCCACCTCGGAAAGATAGGAGCATGCCTGGCTGATGGAAATATCCTTTCCCGATGCCAGTGTAATCAAATCTTTTACAGTCAATCCCTTAAATCTTACCGGCTGCTGAAAAGCAAAACTAATTCCCTTTCTTGCCCGCTCGGTAATGGACAATCCGGTAATATCCTCTCCATCTAATAAAATCTGTCCGGAAGTCGGTGTTACTATTCCGGCAATCAGCTTCGCCAGCGTGGATTTACCTCCGCCGTTTGGTCCGGTAATTGCCACAAACCGGTCTTCTATTTTCAGATTGATATTTTTTAATATTTCCTTGTCCGCTGTTTCATCATTTACCTGAAAACTAATGTCTTTTAATTCCAGCATTTCTCTTTCCTCACCTTACTGTCAGATTCACCCATTTACCCCTCTGTGAACCTGGTTTTTATAAAAAAAGGATAGCACAAAATGGCTTTTTTGCCAACTTCTTTCCCTTCTATTATACATTTTGGATTCTTTTTAAAGAAATATTAATAAATTTTTATCGAGATTTACCGTTGTTTTTTTTCTTAAATAGATATATCCTTATTCAGTCAAAAGTAAATTATATGTAAAAAGTATGTAATCTACTGGGAGGAGAACCATTATTATGAAAGAAAAACATTCTTTTTCAAATAAGTGCAAGAACTTATTTCTAAAACTAAAAACCAAAATAAATACTTTTAAGAACCGGGAGAAGAAACCGCATCCGCATCTTAACCGTGCAGTTGTGATTATGAACAAATACTCTTTGGTATTCCATCTGTTACTGTCCTGTTTCCTCGTTCTGGTGATTGAATGTATTTCCAGACGAAATGTGCTTTCTGCATTTTCCTTTATTGCAGGACACACGATGGCTTACCTTTATAACTCATTTATTATTTTTGCAAGTTTATCCTTGGTCTACCTGATTCGAAGAAGAGCACTTGCCCGTCTCTTAATCAGCGGCTTCTGGATTTTCCTTGGAACCATCAATGGTGTTATTCTTTCCAAACGTGTAACTCCATTTGGTTTTACAGATTTAAAATGTCTGTCTGATTTATTTGCCATGCAGAACACCAAATACTTTACCTTTGGTGAAGCACTCGCCGTTATTATCGTAGTCGGTCTTTTCCTGC
Organism: uncultured Lachnospiraceae bacterium; assembly: GCA_900315735.1. Classification (GTDB taxonomy): domain Bacteria; phylum Bacillota; class Clostridia; order Lachnospirales; family Lachnospiraceae; genus Roseburia_C. The sequence continues at coordinate 76,191 of ONAD01000005.1, read as the reverse complement.
TTTTCTGTATCTGGCTTTTTATCAAAGGACCAAAATATCAGGGCAAAATCAACTGGATTGTAAGTCCGCTTATGGTTGCCGTTATTTTCCTGATGTTACCGGTAACTACCAAGGCCGCCCAGTCTAACAATATTATTGCTTCTTATTTTGCAAATATTGCACAGGGCTATGAGAATTACGGTTTCGTTTACGGCTTCTCATCCAGCGTTGTTGACCGTGGTATGAAAAAGCCGGACAATTATTCCGAAGAACGTATTGCTAAAGTAGAGGCTTCTGTTCCGGAAGAAACTACCGAAGTTGCAGAAGATACACCAAATATTATTGTTGTTTTACTGGAATCCTTTGTAGACCCTTCTGATGTTAAGTTCTTACAGACTTCAGAGGACCCGGTTCCAAATTTCCATAACTTATTAAATAATTACTCTTCCGGCTACTTAGAGGTACCTGTTGTTGGTGCCGGAACAGCCAACACTGAGTTTGAAGTATTAACCGGTATGAGCATGAAATACTTTGGTACCGGCGAGTATCCTTATAAAACTACTTTAAAAGAAATTGACAGTTGTGAAAGCATTGCTTCCGACCTTGGAAGTCTCGGTTACAGTACACACGTTGTACATAATAACGGTGGTAACTTCTACAGCCGTGCCAACGCTTTCTCCCTGATGGGATTTGACAGCTTTACCAGTAAAGAATGTATGAACATTCAGGAATACACACCACTTGGTTCCTGGTCAACTGATAACATCTTAATCAGTGAAACCTTAAAGGCTATGGATTCCACACCTGACCAGTCAGACCTGGTATATACCATTACCGTACAGGGACATGGTGATTATCCTACCGAAAAGATTCTTGAGAATCCGGAAATTGCAGTAAGCGATGCCGCAGATGAAGCTTCTAACAATCAGTGGGAATACTACATTAACATGATTCACGAAGTAGATAAATTCATCGGCAACTTAACCGAAGAGCTTTCCAAACGTGATGAAAAGACCATCGTTGTATTCTTCGGTGACCACCTTCCTACTATGGGACTTACCGATGACGATATGGTATCCGGTGACATTTTCAAAACCAAATATGTTACCTGGAACAACTTCGGTTTACCAAAACAGGATGCTGACTGTGCTGCTTATGAATTATTGGCAAATATCACCAATCAGCTCGATATCCACAAAGGAACCATGTTCTCTTACATCCAGAGCCAGAAGGGTTCTGCTTCTTACGATGAGAACTTAGAGAATTTACAGTATGACCTCCTTTACGGAAAACGTTATGCTTACAATGGAACAGATAAATATCCTGCAAGTGATTTGATTATGGGTATTGATGATGTAACAATCAACAGCGTATGGAAATCCGATGACGATAAGTTATGTATTTATGGTTCCGGATTTACTCCATGGACGAAGATTTATGTAAATGGAGAAAAGGTATCCACTTCCTTCTTAGGAAGCACTATGTTAAAGATTAATCTTGATGATATTGAAGACGGCGATACCATTGTTGCTAACATTGTAGGTTCCAGCAGTACCATCTTCCGAAGCTCCAACGAGTTCCTCTATGAGGATCCTGATGTAGAGCATACGGAAGAACCTACTACTGAAACCGAACAGCCTTCTACTGATACAGAGGGTTCTACCCAGACCACTGAGAAATCCACAGAGCAGTCCTCTGAGCAATCATTAAGTGGTGCCGGTACAGCAACTGACCAGTCAGTAGAAAATGCAATTAATACTCCGCTGACACAGAATTAAACTACAAGAAACATGCGTAAATTATAAAGCCCCTATGGGATGAATTCTTCTATCAGACTTCTCCCATAGGGGCTTCGCTATTTATTTTATATTGCTTATCCTATATTCCCTTATTTCACATAATTCTTATCTACATTGACAACAATATGATACTGTTCTCCCAGCTTTTCTTTCACCTGATGCTCCAGCTCTTTTAATACTGCATCATCACTGGAACGATAGCCAAATGGAATCACTACATCAAAGATAAGATTGGTATGAGTCGGTCCCTGCACCATACGGAAATCATGCATGGTAAGCACTTCACCAATATTCTTTAAAATACCAGCAACCGTCTCTTTTATTTCTGTCAGTTCCTTACTTCCGGTAATTACAGGATCCATATGTATCACAGCTTCACAATGCAGTTCCTTTTTTAGTTTCATTTCTACATTGTCAATCATATCATGTATTACAAGGATATTCATCTCTGCCGGAACCTCCGCATGAAGTGATACCATCAGACGACCCGGACCATAGTCATGCACCACCAGATCATGAATACCGATAATCATTTTTTCTTCCAGTACCAGGTCTTCAATCTCTTTTACAAACTCTTCCTCCGGTGGCTGTCCCAGCAATGGATTTAATGTCTCTTTTGCCGCATTAATTCCACCATATAAGATAAACAGTCCCACCGCTACACCACAATAACCATCAATATTGACCGATGTAAATTCTGCAATCAATGTAGTAATTAAAACCACAGATGTGGTAATGCTGTCACTTAAACTATCCATGGCAGTTGCCCGCATAGCTGCTGAATTAATCTTTTTTGCAATTCTTCTATTGTAGAAGGTCATATATAGCTTCACCGCAATGGATATCAAAAGAATCACGATAATTAATGCTGAGCACTCTGTTGCTTCCGGATGAAGAATTTTTCCAACAGAATCCTGTATCAGTTCTACCGCCATAATCAAAATAACCGCAGCAACTACAAGTCCGGAAACATATTCCATTCTTCCATGTCCAAATGGATGCTCAGGATCCGGCTTTGCCGCTCCTAACTTAAAGCCCAGCAGCGTTACTATAGAGGAGCCTGCATCTGACAGGTTATTGAAAGCATCTGCGGTAATTGCGATGGATTTACTGATGGTTCCTGCAATAAATTTTCCTGTAAACAGTAATACATTTAGTAAAATGCCAACAATACCACATAAAGTACCGTAGGCAAGCCGTACCTTCTCCGGTTTGTCATCTTCCCGGATAAATATCCGGGCTAATAATGTTATCATAAATCTTCTCCTTTTTTGCTCCCTTATTCATTTTCCACTAATTCAAGACTTTAAAATCCTTCAACGGCCAATACCGGAAAATTGCTTTTCCAAGTATCTTATCTTTCTTAACATATGTATTGGTCCAGTATCTTCCATCATAGGAATTATTTCGGTTATCTCCCATTACAAAATAACTGTCTTCCGGCACCTCAAAGGTATAAGGTCCCGTAGCTATTGTCCAGGTTTCCTTCAGATAATCCTCTTCTAAAAGTTCTCCGTTGACGTACACCTTGCCATTTTCTATTTTTACCGTATCTCCCGGACAGCCAATGACACGTTTTACATAGTTCTGGCTCTCATCATCCGGAAACTTAAAGATAATAATATCTCCACGTTCCGGCTCTGAAAACAGATACGCCCAGCGGAATCCAATCAGCTTATCTCCGGTCATAATGGTATTCTCCATAGAACCGGATGGAATCTCTGCATTAATCAATACAAAGCGGTTTAAAAACATAGCAATCAGGACAGCTGCTACAATCGTAAGCACCCAGCTTAGAAATTCTCCTGCTGCAGAAGCTGCATTCTTTCCATCAGAATTCTTTTTTCTCTTCCTGCCACTTCCGGTCTCTGCATTTCCGCCTTCCGGTTCTTCTAATTCTTCCCGGTAGTCCTCTGACTCTTCCGCTTCTTCGACATCCTCAAGGTCATCTATATATTCCAATTCTTCATTTCTTTCTTTTTTCTGCATCGATATACTGCCTCCGGTCTCTTTTTCTTCCCGTTGTTCGTTCTATTATACTCCAAGCAGGAAAGAAATTCCACTGGAAATAAAGGTTTGGATGGGATGTGTATAAAACAAACCTCACACATTGCTGTTTCCAGCAATATGTGGGGTTATTATTTTCTATGTGCTCAATGACATCCACTCGACTAAGATTCAAACTTCGTCTACGACTCGTTTTCATCAAGTCTCGGGATGGGCTTTCGCACTAACCTCATTCTTCGCTTACGCTCGAATTTGCTAAGTGCTCAATGCCTAGCAAACACCCTGAGCAAGCATTGCTTCTGCTACCTTCTCGAAGCCTGCGATGTTAGCTCCTGCTACATAGTTACCTTCCATGTTGTAACGTTTTGCAGCATCATCAATGTTATGGTAGATGTTTACCATAATCTGTTTTAACTTAGCATCTACTTCTTCGAATGTCCAGCTTAAACGCTCTGAGTTCTGGCTCATCTCTAATGCAGAAGTTGCAACTCCACCTGCGTTAGAAGCTTTACCACAGATGAACCATACTCCGTTATCCTGTAAGTATTTAGTTGCATCTAAGGTTGTAGGCATGTTAGCACCTTCACAAACTGCTTTACATCCGTTTGCTACTAACTGTTTTGCATCGTCGATAAGAAGCTCGTTCTGTGTAGCACATGGAAGAGCGATATCACATTTAATCTGCCATACGCCACGGCCTTCATGATACTCTGCGCTCTTTCTTGCTGCAGCATACTCGGTAAGACGAGCACGTTTTACTTCTTTTACTTCTTTCAGTAATGCAACATCGATTCCTTCTGGATCATAAATCCATCCGGTAGAATCAGAACAGGTAACAACTTTTGCACCCATCTGCTGTGCTTTTTCGATAGCGTAAATTGCAACGTTACCAGCGCCAGATACAACAACTGTCTTACCTTCCATAGATTCGCCATGGCATTTCATTAATTCTTCTGTAATGTATAAAAGACCATATCCGGTAGCTTCTGTACGAGCTAAAGATCCACCATAAGTAAGTCCTTTACCTGTCAGAACACCTTCGTACATTCCACGAATTCTCTTATACTGTCCAAACATGTATCCGATTTCTCTTGCGCCTGTTCCGATATCTCCTGCTGGAACGTCAACGTCAGCGCCAATATATTTGCAAAGCTCGGTCATAAAGCTCTGGCAGAATGCCATTACTTCACGGTCTGATTTTCCCTTAGGGTCAAAGTCAGAACCACCTTTACCACCGCCGATTGGAAGTCCTGTTAAAGAGTTTTTAAATACCTGCTCAAATCCTAAGAATTTGATGATTCCGATATTTACGGAAGGATGGAGACGAAGACCTCCCTTGTACGGTCCAATAGAATTGTTGAACTGTACTCTATATCCTGTATTAACCTGAACCTGTCCCTTGTCATCTACCCAAGGTACACGGAATTTAATCTGTCTATCCGGCTCTGTTAATCTCTCAAGTAATGCTTCTTTACGATATCTTTCCTCATTTGCTTCGATTACTGGTCTTAAAGACTCCAGTACCTCTTCTGCTGCCTGAAGGAATTCTGGCTCAGAAGCGTTTTTTTCTTTTACTCTTTCTAATACTTCATCAACGTAGCTCATATTATATCTCCTTTACATATTAATTTGAGTATTATATATACATCAACACTACTATTTTAGTATGAAATGAATTTTTTCGCAACGTTTTTTTCATATTTATGCCAAAAACTTTATACTTTTGTGTACTTTTTCTCATTTTTTGCAAGTTTTGTACCAGAAAAATTCATTTTTGTAATTAAAAAGAAGTAGAAAACAGCTTTTTGCTTTTATTTTCCACTTCTTTTTTTGTATAAATATGCTATTTTTTATTTTTCAGATATGGTTCATATTTCTTCTGGAAGAACTTAACCAGTTTTCCCAGTGTTTCAATCAGAATCTCACTTTCCTGGTCAGTCAGGCTTTCCTTGATATCATGTATCATATTGCTGTGAAAACGTGCATGATGCTCATATGCCCGGACTCCGGAATCAGTGAGTGATACACGGACCACCCTTTTATCCTTGTCATTTCTGCACCGGTTTACATAACCTTTCTGTTCCAGTGCTTCAATTGCTTTTGTCAGGGTTCCTGTTGTAACATTCATCTTTGCTGCCACTTCCGACATCCTTTTGGGTTCATCCAGACCAATTGCTTCTATAATATGCATATCATTTCCGGAAATGTTCATGAATTCTCCAGTAATCAAGCATTTCTCCTCAATCTCCATCAAATCATTAAACAGCTTTACCAGAATGTCGTTTAAGGTTTTATCCGTGTTCATTCTTATCTCCTTTACCAGGTCAGTACTGCAGCGCCCCAGGTGAGTCCGCCGCCAAAACCGGCCAGTACAATTTTATCTCCTCTATGTATCATACCACGCCGGTTGATATTATCAAGCAAAATCGGCACACTTGCTGCCGAAACATTGCCACATTCCGTCAGATTTACCGGAAATTTGTCCATTGGCTGTTTTAATCGCTTTGCTACTGCCTCGATAATTCTTAAGTTTGCCTGATGCAATACGAACAACGAAATATCATCTGTCTGTAAATCTGCTTCTTCCAATACCTTTGTAATGGTTGCCGGAACCATACGGACTGCAAATTTATAGACTTCCTGTCCATTCATGCTCACATAATCCAGTGGACCGTCCATCTTATGATACGGATTATTTACCGGACGGTTTTTGCAAGCCAGCACCAGTCCCTTTGCACCATCTGAGCCCTGTACCACGTGACAGAGATTCTCCTCGTCTGCCCGGACTACGGCTGCTCCTGCACCATCTCCAAAGAGGACACAGGTACTGCGGTCATTCCAATCCATAATTTTAGAAAGTACTTCTGCTCCGATTAAGAGTGCATTTTTAAATCTGCCACTGGCAATATATGCCTGTGCTGTACTTAATGCAAATAAGAATCCGGAACATGCTGCGCCAAGATCAAAGGCTACGGCATTCACTGCTCCGATTTCCCGCTGCACTTCACAGGAAAGTGTCGGCACGAGATGATCCGGAGTTACAGTGGCTGCAATGATAAGTTCCACTTCTTCCGGCTTCATGTCCGCATCTGCAAGTGCTTTTTTCGCTGCTTCTGTGGCAAGGGATGTTGTTGTCTCTTCCGTTGCAAGATGTCTTGTCTTTATTCCTGTTCTGCTGGAAATCCATTCATCGGAAGTATCCATAATCTGACTCAAATCATCATTGGAAATTTTTCTTTCCGGTAACGCACTTCCAGTTCCACATATTCGAATGTTCATGCTCTGCTCCTTTAAAATTTACGGAAACGTTCATAACGTGCTTTTGCAATTTCTTCTCCGCTCTTTCCTTCGTATGATTCTAAGAATTCACGGATGCATTTATGCATATAAGCTGCAATGGAACTCAATGCCTCATCATCTGCTCCACCATACTCCGGTATAATTTTCTCAATAATACCATGTTCTAAAAGATCCTTTGCAGTTATCTTCATTACTTCTGCAGCTTCCTTGGCACGTTTGCCATCCTTCCAGAGAATGGATGCAAAACCTTCCGGAGAAAGCACAGAATAAGTTGCATTCTCCATCATGCAGACTTCATTTCCAACTGCCAGTGCCAATGCACCGCCGCTTCCGCCTTCTCCTATCATAAAGGTAATGACCGGAACTTTCAGTCCTGACATTTCATAAAGATTTCTTGCAATGGCTTCTCCCTGTCCGCCTTCCTCTGCTTCCATACCACAGAATGCTCCGGCTGTATTAACAAAGGTAATAATCGGACGATGGAATTTTTCTGCCTGCTTCATCAGACGGATTGCTTTACGGTATCCTTCCGGAGATGGCATTCCGTAATTATGACGCATGCAGTCCTTCATATCCTTTCCTTTCTGGATTCCGATTACTGTAACCGGCTGTCCGTCAAGGTATGCGATACCGCCCACAATTGCCGGGTCATCCCTGTAATAACGGTCTCCATGAAATTCTATGAATTTTATAAAGATACTGTTGATATAATCCTCTGCGGACAGACGATCTACCTTACGTGCCATCTTAACCTTTTCCCAGGCACTCTTTTCCTTTGTATTGTAAGCGCGCTCCCGCATCAGCTCTGTCGGTCTTCCGTCTACTTCGGTTGCCGGGTCAAATTTTGCATATCCACTTACTTTATGCATACGAAGGATTTCATACAGACGTTTCTTTAAATCCTTTCGCTCTACAATTGCATCCACAAAACCATGCTCTAACTGGAACTCTGCTCTCTGGAATCCCTCCGGCAGTTTCTGTCCGATGGTCTGCTCGATTACTCTCGCTCCGGCAAATCCGATTAATGCGCCAGGCTCTGCTAAAATAATATCGCCTAACATGGCAAAGCTTGCTGTCACGCCTCCGGTTGTCGGGTCAGTTAACACGGAAATATATAAAAGTCCTGCGTCGGAATGTTTCTTTAAAGCTGCTGCTGTCTTTGCCATCTGCATCAGGGATACAATACCTTCCTGCATTCTGGCTCCGCCGGAACAACAAAAAAGGATAACCGGAAGTTTTTCTTCCGTGGCACGTTCTACTGCCCCCGCAATTTTCTCTCCAACCGCATGGCCCATGCTTCCCATCATAAATCTGGCATCACACACACCAATCACTGCGTCTTCTCCGTAAATCTTACCCTTTCCTACGGTTACCGCTTCCTTTAATCCGGTTTTCTCACGGACTGCTGTCAACTTATCGACATAGCCCGGAAAATCCAATGGATTCGTTCCATGCTCTTCTGCAAACCATTCTTCAAAACTCTGTGGGTCTAATACCATCTTCAGACGGTTTCCGGTTTTTACACGGAAATATGCTCCACACTCATAACAGACGTAACGGTTTCTTACCACCTCTGCTTTATTTACCATTTTTCCACAGGCTTTACAAAGTACTTCTTCTTTCTTTTTTTCTTCCTGTAAAATACCTTCTGTAGCATCCTTTACGGCTTTATTTTCCTTGATTTTATCCAGTAATCTGCTCACTTTACTCACCACTTCCAATCGCAAATGTCAACTCTGCTGTTGCAGCTATTTTTCCATCTACTGTTGCGGTTGCCTTTCCAATTCCAATCGGTCCCTTTACTTTTATGATTTCTGTTTCCAAAACAAGTACATCCCCCGGAACCACCTTTTTCTTAAATTTTGCATTGTTGATTCCTGCAAAATATGCGGTTTTTCCTTTGAATTCATCCTGACAGAGCATTGCCACTGCACCGGTCTGTGCCAGTGCTTCTATAATTAAAACGCCCGGCATTACCGGTTCTCCCGGAAAATGTCCTGCAAAATACGGTTCATCAAAGGTAACACATTTTTTTCCTACTGCACGAAGTCCCGGTACCAGTTCCTCGATGGTATCAATCAGAAGAAACGGATGACGGTGCGGGATGATTTCCATGATTTCTTTCGTTGTCAGTACTGACATTGTTCCATCTCCTTTTATGCCTGATATTTTTTCAGAAGCAGACTTGCATTATGTCCGCCAAAGCCCAGTGAATTGCTGATAGCATATGGCAACTCTTCTTCATACGCTTCTTTACAGTAATTCAAATCCAGTTCTTCATCCGGTGTCTCATAACCTACCGTTGCATGAATGTAACCTTCTTCAATTTCTTTTACACAGGTCAGGCATTCGATGGCTCCTGCCGCTCCAAGAAGATGTCCAATCATGGATTTGGTCGAATTAATCCGGATGTCTTTTGCATGCTCACCAAACGCCAGCTTGATTGCTCTTGTCTCGAATAAATCATTATGATGGGTACTGGTTCCATGGGCATTGATATAAGTAATTTCTTCCGGACTTGTTCCGGCATCCTTCAATGCATTGGTCATTGCGGTTGCTGCTCCTGCACCATCTTCTGCCGGTGAGGTAATATGATATGCGTCTGAAGAACAGCCGTATCCGGTTACTTCTGCATATATCTTTGCTCCACGTTTCTTCGCATGTTCTAATTCTTCTAAAATTACGATTGCTGCACCTTCACCCATTACAAAACCGCTTCTGTTTTTATCAAATGGAATGGATGCATGTTTTGGATCATCCGAAGAAGTAAGTGCGGTTAAAGAGGTAAATCCTGCAATTCCAAGAGGAGTAATGCAGCTTTCTGTTCCACCTGCTACCATTACTTCTGCATCACCATACTGGATGGTACGGAAGGCTTCTCCAATGGCATTCGTTCCTGACGCACAGGCAGTACTAATATTTAAGCTCTTTCCTTTTAATCCAAACTGGATGGATACATTTCCTGCTGCCATATTGGAAATCATCATCGGGACAAATAAAGGATTTACTCTTCCCGGTCCTTTTTCCAATAATTTGCTATGCTCTCTTTCGATTGCCTGTAAGCTTCCAATTCCGGAGCTGATGGAAGTACCCACACGGTATGCATCCTCTGCTTCCATAGAAAGACCGGAATCCTCCAGTGCTTCTTTCGTTGCCGCTACAGCAAACTGGCAGAATGCTTCCATTCTCTTTGCAGAACGAAAATCCATATATTCCTTTGCATCAAAATCTTTTACTTCTGCTGCAAGATGACATTTATAGTCTGTTGCATCAAAATGTGTAATCTCTCCAATGCCTACCTTCTGCTGCTTTACTGCAGACCAGAATTCCGGCACACTATTTCCAATCGGGGTAATTGCACCCAATCCTGTTACTACAACTCTACGATTCATGTTCCTATCCTCTCTATCTAAACAATCCATCTCACGCCGCTCATCACCAGCTGTTTCTATATCTACATGGTCATTCCGCCATCTACTGCCAGCACCTGTCCTGTGATATAAGCTGCCTCTTCGGATGCTAAGAATGCTACTGCTGCTGCAATTTCTTCCGGCTTTCCGATTCTTCCCAGCGGAATGTTATGAAGCATATTTTCTTTTACGGTATCCGGTAAATCTTTTGTCATGTCCGTCTCTATCATTCCCGGTGCTACTACATTTGCAGTAATGCCACGGGAAGAAAGTTCTCTTGCAACACTCTTGGTCAATCCGATGACTCCGGCTTTTGCTGCACAGTAATTTGCCTGACCGGCATTTCCAGTAATTCCGGATACGGATGATATATTGATAATTCTTCCACTTTTCTGTTTTAAGAAATAACGGGATGTATGATGAAGAGTATGGAATACGCCTTTTAAGTTTGTCTCATAGACTGCGTCAAATTCTTCATCATTCATCTTCATCACAAGATTATCTCTTGTAATTCCTGCATTATTTACAAGAATATCCAGATGTCCGTATTTCTTTACGATGTCTCTGATCATGGTCTGGCATGCTTCATCATCTGCCACATTGCACTGATAGGATTCTGCTCTGCCACCCATATCGGTAATCATTTTTACTACTTCTTCTGCCCGTTCTTTGCTGCCGTTGTAATTTACAATTACCGTTGCCTTGTCTTTTGCCAGACGAAGGGCAATCGCACGGCCGATTCCTTTGGCTGCACCGGTTACCAGTGCCACTTTATTCTCCAACATACGCTTTATAATCCTCCAGGTTTTCAATGCTTACGGTTTTGACATCCCGGTTGATTTTACGCATAAATCCGGATAAGGTATGTCCCGGTCCGATTTCTACAAATTCATCATAACCATCTGCAATCAGACGCTCGATGCTCTGCTGCCATCTTACGGAAGAAGATACCTGCTTCTGCAACAGTTCTTTTACCGGTTCCGTTGTGGTAACGTAATCTGCTGTCACATTGGTTACATATGGAATGCTAAATTCCTGCAGCTTGGTATTTTCCAGTACTTCTGCCAATTTTTCTCCGGCTCCGGTCAACATAGCAGAATGGAATGGTCCACTTACTTTTAATGGAACCACACGTTTTGCACCGGCTTCTTTTAATGCTGCACCGGCTTTTTCTACTGCTGCTTCTTCTCCGGTAATTACAATCTGTCCCGGGCAGTTATAATTTGCTATAGATACAATTCCTTCGGTATTATTACATACTTCTTCAATGGTCTTTGCATCCAGTCCTAAAACAGCTGCCATTGCTCCACCGGTTGGCACTGCTTCCTGCATAAAGATTCCTCTTGCACGAACGACACGAAATGCATCTTCCATACTCATGACACCGGATGCAATTAATGCACCGTATTCTCCAAGGCTTAATCCTGCACAGGCTGTCGGTTCTTTTCCGGCTTTCTTTAATGCTGCATAGATTGCTGCTTCTGTGGTCAGCATGGCAATCTGTGTATATTCTGTAATATTGATATCATCATTTTCTTCAAAACAAAGCTTTGCAATATCAAGTCCGGTTACTTTTGAAGCAAGCTCATATACGGCTTTACTTTCTTCACAGGCATCATAGAAATCTTTGCCCATTCCAATATACTGTGCTCCCTGTCCCGGGAACATGAATACAACCTTACTCATTTTCTTCTCCTTATTTCCGATTCATCAGATGTTCTGCTTCTGATACGATAGAAGTAATAATTTCCTTACAGGACAATTCATCCTGTATCATTCCGGCAATCTGACCTGCCATCAGGCTTCCATTTACCACATCGCCGTCCATCACCGCTTTGCGAAGGGAACCAAGGGTAAGCTGTTCTAACTCTTCTAATGTTGCGCCTTCTTTTTCCATCTTCAGATACTCACGGCTCATCTTATTACGGATGACACGGATTGGATGTCCGGTACTGGATCCTGTTATTTCAGAATCAATGTCTTTGGATTTTATCAGTTTCTCTTTGTAGTTTGCATGTACGATAGATTCTTTGGCTGCCACAAATCTTGTTCCCATCTGAACTGCTTCTGCGCCTAACATAAAGGCTGCAGCCATTCCCCTTCCATCTGCAATTCCTCCGGCTGCAATCACTGGTGCATCAATGGCATCTGCCACCTGAGGTACCAATGCCATGGTTGTCGTGGAACCGATATGACCACCGGATTCCATTCCCTCTGCCACAACAGCATCTGCGCCACCGCGGACCATAAGCTTTGCCATGGCAACACTTGCTACTACCGGAATTACTTTGACTCCCGCTTCTTTCCAGAGACTCATGAATTTGGCTGGATTTCCAGCTCCTGTTGTAACAACCGGAACCTGCTCCTCTACTACCACCTTTGCCACTTCCGGTGCATTTGGATTCATCAACATGACATTGACACCAAATGGTTTACTGGTGCGTTCCTTCACCTTGCGAATCTGCTCCCGAACCACTTCAGGAGGAGCACTGGCTGCACCGATAATACCAAGTCCACCTGCTTCAGATACTGCAGCAGCCAGATGATATTCTGCAACCCATGCCATTCCGCCCTGGATAACAGGCTCTTCTATTCCTAACAGTTCTGTGATTCTTGTTTTCATATTCTATTCCTCAACGCCCTTTGCTTTTAAGTAGTCAATAACATCTCCTACAGTTGCGATTTTCTCTAAGTCTTCTGATGGAATCTCTACACCGAATTCCTCTTCCATGCTCATAACCAGTTCAAATAAATCCAGGGAATCTGCTCCTAAATCATCTTTGAAATTGGATTCTGCTGTTACCTCTCCATCATAGTTTAACTGCTCTTGGATTAATTCTGCTAATTTCTCTAACATTATTTTGTTCTCCTTTTTTGTCTTTTTTTGCTATATACTTTGATTTGCAAATATTTTGATTATCAAATTATTTGCAAATCAAAGTATATACATAAGTGATTCTGTTGTCAACTATATTTTTATTGCTCAGGCAAATCTGACTTTTTCTTTTCTCTCAGATTTTTTTCGCTACCCGCGTAAAAAAAAGACAGTGTCGGAACATTTCTGTTCTTTCACTGTCTTATGCTTATTACTTCTTTTATTTTTCTATCGCTTATGCAGTTTTCTTACGGTTTGATACTACAAAGTAAACACCTACTAATAATACTCCAATACATAAGAAGAATACCGGATTGATACCATCACCTGTCTTTGGTGTGCTGTCTTTCTCATGGTTGCCAGAGGTTACGGTTTTACCGGAATTGCTGTTCTTGGTTGCACCAATCACATTGCCACCGGTTACTGCTGTACCACCACCTGTTACTGTAGTAGCTGAACCACTTCCACTGTTGTTATTAGATGTATCTGTTGAACCATTGGTATTGGAATTATTTCCATTATCCGGAGTCGGCTGTGGATTCTCTCCGCCAAGGCTCTGGAAGCTGATTCCATTTCCTGTTGCATATACCTGTGCCTGCGTTCCTGAATAACCGGAAATTGTGGATGGACTCCAGCTGCTCTGGCTTCCGATTGCAGTTACACTTGCAGGAATTAAAATTGTGCTGATGCCGCTGCCACTGAACGCATTTGTTTCAATGGTATTAACAGAATCCGGAACAGTCAGTGAAGTAATGGACTTGCAGTTTGCAAAAGCTCCTGTTCCGATGGTTACGGTACTGGCTGCAATTGTCACACTGGATTTTCCTTCCGGACAACGGATTAATTTGGTCAGTGCTTTATTATAAAGACATCCGTCGCTGGATGCATATGTACCATTTCCTGATGCAACACTGATGGAAGCCAGTCTGCTGCAGCCGGTAAATACGTTGCTTCCAATACTGGAAACACCAGCCGGAATTGTAATTCCTGTTAAAGAGGTACAATCATAAAATGCTTTGTCTCCGATACTTCCTACGGATTCCGGAATTGTAAACTGGGATAATGAACTACACTCTGCAAATGCCTGGGAACCAATGGATGAAATTGAAGTTCCGATTGATACACTGGTAAGGCTTGTACAGTTATAAAATGTCTCTGCCGGAATAGAACCGATATCTCCTTCTATGCTGACCGAGCCAAGGCTTGTACAGTTATAAAAAACTGCAGTTCCCATTCCTGTTACATAAGATGGAATTGTCACGCTGGTAATGGATGTGTTGGATGCAAATACACCGCTTGCAATTGTAGATACAGACTCCGGAATCGTAATCGCTCCGCCAGGTCCGCTATAGGCAACCAGCGTTCCATTGTCATCTACTGTAAATCCATTTTCATCTGTTGTCTCGTCTGCCCGGACGGTCTGTCCCGGCATCACTGCCAGCAGCAAACATACTGCTGCAAAAATAGAAAATCCTTTTTTCAATATCTGCATCTCTCATCTCTCCTAGCTTTATCTGCTTGATACATTATACTTCTTATCTACTGCACACGCTTTGCCAGTATAAACATTCTTCCGTCCTGCGTGTAATTATTGCAGGTAGAAAGAGTCAGCAGCTGGTCTCCATATGTACTGTCTATCTCTGTGCCATATACGGAAAGCTGTGCCACATTATTTAAATATTCCTGATATTCTTCTTCAGAATCTGCATTCAGAAAATTATAATACCGGAATACATTTTCATCCTGATACTGAACCTCCGATAATCCCACTTCAATAATCTCATAGACGCCTCTTTCATAAAGCGTATTAAACTCTATCGTCTTATGGGCATTGTAAAAATCTTCGTCCAGATATTTCTTTAATTCACCAAACATCATTCCGCTTTTCATATTATGTCCGTAAATGATGATGTTGGTATCTCTGTTTATGTAATCATTTCTGGCATCGATAAAAAGTGTGCCATTCAAGTCGTCATTTTTATCAAAATCATGCTTCAGATAATAATCCGGTTCTTCCTGTGAAGACTGCATGACCGGATAATCAATATCCGTATCCGGAATATGTAACCAGCCGACTAATTCCGGGTTCTCCGCATACAGGGAAACATAATCCTCTAACATAATCAACGGCTGCTCTGTTGTCTCTCCTGTTTCGGTTGCATCTTCTGTGATTTCCGGATTCATCTGCTCCGTTCCTGTCACAAGATGCTCTACTACATTATTCTGTTTCTTATTCTGTAAATCCTTAAGCCTGTTAGCAGCTTTATAATCCGCATATTCCGAAATCGCATAATATCCGATGCAGGCTATCGCCACAATAATACATACGATGCCGACTACCTTCTGCCAGGTAAAATGAAATGGCAGCTTTGCTTCTGCTTCCGCTTCTTCCTTGGCAATCTTTTCTTCTATCATGTTCTGCGAACTATCCGCAACAATATCTGAAATGCACCAGAAGAACGATTTTCCGATTTCGCTTTTAAAACGGATTTTCTTCGAGCGCATCATGGTATATAACCGGATTGCTACTTCCGGATCATAAATATCCAGTTCGTCGGTAATATACTTGATTTTCTTTAAATCTTCCTGCGCCTGCCTGTATTCCCTTAAGGTTTCGAATTCATAATCGCCTATTTTATAAATCTTTTCATCCATAATTTATGATTCATCTGCCTTATCTTCTCATGGTCCAGGTAGTTTTATTATAGGTCATTTTGTCATCTTTCGCAAGATTTTTCCGCAAGATATACACAATGTGCCATTTCTTATTTTTATATCGTCTATATCTTGCGCTTTCTTTAGTCTAAATTGGATTTTTCCAGCAAATAACGGAACATCTGCTCTGCTGCTTCTTTATGCTCGGAGCCAAGAGCTATGCCAAAGATACATTCCTTTTCATAATAACCGTTCTCAACCGGCCAGCTTCCGGCTCCCAGACGGATGCCTGCCGCAAAAGTATCTCCGGTGTCCTTATCCTCTACATAGAAGATGTAATCCTTTAACTGTTCCAGCTCGTCTTTGGAAAAATACTGTGTCAAATCTGCTATAGCACCGGACTGGGCAAGATTTTCAAAGACCATTTCATCTGCACCCAGGACATCTACTCCACCGCCTGCAATCACTGTCTGCAGGGACTGATAGGAATAGAGATTGCTGGTATCTGTACTGGTTAAATCCACATAATATGCATCATTTACAACGACCTCCTGGGTTGCTGTATCATATCCGTATCGTTCCATAAATTCCGAAAAATCCGGTTCTTCATCCGCCGGCATACTCTTGGCATTTACCAGCACAATCTGGGAAACGTCTTCTTTTGTGGTCATATAGTGATGCACCGTCACACCAATTAAAATAATCACTGCCACTACCGCCAGTATTACAAACCGGTAATAGTCCCAGACAAATCCGATTCTCTGTTTCCAGGTCATTGTCTTTAAATCTGCTTTCTTTTCCATGTTATCGCCTTTCTTCCTCTGCCGGAGCTGTATTGTCTCCTGTAGTATTGTTTTCTACGGTGTCGTTCTCTGCTGTGCTGTCTCCTATGGCATCATTCTCTACGGCATCATTCTCCGCTGCGTTATCTCCCGTGGTATCATTCTCTGCTGTATCATCCTCTGTCACATCTGTGCCACTCTCCGCATCATTACCTGTGCCAAGAGGTGCCACAAAATCTGCATACGGTAATTCTTTATGTAAATTTTCCATATAATCATACCAGATTTCTCCCGGATAACTGGCTCCTGTCAGTCCCGGAAGTTCTGCCGGAATATCATAACCAACCCAGACGCTGGTGGTGTAATATTTTGTATAACCTACAAACCAGCCATCTTTATTGGAATTGGTGGTTCCTGTTTTTGCTGCGCTGGCGGTCTCAGATAATGCCAGTCCCTTCGCTGTTCCCTGTGTCAGAACGCCCTCTAACATATTTGTCATCCAGCGGGCTGCATTGGTCTTATAAACCTGCTTTTCATCCACAATCTTCTGATAGATAGCGTTTCCGTCTGCATCCTGTATCTCTACAATGCAGGTAGGTTCCCGGTATTTTCCATCATTTTCTATGGTGGCATAAGCCGCTGCCATTTCTACCGGAGAGACTCCATTGGTAAATCCACCCAGTGATGCCGCCGGTCTTTCATCCTCTGAGGACAGCTTTGCGAAATTCATCTCCTTCAAATAGGAAATTCCTGTAGCGGGAGTCATCTCTTCTAAAAGATTCCACGCCACTGTATTAATGGAATTTTCTACCGCATAACGCAAGGTTACACTGCCAAGATACCTGCCACTGGCATTTTCCGGTCCATCCTCAATCGGCGCATCTTCCACTATGGTATCCGGGGTATAGCCCCGCTCCAGTGCCGGCGTGTATACAATCAATGGTTTGATGGCACTGCCCGGCTGCCGGTAACTCTGGTAGGCACGGTTTAACATATGACCATCATATTCCTGACTTCTGCCGCCTACGATTGCCTTTACAAAACCGGTCTCATTGTCAATGCATACTGCTGCACTCTGTAATGTATAAATGCCTTCTTCATTGACATCGGTAAAGTCCTGCAGTTTTTCATCCACCGCATTCTGAAGCTGCTCTTCCATGCTTAAATCAATGGACGTATAGATTCTATATCCGCCGGTGTAAAGAGACTGTTCACAGGTTTTATACTGCTCCTGATACAGGTCTTCATAGGCTTTTCTATCCTCTTCTGAAGAAAACTCTGTCCGGAATTCAAAGCCCTGCTGCTGCATCAATGCCCGTGTTGCACAATAGCAGGCATAGGTTTCTACCGCATCATAACGCTTTGCCGGCTCGGCGGTGCTCAGCACAATCGTTTCCTGCTTGGCATCCTTATATTCCTTGCGGCTGATTTTGCCATCCTCATACATATTTTTCAAAATGCGGTCACGTCTTCCTAATGTATTATCCGGGTTCTTATAAGGATTATACATCGTCGGATTATTCGGTATCGCACACAGATATGCAATCTGGGACAATGACAAAAATGAAACGTCCGTGTCAAAATATCCCCGGCTCGCCGCCTGAATACCATAATATCCATTTCCAAAATAAATATTGTTGAGATAAAACTCTAAGATTTCATCCTTGGTATATTTCTTTTCCAGCTCTGTGGCTATGAAGATTTCTTCCATTTTTCGTTGCCACGTTCTGTCATTATTTAAGAAAATGGTTCTTGCCAGCTGCTGCGTAATGGTACTTCCGCCCTGGGTTACTTCTCCATTACGCACCATCGCCCAGACTGCACGGATAATTGCCTTAAAATCGATTCCGCCATGACTGTAAAATTTTTTATCTTCAATACTGACCATGGCTTCTTTGACTTCTTCCGGTATCTCATCACTGGTCAGATAGCTTACATCCTTGGTGCCACGAAGTGACATGATTCTCGTACCATTCACATCATATACCTGACTGGTCTGCTCCGCCCGAAAAGTGTCTTTCGTCGACTCTTTTACAAACCGGACTGCCTCTTCATGCATGGCACTGACCTGACTGGCATATCCACCAAAATAGTAATACGCCAGCCCGCCGATTACAAGAAGCACCAGAACTATCTGCAGCTTTACAAAAAGCCAGAATCCACGGTATTTCTTTTTCCTTTTTTTCTTCTCTTTATGGGACATGGGATTCCTCCATATTGCTCTATTTTACACTGTTCCATAAAAAGATACAAGGCTACTGTTCCATTTGTCTTCCTAAAAATCCGGCTGCTGTAATAGCAAGCTTGCTTTCGGTTTCTCCCATTTTTGCAGCATCATTTTTCTCATATAAAATGACTGCTCCGATGGCATCTCCCTCACAGATAATCGTGCTGATTGCCTGGTCATGATAGTTCCCGGTATCATCTAAGGTAATTCGTACAAATTTGCTGTCTCCCTGCTGTGCAAGAATATTTTTCCGGTCTTCAATCAGTTCCTCTAACTGCCTGCTGATTGGCTTTCCTTCGAATTCCTTCTTTCCGTTTCCTGCAGCCGCAATCACATGGTCCCTGTCGGTAATACATACCAGATGCCCGGTGCTCTGTGCCAGGCTCTCCGCATACTGTCCGGCAAACTGGCTCAGTTCTCCAATGGGTGAATATTTCTTAAGAATGATTTCACCTTCCCGGTCTGTAAAAATTTCCAGTGGGTCACCTTCCCGGATTCGCAGTGTCCTGCGGATTTCCTTTGGCACTACAACTCTCCCCAAATCATCTATTCTACGTACAATTCCTGTTGCTTTCATTAAAAATTCCTCCTGTTTCCTACATACTTTCCATTTTTGTGCTGTATGGGTAGTATGTGGAAAACAGGAGGAATTATGCAAGCCTTCCTCGTATTTACATTTTTAAATCACTGGTGTTTTTATTAGCCAAAATCAATCTTTTTTCATTTTTGGCTAATAGTTCATTTATCCAATAACCAATCCGCAATATCGACTATCTTGATTCCCTCATATTGATACGCATCATGTCTCGTTCTGGCAATAACATACTTAGGGTATGCATCTTTAATCTGCAGCAGTGGTGATACCTCTCTTTCAAAAGTCTTATCATCACTTATGTTATCAGATACCTGAATATAAATTTTTTCGCTACGTTTAATTGCAACAAAATCTATTTCCTTTTTATACAATATTCCAACGTAAACCTCATATCCCCTGCGCAATAGTTCAATCGCCACAATATTTTCAAGGATTCGACCATAATCCATGTTTTTTGTTCCAAGTTTTGCATAACGAAAAGTATGGTCACTCAGATAGTATTTATCATTGCTCGACAAATATTTTTTTCCTTTAATGTCATACCTTCTTACTTTATAAAATGCGAATGCGTTGCACAAATACTGCATATAAGAGCCTACAGTCGTATGATGAATTTTTTCATGCATACTTCCTAATGTATTTGTAATACTACGGGCAGATGACAAATTAGAAATATCATCCATTAAAAAGTCCACAATTCTATCCATAAGCTGCACATTCCGTATTTTGTATTTTTTTCTGATATCCCGTACAATCAGAGTATCAAATACATCTGCCACATAATCAAATTTAGCTTCCTGATCTTTATAAAGATAGGAACCTGCCATACCACCTTCAAATACATACTTATCTAATGCCTCATATTGATTCTTTAATTCGAAATACTCCATATATTCCTCAAATGAAAAAGGATACATTTTTATTTCAAAAGTACGTCCGGTAAATAATGTAGCCAAATCAGAGCTTAGTAAAAAAGCATTAGAACCTGTAATATAAATGTCATATTTTTCACTTGCATGCAATCCATTTACTGCTTTTTCAAAATCCTTGCACATCTGCACTTCATCAATAAATACGAAGTTTTCCTTCCCTGCCACATAATGTTCATTTACATAATCGTACAATGCACGATAGGTTAGCAGCTCATCATAATCCGGTAAGTTAAAATTAATCTGAATAATATTGCAATCCGGAATTTCTTTTTCAACATATGCTCTAAACGCTTCCAGCAATTTAGACTTTCCGCTTCGTCTTACACCTGTAACAACTTTAATATCCGGAGTTCCAAGTACATTAATTAACTTATTCAAATACTGTCGTCGTTCTATCAGTTTCATATGCACCCATCCTTTATACATATTATGTGCTTATTATATTATTTCTATTAGCCAAAATCAATCTTTTTTCATTTTTGGCTAATAGTTGCAACTGAACATATATTATATATTGTGAAATTAAGTTCCTACTTACTACTTTCTCTTCTCTTTAAAATCACCATAAATCCAAGGCATAAAACCAACTGCACAATGGATGACATCGGTGTCGCCAGTCCAATCTCAAATAAGGACGGATTCGGATGAAGGCTCATAAAATAGGACACCGGGACACGGACGCCAAAGGCTCCGATGATTCCCTGAAGCATGACAAATCTCGTCTTGCCGATTCCATTATAAAATCCGGTGTAGCAGAAAAAGATTGCGGTAAACATACAGTCAATGGCATATGCCTTTAAGTAATCTGCCGCCGCCAGAATAACCGCTTCATCTGAAGAGAAAATGGATGCCAGTAAATCCTGCAGCGCAATCGGCGCTCCAAGCCTGTCATTTTCTTAAGAGATGGCTGGTTCATTTCTGCCTTTCCTTCCGGTTTAAGATTGTAAATGCAACAACACAGATGATTGCGGAAAGCAGGGAGCCTGCTGCCGTTGCCAGCCCCATCGGGAATAAGGTATCCGGGAATAAAGTCGAAGTCAGATAAACGCCCGGAATTCTTACCAGTGTAATTGCAATGATATTATGTAAAAATGAGATGCCGGATTTGCCGCAGGCACAGAAATATCCGCTGAAGCTGAAATGAATTCCTGCGAACATGCAATCCCAGACATATCCCCTTAAGTATTGACCTCCCAGACGTACCACTTCCGCTCCCGATGCATCCGATGCATCTGTAAATAACGCCACCACCGGACTGGCGAAGAACTGCATGAAGATTCCTACGATAATTCCAAAGCCCACTGTAATCATCACAGCATAGCGCAGTGTTTCATTGGCACGCTGCCTCTTTCCCGCTCCGATATTCTGTGCACCAAGTGCAGATACTGTTGATAACATGGAGGACGGAATCAGGAACAGGAAGCTTATTATCTTTTCCACGATTCCCACAGCCGCTGCATCATTTAATCCACGCTGGTTCGCAATGATGGTGATAATCATAAATGCCACCTGGATGAAACCGTCCTGCAATGCAATGGGAATACCGATTTTTAAAATCTGTCCCATTACATTTCGGTTCGGTCTGAAATCTTTTCTGCTAAGAGAAAATTTCTCCCGCTGTCTTATAATCATAACGAGGGAAATCATTACACTGATGACCTGAGCGCAGGTAGTTCCAAGAGCTGCACCTGCCGGTCCAAGATGCAGACCGCCGATAAATACATAATCCAAGACAATATTTGCTGCACATGCAATGGCAATAAAGTACATCGGACTCTTGCTGTCACCCATACCACGGAAAATTGCACTGATAATATTATATGCTGTAATAAAAGGAATCCCGATAAAGCAGATGGTAAGATAGGATATCGTTCCCATTACTGCTTCCTGTGGTGTAGACATTACTGTTACAATTGGTTTTGTCAGCAAAAGCAGCACAATCATCAGCACAAGGGCAACTCCCATAAATAGGATTACCGTGTTTCCAATTCCTTCTGCCACCCGTTTCTTATCTTTGCTTCCAATCGCCTGTCCGATGCTGACCGTTGTTCCCATGGCAAGTCCCACCAGCATAACTGTTATCATATGCATGACCTGTGAGCCAATGGATACCGCCGTAGTGCTGGCAACTCCTTCAAACTGCCCGATGATAAATAAATCTGCCATTCCATACAATGTCTGTAAAAAATAAGATAAAAGGTATGGCAGCGAAAATATAATTACATTTTTAAATACACTTCCTGTAGTAAGATTCCGTTCCATCATTTCATTCTGCTTCCTCTAAGCCAGCGCTGCGCCCAGATGACGGGTCAGCAAATCCACCAGCCATGCATGGTCTTCTGCTGACAGCTCACTCTGTCTTACCAGAATCACCTGATTGGACAGATTTCTGATATAAATATAATTTTCATAGAATCCCCAGTCCTTATAGGCAGTCCACAGATTCACACCCTCCGCTATTTCTGATTTTATGCTGATGCTTTCTTCACTGAAAATATACTTGCGGTGACCACTTACCAGTGCCTTCTGTGCCTTTGCGTAAAATCTCTTAAGTCGTGCTTTCTGCTGTACCTTTTTCCCGCCGCATGCAAAATATAGAAAAGCTGCCCAAAGAATCATAAAAAGTGAACCCATTTCTGCCCTGCCAAGCATAAAGCTTAACATTCCGGACGGCAGACAGATTATGCACATAATCACAGAAGTAATCGTTACCACTTTTCTTCTCTTCCGGTATACATCCGATTGCAAAGTTATTTCCAACAGCGCGTCCCGCTCTTCTTTTCCGATTTCAATTTCATATTCTAACATCTCTGTTCCCCATTTTCTTTTCATCTATTTTTTATTTATTTTCTTTCCATTCATTTCTCATTTACTGCTTTTCCCAGATGACGGGTCAGTAAATCAATCAGCCATGTCCTCTCTTCTGCCGACAATTTATCCTGTTTTACAAGAACATTTTCATTCGACAGATTCCTGATGCAGATGTAATTTCCATAGATTTCCCAATCCTTATAAAGTGTCCATGCAGTATTTCCTTCTGAAACTTCTGATTTTAAAAGAATTCCATCTTCACTGAAAGTATACTTCCGATAACCGGATTTTAGTTCTTTATCCATTGCTGTAACAGATTTCTTTAATACCGTCTTCTGCATCAGCTTGCTTCCTCCGCATATCATAAAAAGACTATATGCAGCCAGGAGTGAGCAAAGTACAACAAGCCTTGTATCGCTATTTGTTACTCTCCATATTATAATCAAAATACAAGCTACAATCAGAATTAAAAATTTTATTGCTTCCGCTTTTCTTTTCTTTCGATACTCCTTAGAATTCAAAGCGATTTCAAGCAGCGCATCCTGCTCTTCTTTTCCGATTTCAATTTTACATTCTAACATCCCTGTTCCCCCATTTCTTTTTTTCTAAAAACATTGTAATGAACACTGCTTATTCTGTCAAACACCTTCAGTTGTTATCTTTGCTGTTCTGCTTTTGCACGAACCTCTGACTCCTTTTGAAATTCTGGGAGCACTGCTGATACTAATTGGCGCGATACCGACTTCTCTGGATAAATCAGATGCTTCGTAAAATACCAAAATCTTTTTATAATAATGTAATAAGTTCCGGCAGGCTGTTGACTCTGTAATCTGCCTGCTGCTCTAACTCTCTTAATTTTTCATTGGTTATGGCATCTTCCGGATGATACCAACAGGTTTTAAGTCCTGCAGCATGCCCTCCTGCAATATCTGCTGTCAGGGAATCACCTATCATCAGGCATTCTTCCGGTTCAATTCCAGGCAATTCTTCCATACATTTTTCAAAAAAACGAAGGCTCGGTTTCTCTACGCCAACCTTTTCCGAAACAAAGCAATGTGTAAAATATTTACGCATGCCGCCTCGCTCCAGACGGTTTAGCTGCTGCTCATACGGTCCGTTGCTTGCTGCACAGAATATGTATTTTCCTGCTAAAGCTTCCAATGTTTCCAATGCACCGCTCACCGGCACTGCACTATTATGAAGATAGCTTCGGAACACATGCTCCATTGCCACACCATCGGCTTTTAATCCCAGCCGTTTTAATATAATCTGCCAGCGGACATAGGGAAGGTCTTCCCTTGATAATTCACCCTTTTCGATTTTGTCCCAGATAATATGATTTTCTTCCTGAAAAACATCAAACATTTCCGGTTTAAACTCCAGCCCCAAATCTGCAAATGCCTGTTTCATGGAATCTTCTGCTCCCGCATCAAAATCAAGCAGTGTATTATCAATATCCCAAAAAAGGACTTTTATATTCTGGATTTTATTCATCCTTTATTTCCTCGTCATCCTAAGGTTTTATGCTATGCAAAATGCAATACATCTATCAACAGCAGCCAGACTAATCCATAATAGGTTACTACTGCTACCAGGTCATTAATTGTGGTAATCAATGGACCGGATGCCACTGCCGGATCAATCTTAATCTTATGAAAAAGCATTGGAATCAAGGTTCCCACAAGGCTTGATATTACCATTGCTATCATCAGTGCAAGACCCACGCATCCTGAAATAATAAATGCATGACTCACCGGATTATTCTTTAACAACCAGACATATAATCCGATAAAGAAAAATGCCAGTATCCCCAGAAAAAGCCCGTTCATAAATCCAACACGCATTTCTTTTCCTACCAGATGACGTTTCTGCTTTGACGTAAGATTTTCATCTACCAGTACACGAATGGTTACAGCCAGCGACTGTGTTCCGACATTTCCTGCCATGTCAAGTATCAGCGACTGGAAACACATGACAATTGGAATTACGGCTACAACGGTCTCAAAAATCCCCACTACAGAAGATACGCCCATGCCAAGTACCAGTAAGATAATCAGCCATGGCAGACGTTTCTTCATACTCTCTACCAGCGTTTCCTGTAAATCTTCTTCGGCGGTCAGACCTGCTAACTTTGCGTAGTCATCACCCATCTCATCATCCACAACTTCTACGATATCCTGAGATGTGATAACACCTAAGATTTCATCATTTTCATCCAGTACCGGAATGGAGTCCTCTGCATAGTCCTTCATTCGCTCGATACATTCACTGATCTGTTCATGATCCCGCAAATACGGATAGGATGTACTGATGATATCTTCCAGTGCATTATTTTCACGGGCAATGATTAAGTCCTTTAAATCAATGGCTCCATAGAATTTGCCTGCTTCATCAGTAACATAAACTGTCAAAATGTTATCATTTTCTCCCGCCTGACGAATCAGCTCCCGCATAGCCTGTCGGATGGTAAGATCATTCTTAATCACAATGAAGTTCGTGGTCATCTTGCTACCAATTTCGTCATCCCCATAGGACTGAATCATCTTAATGTCATGACTGGATTCTTCATCCAGCAACTCTACCAGCTGTGCCTGCTTGGAATCATCCAGTTCGTCTAAGACATCTACCGCATCATCGGAGTCCATGTAGGAAATAACCCGTGCCGCTTTATCCAGATCCAATTCATTCAGATATAGATCCGGGTCATCAATATAAGTAAAGATTTCCGCAACCTGTTCCGCTCCCAGGATTGGGTATAATCTCTTTCGTTCTTCTTCATCCAGACGCACAAATGCATCCGCAATATCATTTTCATGATAATCGGATAATTTATCCCGCAGTTCCTCATTGCTCTTCGTACTACGGATTATCTCTATTAACTCTTCTACATAATTCTGCTCTTTTAATTTCTCGTCCACTGCTTCTGCCTCCTTATATCATTTTCCTGCGGCAGCAGTCCCGATGATACCCGCACAATTACAGAAAACACATATCGCATTTCCAGCGTAAAAAGAGCAATTGTCCTGTATGGATTCTTACCTGAAATCCATGGCCAATTGCGCCAAAATCATCTTCTGTCTGCCACCGCAGATACTACTTCGCCCAGTACTATCGCAACTGTCCATGCATTTCACCTCCTGATTCATTCTCTTTTTCCATTCTAATCCTCGGAATGAATCAAGTCAAGATTTGCTTTGTCTGATATTTGTATAATCTTTGTAAAATATATATTTTTTTATTCTATTTCTTCCATAAATATTCCAGGCAATTGTGAATGAGGGATTGAGAAAGATTTTGAGCAAAAAATTTTGAGGCTTTCCATGTACAGCTGATTTTCTTAGATGTGAAATGCCAACAGTTCTTAGAATGCGTGTTTTTCTTGCTGGTAAACTGTCTTTCCGGTTGCTTTGTCAGAATCGCTGCACTGTCCGTCGAGAACAGATGCCACATAATGCCTGCAAGGGGCACTGGGAATTTCGATATCATCTTAATTTCATCTGGCAACCGGCACAAATTCACATCCATGTTCAATTGTGCCTCGCTGGTACATCCCTGTACCAGCGTTGCCCGTTGCCAGACGAAATTCCAAGTGCCCCTAACAGCCCTTATCAGGCATCTGTACTTCGACGAACCGTACAGTTATTCTGACAAACATTGGAAAGACTGTTTTTATGACCAAAAGAAAAACACGCATTTTAGAACTGTGGTATTTCATCATCTGAAAATAAACGTACATGAAATACCTCAAAATTCCTTTACTCCAAATATTCTACCTCTTTCGCAATTGCCTGCTATATTTATCGAATATTTGTATAGTCTAAGAAAAAGCACATACAGCTTGCCTTCTCACTTCCTTCATTCCGGTAAATGTGTGGCTGGTCTGTTTCGAATTTATAGACCTGACTCTTTTCCACTTTCTGGCTGTGGTCATGGCATTCTATGGTCAGCGTGCCGTCGATTACCGTAATATATTCTCTCGTCCGCTCGCCGTGGCTTCCGCTGGTGTATACACCGCCCGGTTCTACGTCAATCCGGTAGATTTCTACGGACTGGGAATCCTCAAACGGAAAGCAGGTAAAGACCTTATACTGTCCCTCCAGTTCCTTGGTTGGAATCATTTCTTCCGGCTTCACCAGACAGAAATCCACACGGGGAGCTTCAATTAAAGTCTGAAATTCGATTCGCAGTCCGCTTGTAATCTTTCCAAGCACGCCCAATGATGGATTCGCCGTTCCCTTTTCAATCTGCGCTAACATGCTCTTACTTACGCCGGTCTGCTCTGCCACCTGATCAAGGCTCATTCCCTTGGACTGACGCAGTCTCTTTAAATTTACCGATACATTATGTGACAGGTAATCCATACATTTTCCTCGCTTTCCATTCGAAAATTTCTATTATGGGGTTTCTATTTTAAACTTTCCACTTCAAATTTTTTATGATATTAGCGGATGCTTTTTGATAAAGATATCTGTTTTACAGTGCCTTGCGGTATAACATTTCTATATCACACTGACGGGATGACCGTGGGTTCACTGCAATATTGCCGCTCTTCATGGCATCTGCTGCCATTGCTTCTATTTTCTCTTCGATGGCTTCCCGGCTGATGCTTCCTGTTTTTCTTGCCTGATTGATGGCTTCCGTAAGATTTGCCGGAATTCCAATGGCTTCACATAAAGAACGGATGGCATCCACTAACATCATCGGTTCAAACTCATCTTCATAAGCCGGGATTTCACTGATGTAGTTATAAATTTTATAATATCTTCCATGGTCAGCTAAGGCATTATACTCCGCTACTACTGGAAGCAATACTGCATTGGCAACTCCGTGTGGCACATCAAAGAATGCGCTGACCGGATGGCTCATGGCATGTACATTTCCAAGTCTTGCAAAAGAAAATGCAATTCCAGCAAACAGTGAACCTACCATCATTGCTTCTGCTGCCTCCACATCGGTGCGGTTTGCTACAAATCTTCGGATATTTCCTCCGATAAGCTCCATTGCTTTTTCTGCCATGGCATCGGAAAACGGAGAAGCGGCAGTAGAAATATATGCCTCTTCTGCATGGATGAATGCATCGATTCCGCAGGCCGCTGCTACGCTGGCTGGTGCCGTTGTAATCAGATCTGCATCCAGAATGGCATATGCCGGCAGCAGTTCATAGGAAAATACCGTCAGTTTATAGTCTCTGCTGTGGTCAGTAATTACAGAAAATGCTGTCACCTCGGAACCGGTTCCTGCTGTCGTTGGCAGTGCCACCAATGGAATAATTTTGCCCGGCACTTTATGTGCTCCTTCATATTCCGTAATGCTTCCACCGTATTTTGCAACTACGCCAACTGCCTTCGCCACATCCATCGGGGAACCACCACCAAAAGCTACGATAAAGTCTGCCCCGGAAGCCTTAAATGCTTCTGTCGCTGCTTCCACGGTTGTAACGGAAGGATTTCCTTCGATATCCGTAAAATCATCCACCAGAATTCCTTCGGCTTTTAAGGATTCTGCGGCTTTCTCCACCAGTCCCATCTTCTTAAGATGTGGTCCGGATATGATAAATGCATGCTTTCCACCCATTTTTTTTGCAACTTCCGGAAGCTTTGCCATAGAGCCTCTTCCTACGATAATATTCTGCGGTACTGAAAAATTAAATTCGTTCATAGCTTTTCCTCTCATTTTCTATATTCTGCTTTCTTTACTCTATACATTCCATTATCCTGCCAGCCGCGCCAGTACACGATCGATTGCCACATCGATGACCTGATCCAGTTCTACGTCGTCTGCCTCCGGCATCAATGTTGCAGCATCTTCATCAGAAATAAGCTGTACCAGACTACCAAAGGACTCTTTGTATTTCTTCTTACAGACTACAAAGAATACAACTCCAAGTAAGCTCCATGCGCCTACCATCAGCCATTCCGGAAGAATCAGGTTGCCGCCGGTTCCCGGAATACAGTACATGCATACCATAAATCCTGACATTAAGACTGCCATCACACCGACAAATTTGTAACCCGGCACCTTATATGGACGAGGCATATCCGGTTCTTTCTTTCTTAAAATCAGGAACGAAATGGATACCATGCAATAAGCAAGACAGCATCCGAAGTTACCTGCATCACAAATCCATACCATCATGACACGTCCTGCAAACGGTGCTAACATCGTAAGGATTCCCATCAGAATCAGTGCATTTAACGGTGTCTTATGCTTTGGATGAAGTTTTGCAAAAGTTCTTGGAATCATATAGGATTCTGCCATGGAATATAAAGCACGGGAACCGCCAATCATAAAGGAGTTCCAGGAAGTAATGATTCCGCACATTCCACCAACAATAATTACTTTTGCCATGACCGATGTTTTAAATGCTACTGCCATGGCATCTGCAGTTACAAGACCGGTTCCAGCCTGTGATGCTGCGATGGCATCTGGCTTTAATACCAGACCTACCGCAATGATAACCAGTGAATAAAATAACACTGCCAGTACCACGGACAATATCAGCATTTTTCCGATTTTTTTCGGTGGTACATTGATTTCCTCCGCTGCCTGCGGGATAACATCAAATCCGATAAAATAGAATGGAGATAACACTGCAACACTAAGCACTGCCTTAATTCCGCCTCCAGCTGATGTGCCGGCAAACATCTGTCCGTTAAGATTATCCACACTTCCATTGATGACGGATGCCACAATCAACAAAATTCCTGCTCCACCAATGATAATGGTAAGAATGGTCTGTAAAATGGCTGCTGTTTTGGCTCCAAAAATATTTATTATCATAATTAAAAATGCAACAATAATAGCTACAATCAGCCAGGAAGCATAGATGTCAAATCCAGCTACCGTATAAAGATATCCTTTTAAAAATCCCGGCCAGAGATAGGTCAGAATCGTTGGAAATGCACATGCTTCAAAGCAGGTGACTCCGACATATCCCAAGACAATCGCCCAGGTACAGATAAAGGAACCGTTCGAGCCCATTGCCCGGTAACTGAATACATGCTCACCACCACACTGCGGCATAGCTGCTGTAAGCTCTGCATAAGTTAATCCTACAAAAAATATCATGACACCACCAAGGGCAAATCCGATAGCTGCTCCAAGCACGCCGCCTTTCTGAATCCATCCACCGGAGGATACGACCCAGCCCCATCCAATCATGGCACCAAATGCAATGACAAGAATATCCCAGGCATTAAATACTTTATTGAATTCTGTTTTCTTCTGTTCCATATTTACTACCTCCTATTCCTGAAATACTTTTCCGGCTACTTCTTCAATCAACTGCGCAGTTCCATCCACGCCCAGCAAATCGCTGTTAATCAGCATATCCCTGTTATGTCTGTCTCCACGGTTGCTTCCGGTCAGTGCCATATGTCTCTTATGGTAACGTTTATCTTTTTCCACAATCAGTAATTTTGCATCATCTGCAGAAAGATTGTGGCTTTCCATTACATTTTTTACCCGGATTTCGTCCGGTGCATAAATGAAAATACGTAATATCGGTTTCTGTTCTTTTAAAATATAATCAGCAGAACGTCCTATAATCACACAGGACTCCCTTGCTGCGAGTTTTCGAATAATTGTTTTCTGGACGTGAATTGCACGTTCTGTCAAATCAGCGTATTTGGAGAAAGAGCCTCTGACATCGCCTTCTGCTCCTTTACCGGCAATGGTCACTCCTTCTTCTACCTTTTCCATAATATCTTTGGGAATTCCTACTTCTTTGATAATCTCATCTACCGTTTCACGGTCATAAAACTTGATGCCTAAATCCTGTGCAACCTTTTTCCCAATCTGATTTCCTTTTGCGCCATATTCGCATCCTATTGTAATAACAAGATGTTCCATTTTGCTTCCCTTCCTTAATGTATATACATACGATTTTTTCCACCTGCAGAATCTGCCACCGGCAGCTTCTTGCGGATGCCTGACAACTATCTGCATAAAAAAGACGGGGACGCACTTATTTTCTGTGACATCCTCGTCTTTCCTGCTTCTTATCTTTTTTATTCTATTCTTATCTTTCTGTTATTCCTCCAGTGCCCGATTTATAGGACACTGATTCATGAAATTCTTATTTTTCCAGTGATTTTACGGTCTCTTCAATGATTGCATATGCTTTATCACATTCTTCTGCGGATACGATAAGTGGTGGTACCATACGAATGACATGTGCACCAATGGCTGTAATCAGAAGTTTTCTGTCTAAGCAGCCATGTTTTACTTCCACACCGGAAATGGTATCATCAAATTCTACACCAACTAATAAGCCCTGATGTCTTACTTCTTTCACATGTGGTAATTTTTCCAATTTTGCTGAGAAATAGTCTCCCATTTTCTTTGCATTTCCAGCCAGGTCATTGTCTAAGAGCTCTCCTACCTCAGCCAAAGCTGCTGCACAGCTGATTGGGTGTCCACCAAAGGTTGTTCCGTGAGAACCAGGAGTAAATGCTTTGGCAACCTCTTCTGTTGCACAGATTGCACCGATTGGCATTCCGCCGCCAAGACCTTTTGCCATAGATACGATATCCGGTTTTACGCCATAATTCATATAAGACATTACTGCACCGGTTCTGCACCATCCGGTCTGTACCTCATCTAACAATAAGAGCATTCCTTTCTCATCACAGAACTCTCTTAAGCCTTTCATGAATTCCATGGTTGCCGGATGTACTCCGCCTTCGCCCTGTACCGGCTCAATCATGATTGCGATTGTATTTTCGGTACATGCATTTTTAAATGCTTCCAGGTCATTGTATGGTGCATAGGAGAATCCGTAGGTCATTGGTCCGAATCCTACCTGGCAGCCATTTCCCGGCTGACCGGTTGCTGACATTGCTCCAAATGTTCTTCCGTGGAATCCCATTTTAGCAGTTACGATATGATATTTGTTTGGACCGTATTTTTCAATTCCATATTTACGTGCCATTTTAATCATTGCTTCGTTTGCTTCTGTACCGGAGTTCTGGTAGAAAATTTTGTCCATGCCAAGGGTCTTACAAACTTTTTCTGCTAACAGTGCCTGTGGAATGGTATACGGATAGTTGAAGGTATGCATGATATCGTCTACCTGATCTTTGACTGCTGCTACTACCTTCGGGTTACGGTTTCCTGCATTGTTTACAGCGATTCCTGCATAGAAGTCAAGATACGGTGTTCCGTTCTCATCATAGAGATACATTCCTTCTGCTGTCTCAGCCAGAAAATCGAAACGCTCATAAGTCTCAATCATATATTTATTTACTTTATCTTTAATGTCCTGTACGCTTAATCCTGTGTCTTTTAATTTCATAATCGAATCCTCCTTGACATATTCTTTACTCTTTTTTGTTTTCTCTTTAAACCGGTTTGTTTTGTTCAATAGACTTTCACACTACTCGAGAAACACGCTTTGCGAGTTTCTAGCGAAAAAAAGGCACTTACCGATTGGTAAGCGCCTTCGCTTTTGTTTGTCTATTATTTTGAACAGTTATACAATATCACGTCTGTTTTGCTCTGTCAATATTTTTTTACAAAAAGTTGTATTTTCCTGTTTTTTCTGCTTTTTTCAGTCTATTTGTGAGAATCAATAGAATATATTGTATGTTTTTGTGTATTATAATGCACATTTGTATTATCCATTCGTACACTATAGTATCGTTTTGACTTTATACACTCTCCGCTCCGATATATGTTTCGATTCTATCCCGCTGTAAATGCTCTCCGATTACAATAATAACTTCCTGACCTTCCTGAATCGGTTCCATCCGCACTCCGTTGTGGGTAGCATTGAGTTGTATCCAGGAATTATCTTCTGCTTTTATAAATCCCTTAATCCGAAATACTGCTCCGCAGGAACTGTCTTCTAAGATTTCTTTTGCGACCTTCTGCAATTGTTCTGCCGTCATCGGTACATTCATAAAATACTGTGACTCGAAGCCGGAGTGTTCCTCCAGATCCATTTTCTCATAATTTTCCATTACATAGCCACTGCTCATAATCCGATGCAAATCTTCCGAAGTAAGCTGCGGTGTACTCTTACGCAGAATCTCTTTTTCCAGTTTTCTCTCACAGTGAATTTTCTCCAAGGCTTCATTGAGGTGTACAACCGTTGCATCCATTTCTTCTTCTGTAGCTTCATCGGCATGGCTCAATAAAATGCAGCCTGTATCTGCCACCTCTGATGCCAGAATAAAATCTGCCTCATCGGACAGTTCTTTTTCCAGCTTGGCATCTACGATTGCAATTACATTTCCAATCTCATACCACTGATCCAGCGGTTCTTCCCGCAATGCATCAAAGAATTCGTCCACATCAAAAATTCCGGATGGCTCCACCAGCACCCTGTCATATCCGCACATGCCCATGGCAATTAACTTTGTCTTAAAACGTCTTCTGTGGCAGTCCTTATCACAGCCTCCGGCTACCATTTCCAACTCACAGTTATCTCCCATCAAATCTTGCAGCAGCATCATGTCCACATTTACTGCGCCATAATCATTCTCTAAGATTCCAATATTCATGCCCTGTTCCATCAGATACTGGGCGTATTTTCTTATAAATGTTGTTTTACCGGAACCTAAAAAGCCGGTAATTAAGTCGATTTTTACCATGTTTTCTTCCTCCTTCTCAGACGTCCCGCTCCAGCCGTCGCAACAGCTCCTGGTACGCCTCCATCACCTCATCATGATGACTTCGGATATAATCCGTATCCGGAATGTCACGATTCTTGATGGCATACTCTAATCCCTTAAACTGCTCAGACAACTCCATGGCTCCGATATTCGCAGACACATTTTTCAATCCATGCACATGAATCTGATACTGCGCCCAGTCCCCTTCCTCATAATCCTGCTGCAGAGTATCCACCATCTCATCTTTCAGATAGACTTTTAATATCTTAAAATAAAACGCTTCATCTCCCATGCATACGGACATTCCCTGCTTCGTATCAAGATATGGGAAACGCTCCTGCAATGATTTCTTATTTTCTTCTGTTCCAAAACTTTCTTCTATCTCAACGACTTCTTCTGCTGCAATCTTATGCTCTGCCTTCATATCCGTCTGCTTGTCTGCCAGAAAACGTTCCAGTATCTTCCACATTTTTTCTTCGAAAATCGGCTTTGAAATATAATCCGCAAATCCATGCTGCAGATACATTTCCTTCGCTCCCTTTACGGCATTGGCTGTCATAGCAATTACTGGTGTAGTTTTATTCTGATGATTAATTCGCTTCATCTCCGCAAAGGTGGCAATGCCATCCATATCCGGCATCATCTGATCCATGAAAATAAGGTCATAATGCTGCTCCTTCATCAGAGTCAGCCCTTCTTCCCCACTGCCTGCCACATCCACGATTGCACCGGTCTGCAGCAGCATCTCCTTTGCCACGATACGATTCATTTCCATATCATCCACCACAAGAATATGCACGCCGGCAAACTGAGGCACTGGCATCATGGCACCGGCAGAAAGTTCATAGTTTTCAAAAATCTGTTTCATATCACCAATGCCATCTTCACAGATGACCTTCTGCGGTATGATTGCGGTAAATGTTGATCCTTCACCATACTGACTTTCTACCAGCACTTCTCCGTGCATCATATCTACCAGACGCTTCGTCAGACTCAGTCCCAGTCCGGTTCCTTCGATATTGCGGTTCTTATGCTCTTCTAACCTTGTGAAATTCTGGAAAAGATTCTCCATATCCTTCTTCTGGATTCCAATTCCACTGTCTTTTACATCAATGCGCAGGTTGATATTTTCCTCATCTATCCTGCTATAGGAAATTCTTAAAATAACATGACCACGCTTGGTATATTTCACTGCATTGGACAGGAAATTATTTACTATCTGGCGGATGCGGACATCATCCCCATATAAAATGGATGGAAGATTCTCATCAATTTCCATATACAGATCCAGATTCTTTTTCTTGCAGTTAGAGGCAACTATCGTATAGCAGTCATTGATAAGAGATGCCAGTTCATAACCCTCGCAAAGCAGCTCCATCTTTCCGGATTCGATTTTAGAAATGTCCAAAATGTCATTTACAATGGCAAGCAAGGTTCTGCTGGCCCGCTGCATATTTCCTGCATATTCTGCAATCTTCTCTCTTGGCAGTGTATCAATCTGCCGGAGCAGGAGACTGTTCATTCCCATAATGCCATTGATCGGCGTACGGATTTCATGGGACATATTCGTAAGGAAATCGGTCTTTGCCCGGTCAGACACCCGAAGCCGTTCTAAAAGTTCTTCTTCATAAGTAATATCTACCAGTGTTACGATAGTATTTTGCATCTCACCATATTCATCGCAGACCATCGAAGATGTCACCGACAAAATCTGATTGCCCTGCAGACATTTTACCTTGCAGTGCTCTAATTTTCCCTGATAAAGCTGTTCTGCAAATTCTTCCTTTTCGCCCTCGCAGGCTACCAGTTCTTCAAAAGGCTGTTCCACATTCATCCCAAATAAAAGGTCTGCATTCGCATTACGCAAAATAAGATTTCTCTGATAGTCATATACCAGCACCCCATAATCAATCTGGCTGAAAAGATAATCTGAAACCGTCAGTCTGGATATTCCAAAGGTTTCATATTTGATACTGAAAAATACAGTCACCAGAAATGAAATCGTTACACCATAGCCAGAGCTTGGATAGGACTTGATTCCGTAAAACGGAAGTAACGTATCAGGGATTGTAGAAAGAAACATAATCGTATTTCCCAAAACAATGTACGCCACATATTTTCTCAGGCTTTTGCGCATGGTTTTCTTCGACCAGCATACTGCCATATAGATGCAGAACAAAAAGCACAATAAAATATACATCCAGTGGTAAAAGACAATCCCATGAAATTCTGTGGTAAAACAGGTTCTTCCATTTATCCGGTAAAAATGACGAATCTGCATACTTCCAAAAGAAAGTCCATCTACAATAGAAGTCAGGATTCCCAGTCCCGCCATCAGACGAAAGCCCTTTATCCTGATTTCAATCAGGCAAGCTGTATAAATTACCGTTGCAATTACATAGAGATTAAATCCCATGATTGTCATGCAAAAGAAATTCTGCGCAAGCCTGTCATCCGTACAGTTTCCATATAATGCCGAACCCAGTGCCCAAATTCCTCCTCCAATCCCCAGAAGCAGGATGCAGAGCTGCCCCTTGTTTTTCGTATTGTTTATAAAATAGTAAAAAATACCAACACCAATGCAGATGGTTGCACATGCTACCAAAAGCACGGTTGTAATCATTCCCGTTTCCATAAATTCTTCTCCCAGAATTATTTTTATACTTCATTATATATAAAATCCGACCTGTTCGCAATAAAACTACAGGAAACACGCTTTGCAAGCATCTGATTTTTCTCGCTACTCGCGCAAACTACGAGAAACACGCTTTGCGAGTTTCTCGAGTTATCACGGTGCTCGCCAAATCTGCATGCAAGCATGCGATTTTTCTCGCTACTCGCGCAAATAAAAGCAGGAGCTCCGTTCCAGTTTCGGTGTTCCTGCTTTTTTCTATCTTTTCTATTTTTCCAACTCTGTTCTTATTTTGAACGTTTATTTCGAACTTTTATTTCGAACTTTTATTTCAAGCTCTTATCCCGAACTCTTATTTTAATTCTCCTGCCGGATGTATCATATCCGGGGTAATCAACCCCTTGATAATCAGGTACTGCTCAATGGTTTTTACACAATTCTGCACGCCAACCCGCTCACTGTTTAATGTCATATCATAATTGACCGGGTTCGTCCAGTAATTTCCGTGGGTATAATATTCATAATAATCTGCACGGAATTTATCGGTCCGCTCTATGGTTGCATTAGCAACTTCTTCCGTTACGCCCATATTTTCCATAGTGCGGTTCACACAGAATGCCCTCGGTGCCTCAATGTAGATGCTTACCACATTTGGCTTGCCCTTCAGTACATAATCGGCACACTTTCCGACGATGACGCAGGACTCTTTTTCTGCTAAATCTTTGATAATCTCACTCTGGTATTCAAACAATTTATCGTCCGATACGAACTTTTCATTTCTGGAAATATAGCGTCTTGACCTTGGCAGCCCTCTCAAAAAGCTGGAAAATCCGCTGGTCTCACGCATTTTTTCATTTACTTCCTGAAAAATATTTTCGTCCAGTCCGCTGAGCTGGCTTGCCAGTGTTAAGATTCGGTTCTCATAGCAGTGAATCCCTAACTCTTTTGCCAGCTGGGAAGCAATTGCTTTTCCGCCTGTTCCGAATCCTCTTGCAAAGGTTATTACAAAATTCTCCATATTTTCTGTCCTCCTTTAACCTGCTAAATAACGACTCAAGAATTCCCGTGTTCTCGGATTCTTTGGATTGGTAAACAGTTCGGATGGAGCTGCATCCTCTGCCACAAAGCCGGAATCCATGAAAATGGTTCTGGTGGACACATCCCTTGCAAATGCCAT
Organism: uncultured Lachnospiraceae bacterium; assembly: GCA_900315735.1. Lineage (GTDB taxonomy): Bacteria > Bacillota > Clostridia > Lachnospirales > Lachnospiraceae > Roseburia_C. The sequence continues at coordinate 38,394 of ONAD01000005.1, read as the reverse complement.
TTCATGGGTAACAATAATCATTGTAAGTCCTGTTTTGGCAAGTTCTTTCATAACATTTAATACTTCTCCTACCATCTCCGGATCCAGTGCGGAAGTCGGCTCATCGAAAAGCAGGACTTCCGGATTCATGCAAAGGGACCTTGCAATAGCAACTCTCTGCTTCTGGCCACCGGAAAGCTGTGCCGGTTTTGCATTGATATAAGGTGCCATTCCTACATCCTTCAAATGTGTGATTGCCCGTTTAAAGGCTTCTTCTTTGGAAATATGAAGCACCTTTCTGGTGCAGAGCATACAGTTCTGTAATACCGTCATATTATTAAAAAGGTTAAAGGACTGGAATACCATTCCCACTTTGGAACGATACTCATTGATGTCCTTCTGTACATTCCGAACTTCCTTATTATGGTAAAGGATTTTACCGGAGGTCTGCCGCTCCAGTTTGTTAATACACCGCAGCAGCGTTGACTTTCCGGAACCGGAGGAACCCACTATACAGATAATTTCTCCTGCTTCTATATCAATATCTATTTTTCTTAAAACCTCATGGTCTCCAAATGATTTGCTCAAATCTTTAATTGAAATTACTGTCTCTCCCATATCCGTTCCTCCTACTGATTGTCCATATACTCAATTGCCAGTGCGTAATCTGTCTTGCCCTGCATTTTCTTTTCAATGAATTTGAAAATCTTATCAAAGACAAAACATAATACAAAGTAAATCACTGCAATTACCAGGTATGACTCGAAGTATTTGTAATAATTTCCTCCAACTGTTTTTGCAGCCATGAAAAGTTCCTGTACTGCAATTACATTTAATACGGATGTCATTTTCAGGTTTGTCAGGAAAGTATTTGCCATCTCTGGGATAATATTTTTAAATGCCTGTGGTAATACCACATACAACATTGTTTTAAATGGAGACATTCCCATTGCCCATGCGCCTTCACGCTGACCCATATCAATGGAGCCGATTCCGGCACGTACTGTCTCACCCATGTAAGCTCCGGTATTTAATACAGTTACCACAATACCCGCAAATACCGGTGTCATTTCTACTCCCAGCATTTTTATTCCATAGTATACAATCATCGCCTGAACAATCATTGGAGTATCACGGAAGATTTCTACATATACTGTAAAAATGACTTTCAAAAGCCGCATCAGAAGTTTCTTGAAAATGTTATCACCCTCGCTGATTTTGGCATCATTTACAAGTCCGACAATATAGCCTAATACAAAACCAACCAGTGTTCCGATTACAGCAATTTCCAGCGTAAGCCAGGTTCCTTTGATAAACATACTTGCATATTTCTGGGCTAAAAATATCATCCACTCTAATGAATTACTCGGATTTTCTATTAACATATTTCTCTACCTCACTTTATCTGTTACTCAGCTTACGCTGGAAATATTTCTAATTTGCTGCAGGCTGCTGTGTCAGTACAGTATCCATCAGCTCATCCATTTTGGCTTTATCATTCCAGCCAATGGCATCCATCGCATCCTGGATTTTATCTCTTAATGCGGTATCATCTTTTCTGGTAGCAATACATACATTTACCATTTCATCATCACCAGTGAAAGAATCATCTTCATCTAACTGGATAATCACAAGATCATCATTGGTAAGTGCTGCGGACTGTGCGGTTGGCAAATCTACAACGCATACATCTGCAACGCCATTGGATATTGCCATGAAACACTCGGATGTTGTCTCGTAATTTCCCGACTGTTCTGCACCTTCAATCTGGTCTAAAAGAGGTACCCATCCTGTTCCTAACTGTGTTGTTACTTTACATCCGGTTCCTGCCAAATCGGAAAGTCCTTTTACATTTTCATATGCACTTCCCTTTTTTACTACGATACAGTTGTCTCTGTAATAATATGGTTCTGTAAATGAATAAGAAGCTTCTCTTTCTGCTGTTTTTCCCATTCCGGCAATGATTACATCATAATCTCCGGCATCCAGTGAGATTCCTATGGAGGACCATTCTACTTTATGAATCTCTAAATCCATTCCCATCTCATCGGCAAGCTTCTGGGCTACTGCCACATCATATCCATATGCATAATAGTCAGAACCATAAATCGGAACTGCTTTGCTTCCATCCGGTGTTGTATCCGTATCCTGTGTCCAGTTGAATGGAGCATATGCACATTCCATTCCAACTCTTAATACATTCTTATCGGATGTCTCTGCTGTCTCTGAGGTTTTCACATCTGTATCGGATGTTTTTGTATCTGATGAACCACATCCTGTTAATGTAGATATTGCCATAACTCCTGTCAGTACTAATGCTAATAATTTTCTTTTATTCATAATATGTTCCTCCTTAAATGCAAATGTGAAGCCGACTTTTTGTTTCTCTAGAGTATCAAAAAAGACGCTTGAGATTTCATTCTCTCAAAGCGTCTTTGCTGATAGACAGTATAGTATACTTTCTTTTTCTTCTTTTCAACTTTCAAAATGCACAATTTGATTATGCATTTTGCACAGTGCATTAATTAAACATCAGTCTTTTTACCAGAATACAGTTTACAATATCGAGATATTCCATGGAATCTTCCAGGTCAACTTCCAATATTTCTTCTATCTTCTTCAGGCGGTACTGCAGGGAATTCCGATGGATATACAAAGCCTCTGCTGTCTTTCCCACATTAAATCCACTCATATAATATGCCAGCAGTGTCTCCACCAAAAATGCGCCATTGGTCTGGTCGTACATCTCAAGCTTCTTTAATTTGTCATTACAGTAGTCCAGTATTTCCTGCTGATTTCCACTGTTAAACATGTATTTATAAATGCCCATGGAACTGGCACTGAGCACCTTCTTATTGGTGGGATTCGGCAGGTAATCCTTCTTTGGTATCAGATTCTTCGCTTCCTGATAGCTCTTGCCAAATTCAGATGGGTCGGTATATGCCGCACCTAAGATACAGGTGCTGTGTATCAGTCCTGCAAACTGTGGACGGCTGTCCAGTCCCTTTAACAACTGTTCAATCTGCCGTTCTGTCTCCTTATTCTCCGTTGCCTCAAACAGCAGCACGAATTTATTTAAGAAACGCATATACATCGGGTGATTTTCCATATGCATTACTTCCCGGTTCAGACAATCCGTATAATAAAGATAGGTATGCTCATCCTGCTCCAGATTGATTCCATATTTCCGGTCTATTACAATGATTCCGACCCGGTATGCCCGGTCGAAGGTCAGTCCAAACTGGCTGGATATTTTTTCAATATATTTATCATTTACTTCATAGCCAAACAGAAGATTATATAGATAGTCCCCGGTTCTCTTATTCGTAATATTGGTTTCCAGTATCAGCTGACCGATACTCTGTGCAATATCCACGAAGGTAGCACCTTCCCACCGGATATAGAACAATGGCAGCTTCAACTCAACCGCCTTATCTATCATTTCCTGCGGAATCTTTTCCCGGTCATCTACAATCGATATTGCAAGCCCGGAAATTCCCAGTGCATTCAGTTCCACCATTGCTTCAAAGGTCTGCTCAATATCAAACCGCAGATAATCCACTACTATCAGTGCGAAGTTGCCCGGATTCATATGATCCACATATGGCTTTGTCTGCACAAAATATGTCCAGGATACCACTCTGTCCAGTCCTACTTCCCCTGTCAGCAGTTCTACTCCATCCAGATCCAAATTATTGACGTCTCTACAAGTAACCATAATGTCTCCCTTTGTTGGTTGTGTGTAAGTTGCAAAAAACCCGGAGAAGTGCGAACACTCTCCGGGTTAATTTTACTTATTTTAGCAATTCAATGCAAGAGCAAAGATTACTCAATAACTGTAGCAACACGTCCTGAACCTACAGTACGTCCACCCTCACGGTCTGATTTGGTCATATTTAGAAACTTATTTGTTACGGTTTTTGCCGTTTTTTGACTCATTTTATGGGTATTTTACCTATTATTTTATCTTTTTCCGAGGGAAATGTTGCAGATTCGTATCACGATAATCCGCTTTTTTCCGTCCACCTATGTAATAATATAGCATGGGCGAAAATGAATGTAAACGGCAAATTTATATGATTTTGGGTGTTGTGATACGAGTTTGATACTCATAGTAAATATACACACGGGACATATCTATGTGTACATTTACTCAAATACTTTCTCCACCAATTCCCTATAATGCTTCTTCAGCATCTCATACTCTAAAGAATCCGAAATCAATTTGAGTGTGGTCTCCCGATAATCTTCCTTGTAAAAATCTTCATCACAAACTTTCCGGACTAACTCTAAAATATCGACATCCAGAGGCGCTGCCGGAGCAATTTCGCTTCCCATAGCAATTCTGTGGGCACGTACTTCTTTTACAAGCTTCAAGAAATCATCGTCAATCTCCACATGCTCTGTCAGCTTATAAATATCATACAAATGTCTTGCATTTCTGTGTGCCTTGCCCTGCAGGTAGTAATCGCATACAGCAAAAACTTTATCAATCAGGGTACGGTTCAATGACTGAACGCGCATAGGGAATGTCCTCAAATCATATGTTGTAATAAACTCCTCTTCTTCAGTTCCGAGAGCATCCAATATATAATTTCCCAGCTCCTTTTCTTCTGTAGGAAATGCATAGGACATCAAGGATGTTTCCAACTTGACATAAGGCGGAATTGGATTGATAACTCTATCCCCTACCACTGACTCATAATAAAAATCATAATGATTCAGATTTTTATCACTTTCAATAGAGTCGAAGTTATGAATCACAAGCCCTAACTCATCCGCAATCGGCTTCAATATGTTATATTTTAGTTTCTTTCTTCTAGCTTCACCCAGATGCTCTGTAAATGTAATGTCGATATCCTCAGAGAATCGGTCAATTACATGAAATGCTTTGGAAAGAGATGTCCCGCCCTTAAACACAACCGGATATTCAATCGTAGAAAGCTTCTTCAAAATCAAAGTAACATAATAATCTTTCTCAACGATATCTTCACTGACTTCCAGTTTCTGTGAAGCCAACAAGATTGCATCACGAAATAATTCTCTATTTTCTTTATGCAAGTACATGATCTAACCCCAATTCATAATAAAATTTAAATGTCGCCAGCGGGTATTTTCTGATGTACAAATCCACATCACTTCGTTTGATTCCGTGAATAGCGATATACTCAGCAAATTTCTCCCGTGCCTCATCATAAGTATAATCTAAATATGCATCAAGATTTTTCAATAGCTCCAACATCTGTAGCACATACACATTCTCTTTTGTTATTTGTACAATTGGCTTCCTTACATAAAATCTTCTGTTGCCAATCCGCACCTCTCTGTCTGACGAATTTGTATTATTACTTACAATCTCCACCACCCGGGGAACCTGTGTGGTAATCCCTATCTGATTTGCAAAAGAATTGCCACCATAAAAACCGTCAACATTATCTCCTTTGGAAATAAAACGATATCTCGCCACCATATCCGCATTCGGACCAATGGTAGAATTTAGCAGAGACTTCTTAGGTATAAAATATACTCCGGTATCATACTTCTGCAACAATCCCTTATCACAGAGTTTCTTCAACTGCTGATTTAAGGCAGACTTCGTAATTTCCTCTCGCTCCAAATCCGAAAAGAAAATCGGCTCCGCTTCTTTGTAATGTTCTTTTATATAATTGTATAGCATCGTCTTTTCTCCTTCCTTAATAGTTTAGATATATATATTCTATTCTGTTAAGTTTATTATATTCTCTGACGAAAACTATGTCAATTATATTCTTCCACGAAACTCTACGTGTTATTACAACATATAAACAAACCTGTACAGTCCTATTCTCATAGGTTATAGCCACCCCTAAATAATGCATTCCTGCTCCAGCTTTATGTTTTCCTTCAGCATAAATCCAATTACCTCGCCAAATTCCTTCTTTTCTCCTATTTTCTCCAATCTCTTTCGATCTGTCTCAGTCAGACACTTTCCATATTGCCTATATTGCTTTAATGTATCCAAATCCATATGATAACTCATAAATGGAATACCGGTCTTTTTCCTCAAATCCTGAAGAATGGAAAATCCTCCCGCATCGATATCTCCAAAATGAAAATACTTTGCATCCGGAATTGTCTCATAAACCATTTTTAGCAAGGTTCTTCGAATGCTGTTATGATATCCGCCAAGGTATATGAAAAGGCTATCCTTCTCCCAATATCTAAAAAAAGAAGTAAGATTTTCTATTGTGATTACTTTCTTTATTCTGCTTAGATCAGAAAACTGAATACCTGCAAGATCTTCTCCGGAAATACCGATTCCCTGCTTTAACAGGGATAAATCTACTATTTCCTCACCAATTGATATCCTTGCATCCCCCTTAAAATACACATAATTTGGGGTTCTATAAATACCATATTCTGCCAGCAATTCCATGGTGTCCATTTCCGCATATTCCCCAGAAAATTGCCGGAATACTTTAGCAATACGGCTTTTTATCTGCTCAAAATACTTAGAATCCTGAAAATGCATGATAGAGAATTCCCGGATATAGCAAGGTTTCCTATTTTGTTCTACCAATACACATGCCCGAAGAAACTTCTCCGTTTCCTTCATATTTTCTAATGCAATATATTCTTTGACTGACTGATGATTTTGCAATCGTTCCAGAAGACACCTGACAAAATCCACTGTAATAGGTGCTTCCACATCCAGATATTTCTGAAGTAAAGTGATATTTGTTTCTTCTAATCCCCTCTTCGGCTTGCGTCCAACATATTGATAAGCCTCTTCTATGTGCTCTGTCATCAGTCTGACTTTCTGAACCAGATAATCCTGCTTGTTATCCTTCCAAATAATACGGATTAGCTTTTTGCTTTCCAATAGTTTCATCAAAACGTGAATGCTTTCATATTCGTTTGAACTCTCATCAAAATAGGATGGGATCGATGTTTTCGTAAAACGGAACTCAATCTGTATCATCCGCTTATTCTCCCCTGTAGATAACAAACTATTCTCATATGTATCCAACAGATGATTTATTACCTTGCGATCATACTGCACCATTGATATACCTCTCTACAAAGCTTACCTTTTCATCCGTCATTACCAATAACGTTTCTTCAACGAACGGACTGATATACTGTATTTTATCAGGGGGAGCTGCAATCAAAATCTGTAATGGCAGTCTTCTTAGGAATTCCAAAACGCCACCGATTCTTTCGTCATCCATGTTGTTAAAAGCCTCATCAAAAAGCACAAGACCTATTGCTTCTCCACCGATATTATTTTTATAAAGCTGAACAAAAGATGCTGCTACCGTCACATAAAATGGTGTCTGCGTCTCACCACCGCTCTTTTCCTCACACACCTTGGAATACAGAGAATAATTACCATCACTATGAATGATGCGGATATCATAATCCATATAGGTTCGATAATCTGTAAATTCATCCAATGCTTTCGCATTATTGTCATTATCCAATGCAAGACGTTCAAACAATTCTTCTATCACCGCTTTATGATTCTCATGGAACAAACCGCTAAAAATAGATTCGCCTTGCATAGCATTAAAATCGTCCATGATCATTTCATAATACTGTCTATACCTTTTACTTGGCATATATAGAAACTCATACTTTTCATTGCTAAACACAATATCATCAAGTGCCTTATTCAATTCTTTGAACTCAGCCTGCGCCATCTTCATGTTTTCCTGCAATTTGGACAGGAACTGTTCTCTAAACTCTTCTTCTGCTGCCTGTCTGGCAGCATCTACTTTTCCTTCATACTGAAGAAGTTCTGAATTCTTAAGCTTCAAATATTCTGTTTCAAAATCCGGATAACCTTCCATCGTGGCCGGTGCTCCAAAATCATGGGCTGTTTTATATTCGCCCATGGCTTCCTTCATGGCGTCGATTGCCTTATCCACAATTGTCTGGTTCGCTTTCCTTCGTCTTAAGTAATTAACCTGAAACTCTGAGAAGGACTTATCCTCCGTCTGCTTCTCATATTCCTGCTTCCAAACGGGCAGAGCATTCTCGGCTTTCGTTCCCAGTTCCTCGTAAATAACTGATTTTTCAGTATGCTTTATCTGCCCATTTGCTACCTGCTCTTTTGTCAGGCTAATTCTTTCTTCCGTTTTGCCTGCTGCTCTGTTTAAAGAATCCAATTTAACAGTCAACTCTCCCAGTATTTTCTCTAATGTTGACAGCTGTATTTGTTTCATAATCATATTGGAGTTCTTCTCCAAGGTAGCAATATTTTCTTTGCATTTATTGATTTCCAGTTCAACATGACGTAAATCACCAATGACGTCTAATCTGTATTTTATATCTGTATCATGCTCTGTTTCCAAAGGTTTCAGAACAAATTCTAACTGTTCCAATTTTTCATGAAGCTGATCCAATTGTTTCTTGATCTCTTCCCTTTTTTCTTTGGCCTGTTCTAACTGCACTTTCAGTGCATTCTGACCAATATATGGTGTTTCAAAAATGGCCGGCTTTATGGCGCTGGCAACATTGTTCTGATATTTCATACACTCTTTTGTAATTGAGGTTTTATAGTTTTTCAAATCCCGGTAATGTGTGCACATGTGCACTTTTCCCAAGATCATATTAATATAACGCTTTGCATATTTATTTTTTGAAGTTACAACTGTAGCCAGCGAACCCTCCGGTGCTGTATCATACTGATCCAGATTCTGTGTATTAATGAGTCCAACCCCATATGCCTTTTTCTCTTTTCGAAGTCTGTCATATATTCCCAGTGCAATGTCAAAATTCTCCGGTTCCACCAAAATATAGAATCTCTGTGTATTCAAATAACCCTCTACTGCGTTTCTCCAAGAATCATCCGTGATTTCCAACATCTCACATAAAATACGCGGTTCCGGTGTTCTGCCAATACGCTGAAATTCTTCTTTTATAGCCGTTCTGACACGTTCCACATCTTCTGCATAGGATAACTTTTTCTTCATTAATTGTTCTATTTTTCTGTCCAGCTCCTGCTTTTCGCTGCTGACCCTTGCTTCTTCAGCAGATGCTTCAGCCCGCTTTTTGAATATCTTATCTCGCATTTCATTTTTATATGTAATCACATACAAAAGCGTATCTTTCATATCTGCCAGATTAATATCTTTATCTTTCTTGCAAAGATATTCGTAATAAATTTTTACAGAGTTATCTACATCTTTGACCTCCAACAGTTTCTTCAACTGCCCCTTCGCCATATCTATACTTTTCTGGAGTAGTTTGCGTTCTTCCAGCATTTCTTCCTTTTTACCTTCCAATAAACGCAGCTTTTTCTCCTGTTCATCCTTTGCCAGAAAATCCTTATCCGTTGCAAGCTCAGCCCGCAAATCGTCTCTAATCTGCTGCTTCTCTGCCTGTTCTGCTCTCACCAGGCTAATCTGCTTATTTTGTTCCTCCAGTCTGAAAGTATCAGACTGTATTTCTAATTGCATCCTATTTATATCTTCACCAATCAGATCAGCTTCCACCCTGGCAAGGTAATATTCGTACTGTCTGTCCTTTTGCAAACCATCCACTGCCTGATCATGCATTGTACCTATTTTTTCCAATCTGCCAATGCGGATTTTCATATTCTCCAATGTGCGTTGCAAATCCTGATATGTACGTACATTTTCACGCAACACATCAATATTCACTTCTTTCTCATCTAATACATATGAATAAACAAAATCTTTGATATCGTCGATTGGTCTGAAAGCCAGAGCTTTGGGAATCAGTCTGAAAAACTTATCCTCAATTCGTCCAAACCTGTTTTTGATCATAGACCTGGCCTCTTTGTCCGTCGTACACCATTGCTTAATCTTCTTAGCATTCGTTGTTCTGAACTGATTAATTGACTTCGGTGTCTTTCCTTGAAAGAATAGAGAATCCTCGAGGCGAATACCATCCATCAGATATCTTGCCGTTTTTTCCTGTCCTTCAGAAGCAGAATCCACCACTGCACCAACCACAAAGTACTTATCCCTTTTTTCTTCGTAGAATTCCAACGCAATATGTGCACTGATTTCACCATTACGTTCATATGGTCTGTTTTCCCGCCCTGTTTTGCAGCGAATATATCCTGTCAGTTTTCTCTTTCCATTTTCGTGTGCCGCTTTATTGAAATAATTCGTGGAACAGATTACCACAAACTGAATTGCATCTAAAAGAGTAGATTTACCTGCACCATTTTCACCGGATATCAAAGTAGATTTTTCAAATTCTATCGTCGTATTTGTAAATCGATGCCAGTTAATCAGCTTCACTCTCATCAGCTTCTTCACTACTTTTTCCTCCTTTTCTGTAAATCTCCAATTTCTCATAAGCAACTTTTATATCTTCCACTCGAACAGCCATCAGAATTGCATCAAAGATAATGATGCGTGCTTCTTCATCTGTCAGATTGGTATCAAGCATTTCAATAATCTGAAATCTTTTCAATGTGCTAATTGCATTACGAAAAGTTGTTTTATCAATCATCTTATCCCTGATTTTCAGACTTAAAAATTTTTCATGAACATCTCCCACATTTACAATTACTTCATCCGAAACAGAGAGCTCTCTTCTTTTTTCATCATAAAGGATCCGAAGAATTAATAGGAGAACAGATTCGAACAGCTTCATATTATAGCGATTATAATTCTGCGGATTTGTCAATTGAATGACCCCATATTCCTCATTTATTTCCAGACGATATCCCAAGAGAGCAAAACATTCAGAAAACTTTTCTTTATATTTCATCACAAAATAGTAATCCGACTTATTTGTTTCATTTCTCTTACAAAGAAAGCAAGAGCTAAGCAGTCGATTGCAGATTCTTGAAAAATCGTCTTTATCCCGTTGTAGCATTCCGTCCAGAATATCCATTCCTATCAATGCTCCTTCCTATGTATCGTAAAATCATTAAAACGATAGCCATCTTTTTTTATCATATCTTTTACGGCAATCGTATACCTCATATTTTTTCTTTGCCCATAAAGTCTGATATAGATCATCTTGACAAAATCATCTGTATTTTCCAGTGGAAGCTCTGAGGCCAACATTTCCCGTCTGTCACCAAGGTGTTTTTCTACATAATGATTTACCTTTTCCGGATTTATAACTCTTGCCAGTTTTTCCAGCATCCGTCTCATTTTTTCATCCCGAAATTCCTGATCCGGTTCCGTATCCAAAAGCATTTCGGGTTCAAATGCTTTTTTTCCCTCAATCGGCGTATATAGAGACTTTTCATCCAATACAGCAGAACTGTAAATCCGGATTAATTCATCCATAAATTCAATTCGATAAATTCCGCTCAAATCCATTTCTTCCCGGTTGATTTTTTCATTCATCCCCGATAAGATTTCCTTAATCTGTCCTCTGACATCTTCCCCTCCTATCAAATAGAACTTTGCCCGGTTGATTGCTGCTCTTTGATACTGCGTATTCTTGCGATTAATCTCTGACAGAATCTCATCCATATTCTGAAAGGCATCTATTACCTGATGAATATAGTGGTAGACCAGTTCCTCTGCCTCATCCTTCGAAATTTCCCGAATGCCCGCCAGTTCTTCGCTCGCTTTATCCACATAAGACTTACTCCGGCTTTTACTCTCCAATCTTTCTATAATCTCCGGACGAAATTTTGAAACATTATCCGAGGTAAGTAACCGATGATAAGCCTTGTCCACGATATTCTCAATATAATCATTGAAAAGAACACTCATAATCTCAGCCGGTGTTTTATATTTGGTCAATTCATCTATGTAATGTTTAATGCTGGAACTTAGGTTTTTCAAACCGGTAATCAGCATATCTGTATTTTCAACTATTGATAAAAGGACAATACCCGGATTGTCTGTCGTTCCCCGTACCAGGCTGTATATCGTATAAATATATCCTTGATATTCAATCTGTTTCCCTTCCGCAATCTCAAGGAGCGTCCTTATTACCTTGACTGCATATTCCTTAAAATTAACTCTTTGTACATAGCTTTTATCTGTTTCAATGTCAATCCATCCATAATTTTCCAGTTTTCGAATCATCCAGTTTGCTTTGTCCCTTGCAGATTTTCCTTCCACATCTTCCCCTACAATATCTGTTGCCTGTGATGCTTCAAAATAGTATTGTAACTCTTCTACCAGAACATCTCTTTCCACACCAAAAGAAAGCTGATGATCCATGACGGAAAACAACTTACAAATACATTCCCAATATACCACCTTATTTGGAGATGCCAATGGCATAAAAAAATGTTCATCTATAATATGAAACACATTTGTCTCCTTCCATCAAAACCATTAAATAACTTCATTATATGAATCTTTCCACGACTTATTTATAAAGCAAATTATTGCGAATAGAAATAAAGTATTATTTCTTCTTATACCGTCTGTCACGATTATTGCCAATAATTTCAATCCTATCAGAAAGTCCCTTCAAAATATCTTTAGTTCGACTTTCCTTTAATCCCAACAATTCACAAAAATCCCAAATGCCATATTCTTTTCCTTCTTCCATAAATTCAAGAATTTTGTCATACTGCATTTTTGTCTTCTTAGTCACTTTTTTATCGCCGCTTTTTATCGCCGCTTTTTTATCGCCGCTTTTTATCGCCGCTTTTCTATCGCCGCTTTTTTTGAAAGAAAGCGAGAGCACTGTTCTATCCGGGTCAAATCTCTCTTCAATCACCGGGTCTTCCCAGCCTTCATCTGCCCAAACATTAAAGATATTCGGAACACCACTTCCAGCACGTTCACCGATATTGATAAGATTAAACATTTTCATAAGAGCCTTATTTCGGGGATCGGATTCGCCACCAAGACGCATCTGCTTTTTACCCGTTCTGACATAACCGGGATTTGCTAAAACCAGCTTGTCCGGTTCCTTACGGATAACAACACCTCGTAATCCGTGATAATCGGCATTAATCAAGCAATTTGCCAGAGCCTCACGAAGTGCCTTGTGCACCGGAGTATCGTCAACGCGTTCGCCGCCAACCATTTTGAAAGGCACCTTAATGTCTTTAATAATCTTGTTATAAACTCTAAAATAAAAGTCGCACACATTTCCGGACCATTCACCGGAACTGGACTGCAATCTGTCACTCCAGCGTGTAGTAGGGTCCAACTCTTCCCTGTAATCTAAGAAATACTCAGGGAAATGTCGCACAATATTGTACTCGTCCCCAAACATCAGCATACCTGCTGCCGTAGGATGCAACTTTCCGTCTTCCTCCGAAATAGCAGCCGCGCCAATGCTTCTCAGATACTCATGGTCGCTTAAACGCTCAAAAGGATGTCCCTCTTTTAAAGAACGGTGACTGTTCCGATATCCGTGAATGGTATCATAATTCAAGTCTTCCATCGGAACCTTATCAAGCACTTCCATGTCCATGGTGCGCTCAGTCTGATCACGAAGCATCGTCTTTACCTGCAATCTGGTACAATGATAATCGCCCTCGTAATTGCGACGGAAAGTACCATTGAAAATATCATTGTTGATGTACACCGGCTTCTGCTCACGCTTTGCCATAGGCACATAAATAACCATGATAACATCTTTATTGTCACCAACTTCATAGGTCTGCACATCATCTTCTGACAACAGATTAATGCTTACCTTCTTGGGATTGTTCATATTATCCCAAAATTCCTTGCGTAGTTTAGATGCATTCTGGAGACCGGTAGTTCTCCAACTACCATCTTTATTTTCTTTGACACCAAGAATGATAACTCCACCATAGCAGTTCGCAAAGGAAGAATAGGTGTCCCACAAAGAAACCGGCAAGCCACCTTCCGCTTTTTTCACTTCTCTTCTGTTGTCTTCTCTGTATTCATCAAATTGTGAAAGGTCAAATACTTTTTCCAAATTGAACAACTCACTTTCTATTTCATGTTATACTATTCTTATTAACTGCTAAACGCCAAGTTTTTCAAAAAGTACCTTATTTCGTTTTTCAGCATCCCATATCAGTTTATCGTACGAAATAAGTTCAATATATGCTCGCTTCTTTTCATGATACTTATACATTCCTAGTTTATCAGGAGTTTCGATAAAATCTCTATCCTCTGCCACCTTTACCATTTTGGGTGTTAAATCGCATACAGCATATAGATAGAACTGGGTATTGCTGCCCACTTTAATGGGTCTTCCATTTTTATCAGTCACCTTATTTGTACATAGCTTATCTACATATCCCAATAATTGTTGAATTGGATTTTCTTTTGCATCATAATCATCACGCATTGGCCTTTTTAGCTCAAGTATAACTATTGTTTCAAACTCTCTTCCCGTATTGTTTTCGTCTGATAGTGCTATTGGATGATCAAGCATCAAAATATCAGTGCGCTCTTCTTTTGGATTATTATCAAATGGAATATCCGAAGAAATATATTCACAATATGCCAATCTCTCATCAATCAGCCATAAATTATGCGATTCATACTCTATATCTTCTGAAGTTCTTCTCATCGGATAAATTAAATTATGGATATACGACTCTTTATTAAATCTTCCATCCTCTTTTAAATGAATTCCTTTACGTAACATTTCTAAAATAATTTTCCTATGATACACATATTCTGCAAGTGCCGATTTATTTGCTTCACTTATCTTCTCAAATTGTTCCTTGAATTTTTGTTCATATTGTCCTAAATCATCTATTCCAGTTGACATTTTATCCAGCATATCTTGATTTTCTTTTTTTAATTCAACATCAAATTTTCTTTTTATTCTATATAGTTCTTCGTCAAGTTTCGCATCACTTAAGGTAGGTTTAATTGCATTTATAGAATCAGGCATATACTTTAACAAATGACCAAATTGCGGTGCACTGCTCGTTATATATTTTCGTATTCTTGCATCCTTTTTCTCACGAACTTCCATTAAATAATCTTTTAAATATTCTTCAACCTGGTCTTTTGCCTTTGATACAATATCATCCATGGATATATCATCTTCACCCGCAGTTTCTGAAATATCAAATGAAGTTCTATTCATTTCAACATTATCATCCAAATATTTTCCTGTTAATATCCCTACATAATAAAATCCTTTATCATCATATATATTTTTATCCAAATCAACTAAAATTTTATCAAGATCTATAGGTTTTACCATTCTTTCATTAGCATATAGATAAATCTTACTTCCTCCCACAGACGCATCTTCAATTTTAGCATTTACTAAAGAAAACTTTTCAGCACCAACAACAATATCAACAGGATTATCATCTCTCGTTATTCTTTTTTCAAACATATCATTGATACAATATCTTTCATCGTCAATAACGCTAATAATTGGGCAGTTTGGAGACATAAGATATATCATGCAATGCTGCATAATTTTTGTTGCTATAACTTCTGGACTTTTTCCAACATGCTTCCTATATACTGGTTTGTAATCAATCAGTTCTATCGTTGTACAATAATCTGCTTCTTCTACTTCTTTTAACGAGTCATCAATATCCAACTTATCTAAAGAGAATTCAAACTCTCTTTTTACCCATATATCATCATCTTTATAAATACTAGTAATTTTTGTATTATCAAATGCCTTTAACCACGAAAATCTACCAACTCCTTTTCCTCCTTTTTCTGCACGATATGTAGAGTCAGACTGCAAAAAAGATTTCATGTTATTGTCGTCTAATCCAATGCCATTATCTGAAATACTGAAACCAATTATTTCATTTATTGTACTATTTATTCCTTCCACTGGAGCAATTTCCTGTGGTTCTCGTATTATCCTTATATCGATTTTACCCTTAAAATCCTCACGTTCCATTCTTTCTTCAATAGCATATATTGAATTCACAACCGCCTCAAACAAGGGAATTAGTGGTTGTGTTTTTGGCAAATCAAAATTCTTAACTCTACCAGCCAGATCAATTGTAAATCCTGCCATAACAGCCTCCTATATCTCGATTCAAGTAATCGATATTAAAATTCTTCCTCAATCGCTACCCAATGTTCATCTGCCATACTTTCTGCAAACTCGGTATTATTAATATACAACTGTTCATCTTCATCCCTTACGAATCCCCATTTGAGGCCATACTGTTCTGCATAACGCTTAAATGCTAAAAATTTATTACCCATTTGCATATCAATATTTTTACTGTGTCCGGAAACCTCGCCACCTTTTGTTTCAATAAGCCATGTTTCTCCGTTTTCTTTTTGTACAATGTAATCCGGATAAAACAACCACTGTTTCTGCAATGCATCTGTATATACGATTGACAAATACTGCTGCCCGGCATCTCCGTTCTTGTAAAACCATTTCACCTCACGATTATTTTCGCAGTAACGCTCAAATAATCTCTCGGGTAAAGATCGTGTTCTATCGGTACAAAATGCAGTTGTGTATTTCCAATATGCATATAAACGGAATTCTTGTTCTTTCTTAACTTCACTGAACTTATACATCTCTTGTTCCGGAATTGTAAACTTATCTGTCTTAGGTTCCAAAACAAAAGATTGCTGAACATTCATCTGACTGGTAACATGTTTAAAATCCATTTTTAACTTCTGCGTATTGTTAATAACAAATGCATAAAAAGCGTTCGTATCTAATGCAAGGAATTTATATTTATTATTCTTTCCTTTACGAAACATTCTTTCCAGAATCGCTTTTACCTTTTGTGATTGCATACCGGTTACCTTTTTTATTTCATCTACCGCATGTAGTAAATATATACCATGCGTATGAGTGTTCACCTGCGTTTTCATCACAATCTGTCGCTGTGCATCCTGCTTTGTCAATTCCTCCGTTGTACGAAAAATTCCTCGCAAAATGTGACTATCAATTTCTTCATCAAAATTGTAGCCCACTCCTGCCAAATTAACTTTGTTATTTTCTTTATTCCCGGTTAATGAATAAGTAGTTTTAAAGTATTCATGTACTTTTAGAAGAGTTTCCCGTTCGCCCAAGCCATCATAATCCAAATTACGCAATTCTTTGGTAAGCGAAAAACCCTTTACTTCATCTTTCAAAAATAAGCGCCGCAACTGATATGCCTTATCCAAGGAGGATAATAACCCTTCCTTATACTTTGTATCCAACGTATACAAATAACAAAAATCCAATACATTTATACCATAATGCTTTCGTTCCGGCATTCGTCTTATACGCCCAATTGTCTGAATCTGAAATTCCTCACTTCCGCCTTCTCGCAACTTAACAAGTATCTTTGCCCGAGGACAATCCCAGCCGGTAGATATAGCTTGCTTCATAAGCAAAAATGCAGGTGTACCATCTAAAGCAGATAAATCATCTGACACCATCTTGTCATCACTCATCCAAATGTTAACCATACCATTGTCATATGTATATCCCATGGACTCCAATTTTTCCTCAACAGCTTTAATAGTTTCAGGTTGTCCGGCAGGAAACTGAATCAAAACAAGAGGACGGATATTGGCTCCTACCAACTTATAATTTTCTGCAATTTCTTTTCGCTTTTCATCTGCCAAATCAAGCAGATAGTCATAATCATTTACAATCTGTTTATCCTCATCTACACCTTCATTCACATAAATTGCACGAGTAATCAGTCCAGCATTTATAACCTCATCTTCCGGTATTTCATAATACTCCTGATGACTGACTTTATTCGCTGTTGCAGACACACGTATAATATTCTTTGCTGCAAAAGCATTTATAATATCGTTCGCCTTGCTGGTATTATTAGTATGTTCTTCATCAATGATAACCACAAAGTTTGTTCCTTCTTTGTGGGCATCTGCAATTCTATCAAACAGATTTTGTCTCTCACCATCCTTAAGCGCATTATTTCCACGCTTGGTTACAAGTTCCCAATTTACAAAAGTAATGCTTCCCGGCGTAAAACCAGTTAGTAAGGAATACAATAAATTTCTCGTATCTCTCTGTGGTGTAATACGTTCCATTTGCTCCTTACTTTGTTCTTCCAAGTCTCCTTTACCCGGGCATAGCCAAACAAATGCTGTATTATTGTCTGTATTGTTCAAATATTCATCAATATATTTAATCAAAATAATTGTCTTTCCCGCACCGGTTGGCGCCTTAACAGTAATCACTTTCTTGCTATCTCGTTCTACCGTCTTTTGAATCAAGAAATTAACACAATCATTCTGAAATTCAAAGTCTTTTATCCCTTTTACCATAATTCCCCTGCCTCTCTTAATTCAAAGTTAAAATAATAATCAGGTATGATGTAGGTATCAACTCTTCCAAATAGTGCCTCCTGTGATGCTGTCAGTAACACATCCTGAGAAACATAAATTGCTTTTATATCAGTGTATTCATTCCATTTTTTCTCCAATTCATCAGCCTCATCATCGCTCACAATCATGATATAGGAATCATCATCAATTCTAACTCCATGTTCTAATTGAATCATTTCAGTTACATGATTCAGCAAAGAATCTGCTAAATATTCCTCACTTTTAGGCACAAAATCAGTATGATAATATTTTAAGTTTGCAGGTATTCCTTCTGAGTATTCGCTTCCATCTTGTCTTTTCCCTGTTATAACCGTTTTAATTCTTTGATAGGTTATCTCTTCACAAATATTATTTTCATTATTGGTACAGAGAATAAACTTACGTTGTCCTCCATCTTCCTCATTCAATTCCAAAACTGCTTGCGCTGTAGTTCCTGATCCAGCAAAAAAGTCAAGCACGGTAATATCTTTATCTTCAAGCAAAGAAATTAGTAGTTTTATGTAACTGACGTTTTTAGGATTAGAAAAAATAGGTTTTGACGTATTAAAAATACATTTTAACTCCGATCCCGCTGATGTTGTTTTAACATCAATTTGATATTCTACTTTTTTGTTATTGATGATTGCTTCATATTTTCGATTAGTTACTAAGCTTTTTATTCGAATCGTTGTGCTAAAATTCTTTTCATATATTTTATTATCTTTAAAATCTAAAGCATCCTTTGAAAAAAGCTCTTCAAATTTCGACATTGAATAGGTGTTTTCAACAAAGTTATTTCCACAATACGAATAATATCTTCTATAGCCTTTCTTTAATAATTCTTCATGAGGCTTATCTATACCCTCATCTTTAATCAAAAGCATATCCTGTATCTTTTCATTAAAATACACACTATAATGTTTATCCGAATTTTTATTTTCTACTTTTTTATTAAAAGAATTTTCGCCTACTAATACTCTTTTTCCGCTGTTATGAACGTATACTCCATTTTCATCTAGTGTCAAATCACTTGATGGCTTAGGTATATTTTCAATAAAGTATGCAGAGTTTTTGTTTTTTGCATATAATAAACAATACTCATTACTAACTGAAACAAAACTAGAATTCTTACGTCCTTTTGGATTGTTTTCAACTGATAACATTGAAATAAAATTCTCTTCTCCAAAAATACTGTCACAAAGTAATTTTAACGTTGCCTGTTCATTATCATCAATGCTTATAAATATTATTCCGTTGTTAGCTAATAGAGACTTAGCCAGTAAAAGTCTATCATTCATAAACGAAAGCCATTTACTATGTCTAAATCCATCGTCCAATGCAACCATCATATCATCATAAACAAAATCTTTCTTACCAGTATTATAGGGCGGATCAATATAGATAACAGTAATCTTGCCTTTATGTGTCTTTTCAAGCAATTTTAAACTATGCAGATTATCTCCCTCAATCAAAAAATTGTATTTTCCTCCTGGCGCCATACATATTTCGCGTTCTTTCACTTCCGTAAAAACCGGAATATTATCACGCATCATTACATCAACTGCTTCCTCATGCTCTTCCCATACAAGTCCATAGCGTTTTGATACCAGTTCTTTTTCAATTTGATTAATTGCAATCAAAGACTCATCATCGCTATGCTGTTCTTTTAAAGTTTCCAAAAACTCTATCATTTTATCCCGACGGATTTTAGACAAATTGCTCATACGTTTCTCCTGTTCTATACTTCATATTCCTGTTTTTCCTTTTTACTCAAACACAAGTAGTTCAAGTAACACTTCTGACATTTTTCCTTGCTACATTTTCGTGGCAAATCATTCTTTCGTATATTCGATGCAGCATCTCTAATATCACGACTTACATTGTCAAGTAATCCTTCTGTTACTCTCTGACGTTCTCTTTCAGAATTATCCAAATTATAGATTTCCAAATAATCTGCAGTTTCCCCAGTTAGTTTCTGATAGCCCAATGCATATATTTTTAACTGTTCTGCATTAATACACTCTGTAACTTCTCGACTAGCTGTTTTGAAATCCACGATATAAGTTTTTTCTTCACCGGATATTTCTCGACGTTTTACCAAGTCAATTCGTCCATTTACCTTTATTCCATCTCCCATATCCAGTTCAATATCAGCTTCCGCCATTGTTATATTTGCAAAATCATCCTGATTTTTAGTTACATATCCAGCTATGGATTTTTTTGCACCTTCCAACATGTTATCTTGCAGTTTAGGATTTGCATAAGGTAAGTAAAAGCTGTCATTCACAATCTGTTCAATATCCTCAGATGACAATGTTTCTCCACTTAAGAATCTTCTATGTATGTTCATAACAATCTCATGCATTGCCTTACCATACCCTAACGCCGGTACAATAGGTTGTACAAATCCGTAAAACATGGACAACTTAAAACGGTACGCACAGTCAAAGTAATCCTGTAATATAGAAAAATTAAGATTGAGTGGGGCTGCATCCTCACTCATAGGTGGAATATGGTCACCTGTATATACCATTTTTTCATCAAAGCCAAGCATATATGGAGATTCTTTCGCATCTACCATAAACTCTGATACTTTCTTTTCTCTTGCATTTCCAGGAGATCTGGTTAGGAATAAAAACTTCTTTGTGCGTGTAATAGCAACATAAAACAATTTACGTTCCTCTTCTACGCCTCCTGCAAATCGATCTGCATTTGGAATCCAATCTTTATCTATCACATGCCAAATGCTCTTACCTCCCATCTTTGCTGACGGAAAGTTATTATGATTCATCTGTGGAATAAAGACCGCAGTAAACTCCAGTCCTTTGGATTGATGCACTGTCATAATATTCACCGCATCCGGTCTAATATATGTATTCGCAATATGTCCTTCTGGATAATATCCATCTGCGGTGTATTTTAAGAAATTGCAAAAGCTACTAAGCTTGTTAGCCGGTATTGTGGTGTAATAAATCGTTTCAAAATCATTAATTACCTGACTAAACTTTCCTAAATTATATAAAATAATCTCTGATGAATTGCTCTCATCTACAATTGATATTCTACGCAAAAAATCATGATATACCTTCTGTAATACAAACTCTCCATAGAATTTTTTGGATTTGACATCAATTACATTTAGTGTAGCAATTGCTTCTGCTATTTCCTTTTCATCTAATTCATAATCTATATTTTTCCAAAGCTGAAATAATTCCATCATTCCAATTGTACCGGCAAGATAATCAAATATTCCCTTTGCCGCCTGACATTCAGCAGTGCTAAACAGCTCATTTACGCCTTCAATAATGTACGGTATCTCATATTCGTCAAACATTTTGGCAATATCCGGTCCATGCTTACGTTTTCGAAGCAGAACAGCCATCTCTGAATATTTAACACCCGAATCATGTAAGGCCTTTATTCGCTTCGCAATGAATTCATATTCTTCATCGCACTCATTAAACTCCCTATAAACCGTATCGCCTTCTTCATATTTTACAAGTTTTCCTGATTCCATTACCTTCGGTAAGCGCTTCTCATTATTTACAATAACACGCTTTCCAATATCGACAATCGCTTCTGAACTCCTATAATCTGTTCCCAAAACAATATACTTATTGATTCCATATCTTTCTCTAAAAGTGAGTATATTCTCCGGATCACTTCCTCTAAACTGATAAATCGTCTGATCATCATCACCAACTATGCACAGATTACATCCACCTTGTTTGATAAAGTGAATCAACCTTTCCTGTATTGGATTTGTATCCTGATACTCATCTACTGTCAGATACTTTATCTTACTTAAGATGATATCTGCGAAATTCTTATTGTTCTCCAACTGATTAAGCATCTCCTGCATAATCAAAGAATAGTCAAAATAATTCTTTCTATAGAATGTATCCTTGTATTTATCAACTGCTGTTCTAGTTTTTTCATCCCACTTGTCTCGTTCAAACCAATTTTCATTTAATGTACTAATTACACTTAAAAACAAATTGGTCTCTGTATATATTTTCAACCACAAATCCGGCATACCACAGAAGTTATAATTTTTCTCAATATATAGCTTCGTCTTAATTTCATCTAAAACTGTAAATTTCTGAAACTGAACAATATATTCCTGTAACATCTTCAGGCAGAAACCATGTATTGTTCCAATATACATATTGGCAAATCCCTTCGTATTTCCCAACACTGCTTCACCATATTTATAAACCCTGCTCTTTAATTCTTCTGCTGCTTTCTCCGTAAATGTAAATGCAACAATATTCTCAGGCAAAATATCTGGATTTGATTTTAAAATATTAATAATTCTACGGGTAACAACACCGGTTTTACCAGCACCTGCACATGCAATTATTTCCAAGTCCTCATCAATAGTTTTTACCGCTTCAATCTGATTATCAGACAGATTTTCAAACAAATCCATTGGTTATCCTCCTTGCCAAGTCTAAAAAATTAAAGACTATTTATTCAACATATAAGTATACAGGAAATGGTGTCCAAAAATCCGGACTCAATCCTTTACATACTCCATAATATCCCCATAGTCCACATCAAGCGTCTTGCAAATCTTGCCAAGCACCCCCAATGTCACCTCTTCGTCTCTCCTAAGCTTAGTCATTGTATTAGGTGCTATTGCCGCTTGCTTCCTCAAATCCGCTTTGCTCATTTTTCTATCCACTAATAACTTCCATAATCTGTTGTATGATACAGCCATAATGTGCCCTCCATCATGCATCAAAAAGTACCAAAATTCTATTAAACATTATAACATAAGCATTTTTTATCTTCAAGAAACTTTCGCACAACCTTGCGATATTTTAAAAGTTCATTCAGTCTCTTTGCACTGCTATTTCCGCTATTTTCAGCTGTTTCCGCTGTTAATCTCTTTCTTGTGCAAAACAAAATTCCACCTACTCCTTATTTGACTCATTTCTCAGTTGTTCTTCTCGCCTCTTCCCGTCCTTCGCCAGATACGCACTTTGTGCCCACAAGCCCCTTCGTGCATCCGGTTAAGGGGCAAAGCCCCCTAAAACCCCGTTTCCATATAGGTACTCCACTTTTTGGAGCCATATCATCAAAGTAGCTCCACTTTTTGACGTCATTTTTCAAAAGGTGCTCCATATTGTGGAGCCACTATAAAATTATCAAAATATCTATCATCTGATAGTGCGTCACTTTTTGGCGTCACTTTCCAAAAGGTGCTCCAAAAAGTGGAGCACCTATGTATATCCAATGGGTTTTAGGGATTTTTCCCTAACCAGTACAGCATTTTGCACCGGATATCCAAAATGCGTATCTAGCAAAAGACACCTCTAAACTTACATGCATCATTTTACGACATAGGAATACCATTTCAGCAAATAGCAAAACCGACTGAATTTCTCCAGCCGGTTCTTCCCCTCCACTTATCTTTCTACCATACGGAACAATCATCCAACGCATCCAGCCACACCTGCATTTCCCCGCTAAGCATTAACCTCACATACTCCACTGGGTCATCTATCGCCAGTGCATCCATCTTCCCTTGGGAGTTTGGAGTGGTCCGAAGACCACTCTCCCACTTCCCACAATCCAGACTTATGATGCAGTTGGTATCATAGTGAATAACATTTACCGTGTTATTCTGCTCGTTGTAAAATCCTCTTATCATTCTCAAGACCATCCACCTGCCTTTCGGAACCGCATCTCTGTTGCCATATCCACCAGATTGCTTTCCAATTCCCCGGTAGCCTCCGCATTGAGTAAATCTGCCACCTGCTTCTGCTTATTCGGATAAAGGTGTCCATAAATATTCATGGTGGTATTCACAGAATCATGTCCCACCCGCTGGGCGATGACCAACGGTTGCATCCCCTTCTCTATTAGCAATGCAATGTGCGAATGACGAAGATCATGTACACGGATAGGCTTTAGCTTCGCCTGCTCCGTCTTTTGTTTCATCTTCTTTTGAATTGCCCTGTCTGTGATGGGGAAGATTCGTTCCTCCGGTGTCAATCCATATTGTCTGTCCACAAAATCCTTCATCTCCTCTGCCAGAAACTTCGGAATAGTAATCTTGCGATTAGAACTCTCTGTCTTTGGTGGTGTTACATAATCGGTTTGATTTCTCCTGTAATAAGTCTTGGAGATGTTCACCGTTCCGTTTTCAAAATCAATATCCTGACTGGTAAGTGCCAGCAGCTCCCCTACCCGGCATCCAAGCCAGAATAACATCTGAAAGATAATCCGGTACATCTCCTCATCCGGACTAAAACATTGTATAAACTGTTCATACTCATCCTTGGTCCAGAAGTTTAACTCCTTAGCATTCGGACGACCCATTTTATCCACCTTCTTGCAGGGATTGTCCTTCAAATCATAGAACTTCTCTGCGTGATTAAAAAGCGCCGTCATCTGATTTTGTATCATCCTCAGATACGTTGGCTTGTAATCTTGATTCAAAAGTGCATTCTGCCACTTGATAATATCCACAGCAGTAATCTCATTCATCTGTTTCTCACCAAAGTAAGGAATGATTTTGGTTTCAAATAGTGTCCGCTTTGTCATTATGGAACGTTCCTTCAGTCTCGGTGCCTTATCCTCAAAGTACACATCCACAAAGGAAGCAAACTTCATATCCATGCTAGCACTCTGCTTCTGTAAAAAATCACGTTCCCACTGCTGGGCATCCTTCTTAGTAGCAAATCCGCGTTTCATCTTGGATTTACTTTCACCACGCCAATCCTTATAGTTGCACTTACAAAACCAAGTGTTTCGTTTCTCGTCCTTATAAACCGGCATACTCATTACCTCTCTTTCTTGTAGCCGCCACACCCGGAATTACTCCGAGTATGGCTTATTCAGTTATCAAAGTTCATCTATTGTGCTTCGCTATATCCGTAGCACTTCTTCTCGAAGTAGGCTCTTGGAACGGAACCTGCCTTGGTAAAATAACCCTGTGCTTTTAGTTCCTTATTCCATCCACGAATGACTGCGTAAGCGGTTGATTCTGCAATTCCCAGAAGTTCTGCAACTTCCTTAGCAGATAAATAGCGTTTCGTCATACTCCTTCCTCCTTTCCACTAAAACTTATGTACACTCTTGCACATGGCACTCACCTCCCGTTATCTAATTAGTAACTATATTGTTACTGTTTGTTTTTTTGATTATATAGTAACATATATGTTTCTGTCAAGAGATGAACGAAAAATATTTATCACTTATAAAAAATACTTCTTTTTATAGAGTTTACATTCCCATATCCCTGACTCTGCATTCTGTCCTGAATTGTAGACTTTTTTATTGCCATACAGTAACATTTATGTTATTGTATTATCAGAAACGATATTGTTACTATGTAATTGGAAGGAGTTACACGATGGCTATTGGTGAACGAATAAAACGAATTAGAAATTTCCGCAAATTAACACAGGCACAGCTTGGTGAAGCTGTTGGCTTATCCGATGTACGAATCCGTCAGTACGAAATCGGCAACCGCACACCCAAGGAGGATATGATACAGGAACTGGCAAAAGCCTTGAACTGTAATTACCGCTCCATCTATGAGCCTTCCCTCTACGCAGCGGAAGATGTGATGTATGCTCTCTTTGAATTGGATGAGCACTACAATATGTCCCTCTACGAAGTTGCAAATCCCAAAGACCCTACTGAGAAACATATTGCTGTTGGTTTTGATTATTCTTTACTGGATGATTTCCTGAATACCTGGAAAAAGAAAAAAGAGGACTTAGCCTCTGGTAAAATTACCAAAGAAGAGTATTTTGAATGGAAGATTAACTGGCCTCACGCCGAAGATTAAAAACACGTGTATCACGCGCGTATCACGAGCCCATTTTGAGCGAAGAACTTGAAACGGGCTTTTTCTTTGTTCGTTAATCTTCTCTAAACAAAAGAAAGCCGCAACTCCTCATAAAATGAGGAATTGCGGCTTGTATTTAAGTTTCTATGATACTAAATCAAAGATTACTCGATAATTGTAGCAACACGGCCAGAACCTACGGTTCTACCACCTTCACGCTTCGTTGGAAACATAATCGTAGTATTTTTGCTTATATTTTTTGCATTTTATTATTCATATTATTTGATTTTTCTTCTTATATTCCTGGCTTTTGAATTTTTTAGAACCAAAATAGAACCACGTACAAAACTTGAAATAACAATTCTTACTTTATACAATCCAACACTTCTTGAACTTTCTCTCGATACTCTTGATTATAATCAAGCCACATTTCCGTGTGTTCACTATCAGGTACTGTCCAAATCATTTTCATTTCATCATTATGTATTGAATCATATATTTCTTGCCCCATAAACTGCGGTGTTAATGTATCTGCTTCACTGTTTATTACCAAAACCGGAATTTCAATATCTGCAATTTTGTTACACACATTTGCATCCTCATAACTAAATCCCAATTCCATTTTATTGATAATGTTGCCGCAGAATGTCATGTATGATATAGGCAATCCAATGTCCATCTTTCTCATTTCTTCTTCTACCATCCATTTCATATCACTAACCGGACAATCTAGAATGAGGAAATCCACTTTGTTTTCAACATCCTTATCTCCCATTGCCAATCCCGCTGTTGCTCCACCAAAAGAAGTTCCCCATATTCCTATCGCTTGTTCTGGTGCATAGCTATAAACATAATCAATGTAATCTATTAAATCATATTTTTCCCAGAACCCAAATGTAGTATATTGGGCAGTATTTTCGTTGCTACTTCTCTGGTCATACGTCAAAACATTATATCCTTTCTGTAAAAACATTTCTGCCAAAGGATAATTGGTATAGCGATTTCCGCCAAGACCATGCACCAGAATAACCGTCGGGTTGTCTTTATTTCCTTCTTCGCCAAGTGTATATATGTAATCTGCTGGTATCATATGACCATCAAAAGTTGAAGTGATTTCAATTTTTTCTATGGTATAGGTACTGCAGAAAACATCATAATCCATATTGTACCTTTCCCAAAAACTATCTTCCACTTTTGATGTATCTTCACAAGTAACTAATTGAGTAGAACCCATGAACACTTGCGTCCCTATAAAATATGACATTCCCAAAAACAATAATAGAACAACTATAAATATAACCAATAAAATTTTTGTACGCTTCTTCATCTTTTTTCTCCCTGTAAATCAATTTTTAATATAATATCAATAATTGCATTACCATCCACAGCGATTTGCGATACTTTACTTAAGAATTATATCATAACAGAAGTTATTCTGCACCAAGAATTTAAGAATGCGGAGCATTACGCTCCGCACCCACATTACACATATATAAGCTCTTTTAATACAATTTCTTCTGCCGAACTTCTCACATTATTCATCAACCCCACCCACTTCATCTGGTCGGTAGCTTTTAATTCTTCTGTAATCCCTGCTTCGGCTTTCATCTGTTCTACAAGCAGCTCCACTCTTTCATAGCACTGTGTATCAACCTCATGCAAATACTCATTCAATCTTCCATCCATAAGCAGCTTGATATATTGTCCTCTGCGGTGGTTTTTCAAATACTCCCACCGCATCCGCCCATACCTGCCAATCTCATAATGCGTACCCTCCGGCAACTGCAAATCCGGATAATACATTCCATCCTCTCCAAGTGTGTAACCAATTCCGTTTTCTCCAATGATGTGTTTTTCCATAAACTGCTCCTATCTGCCACCTCTATCACTCCTATAATGGTAGCTCTGTCTGTTGTTTTCTCGTTCCTTTACTTCCTGCGTCTTTCTCTGCAACTTTGCTTTTAAGCTATCCGGCTCTGCCTTATTTCCGGTCTGCTGTTCCCACTTTGCAACTGCCAACTGATAATCGGTATACTCTGCTTTGGAAGCTCTATATTCAGCCATAAACTCCTTCACATTCTTATAGCCATAACCCTGCACAATGCTTGATAAATACTGCTTCATATTAGCTATCTGTGTCTTTAGCTGTTCTGCCTGCTCCTGCAACTCCTTACGCTGTTTTGCCTTGAAGATGCTCTTTGCTCCAGCGATTTCCTTCTCCACATTCGCAAGCTGTTGCTCCCTCTCATAGATAGCTACATTCTGCTTCTCCAGCTTGTGGTAAATGTCCGTGAGTCTTGGATACTTAGAAGCAAGAGCTGATTTCTTAGGCATTTCCGGCACAGGCTCGCTTTTAGCCTTTGCAAACGAATTTATCGTCTTAACAGGTGTTTGCTCCGGCTCTGCTTTCATAACCGCTTCTATGACCTTATCTGCCTTTTGTGAAGCCATCTTAAACACCTTGCTAATCAAAAGCTCCAAGGCATAAATAGCAGTCATAATCAGGCATTTTAGTAGTGCCGGATTTCTCCCAGACTTCTGAATGGAAGCCTTTGCTTTCTGTCCGATTTCATTCTTCTTCACTTCCAAAATCTGCCTCTCCGGCACACCGCTAACCAATGCCCTATCCACCGTCTGATTCCACATAACACGATACTGATTATCTGCTTTTATCTGCTCCGCCTTTGGATTATACTTGCCAACTTTTTTTGTAGGCAAGTATACACCGTTTCTGTCAAAAACATTCAGCTTTTCCTTATCATCTCTTACATAAATATTGATAAGGTCTGTATAGGAGCGTTTCACTTCATCAAGAAAGCCATCACTCTTAAAACGTCTGTCTTTTATGGTGAAAAGATTACGCTCATACACCTCGCCCTTGGGAATGATTATACAACCACTCCGAGGCTCTCCTGTTTCATCCAGTATCTCTTTTTTCGTGCGTACATGCTTTCCGTTTTCGTCATAAAACATATTTCTTGTAGCAATCTTCTCTACCGGTTCCTCAAGCAATTTACGCTCCGAAAAGATAAGATGGATATGATAGTTGGTCTTACGTTTATTGTGATGCAAAGCAGCTATACATTCCACGCCATAATTCTGTTTGAAATGTTCCGTAAAAAGCTTCAACAACTTATCCGGCTCATAATCCACGAAACTTTCCGGCAGAGCAATAATAAGCTCTCGGGCTTCAATGCAGGTTCCTTCTGTTCCACTTTTCTTAAATTCCTCCTGATTGCACTTTGCAAGCTCCGTCCAAAATTTGCGGTCAGTTGTTTCATAAACTGCATACAAATTTTCCTGTCTTGCTTTGCTTGATATATAACTAATTCTGCCTTTCACATTTGGCAGCTTTGACATCCGTATAAATGAATTTCTTACAATAGGCATTGCCCCCTTTCTTTGAAAAATGATAGCGACTTTTGCTATCGTGAGTGGATGCTTAGGCATCCGTTTACGAACATATTGCCCGTATCCGGCACAATCATAAATGCGACAGCATTTATAATTTACGCTTGCGTAAATTTGCCCCCTACAAGGGCGAAATACACAGAGTACAAATCTCCGATTTGTGCGATGGGTGTATTTCGCTCTCAAACGCCGAGGGCTTGTGAGTGTAGTCCGCTTTTGCCATTACACCCATCACCAGCTTTCTCCTTAACTGCCATATACAGGAGCGTGCCACGCTCCCGTTATACACACCGAAGGAAAAATTACCATCGGAAGTTCCGGTGCATTCCCACCTTTTCCAGATACTCCTGTCTTGCATTTTCTCTTTCTTCCTCGGTTGGAGCAGTCTTATATTTTGTATATAAATCCCGCCTTACCATAGCTTCCAATTTTTCTTCCAAACCTTTCTTTATCTCCGGTAAAACATCATCCATTTCCACCAAGTGATATTTCAGGAGTGCAAAGAATAATTCCTCGGAAATCTGCACATTTTTCAATCCATCAATCCATCCTTTCCATCAAGACCGCAACAACGCAATGTCTATAAATTTTGCAACCTTGCAAGGTTCATCACCGCAAATTTTATATATTCTGCATTGTTGCGTTCTTCCCTTAAATCTGCTTTATCTTATCCAGTTCCCAGTACCATGAGTTATTGATTTTTCTTGCCCTGATGCCCAGCTCTTTTTTTGCATTTTCCAATGTTCTTTTAGAAATCCCCTGTTCCTCAGCCATATCAAAAATCTCATTACTCTGTACCGCATTAGAAGTCTCTGCCAGTTCCCGAAGCATCTGCTTTGCCTGCTCCAATTTATTTGCCTTTGGAGCAATACCACCCAACACTTCATCTGCTGTAATCTCATAGTCTCCAAGCCACCTAAAACCACTTTCCATCAGTTCAAATACCTTGGGATGTCCGAACTGTGCCAGATTGTTTTTTATCTGAACAACTGCTCTGATATTGGGTTCTCCTTCCACTCTGCCGACTAACAATACGCTCCTTGCTACCGCAAAGAAATCAATGGAACCCATGCCCCTATAAGCCGCCTTATTACCGGATGCCTTGTTCATATGACCGATAAGGATAATGGCACATTTATATTTCTCTGCCAAAGCTCCTAAACGCTTCGTCATATCCCTTGCTTCATTTGCTCTGTTCATATCCATGCCACCGCCCAAATAAGCTTGTATCGGGTCTAAAATCAGCATCCTCGCTCCGGTCTGTATAATGGCTTCTTCCAGCCTTTCATCTGCCATAGAAAGAGACTTGTCGCTTTCATCAATTACCACTATCCTCTCACAATCTGCACCTGCCTTTTCAAGCCTTGGCTTTACAGTATCAGCAAGACCATCCTCGGCAGTCTGATAAATAATGTTCATTGGTTCTGTCAACCTCATATCATTATCCAGCCCCTCTCCCTTGGACAACTTGGCTGCGATATTTAATATCAAGGTTGTCTTTCCGTCTCCCGGATCACCTTGTACAATTGTCAGTTTTCCATAAGGGATGAATGGATACCAAAGCCACTCTATCTCCTGCGACTGTACCTCTGACATCTTTATCATCTTTAATTCTGTTTTCTTATCTTCCATAAAGTCCTCCGTTTCCTAAAATCTCATTGTCACACGGAAGAACCTCTGTTATACTTATGCTGTGATTACATAGATGACAGAGGTTTTCCTGTTATCACAAGTCCTAACAGTTGCCGCTGTTAGGGCTTTTTGTTTCTCTTTGTGCATTTAACATCTCCGCAACCTGTCTTTGCTGGCTTGGATATAAGTGTCCGTAAGTGTTTAACGTAATCTTAATATCTCTGTGCCCCAAACGTTCCTTAATAATCAATGGTTGAACCCCTTGATTAATGAGATATGCCACATGACTATGCCTTAACGAATGCACTCTTATTCTCTTGACGCCTGCTTTTTCTGCATGATTTTTTAACATGTGCTGTACCGCTTCTGCCACAATCGGAAATATCCTCTCATTTTCCGGCAGTTCATACATTTTATCCACATATTCCTTAATCTCCTGCTTCAAAAACTCTGGAATATCAATTGTTCTAACAGATTGCTCCGTTTTAGGTGCAGTAATTATATCTTTCCGCTCCGTTCTGTAATAGGTCTTTGAAATGTGTAGCTTATTATTATCAAAGTCAATATCTGCTTTGGATAATGCAAGCAATTCCCCCTCTCTGCATCCCGTCCAGAACAGAATTTCAAATAAGACATAATATCTGCTTCCCTTTTCAAATGTTTCTATGAACTTGTCATATTCCTCTTTTGTCCAGAAATCAATATGCTCTGCATCTGATTTCCCCATCTTTTTCACTTTCTTACAAGGGTTATTAGAAAGATTATAAATATTGCTTGCATGGGTAAATAATGCAGTAATTTGATTCTGTATCATCCGAAGATAAGTAGGTGCAAACCCCTTTTCTCTCATTGCATTCTGCCATTGGATAATATCCGATGGAGTAATGGAATTCATTGGCTTATTCTCAAAATACGGAAGTATATGGGCTTCTATCATATACCTCTTATTTTTTATTGAGCGTTCCTTCAGCTCTCCTTCCTTATCTCGAAAATAAATCTCAACAAATGCCCCTAATGTCATATCCATATTGGCATTAGCAGACAATTTGTAATTGTTCTCCCACTCAAGAGCTTCTTTCTTTGTCTTAAACCCTCTTTTCTGCTTTTTCTTCTTGTTCCCCTGCCAGTCCTCATAATAGAACTGGCAGTACCAAGTATTGTGTTTTTCGTCCTTGTATGCCGGCATATATGCCCCTCCTCTCTACGCTGTCTGTACTACATTTTGATATCCATAGAACTTCTTTTCCCAAAAAGCTCTTGGAATTTTACCGGATACCGTCAAATATCCGGATGCTTCTAATTCTTCATTCAACTGGCGAATCAGCTTATAGGCATGTCCTTTTGAAACACCAATTTCATTTGCCACATCATCGGCACACATCATATAATTAGATTTCATTCGCTATTCCTCCTTTGCAATTTAATTTTTGATAGAATTATTTAAATTCTTGTATTTTTATAATAATATCTCTTTTTAAATATGTCAAGCAAAATTATTAAGTTTTAAATATTTCTATTTATTTTTCTAAAATATGTGCTATAATAATTAAAAACACAATGTGAGGTGAATTTATGCGAATAGCACACTATTTACACATAGACAAGAGATTAAAGTCATTTCGTACAGGTGCAGATATGTCTCAAAAGGAGATGGCTACAAAATTAGGTTTATCTGTACCCACCTATTCAAATTATGAAAATGGATATAGTGAACCACCCGTAGAAGTCATACAGAAGTTTTGTTCTGTTATCGGTATTGAAGAAGATTTATTCTTTGGTTTTACGGTACAGCCAAATAGTGACATCAGCATCAACACCTTTGCTGATATTATGAAGGTTATTATGGAAATCAAAAGTGCCGGTATTCCGGTTGATTGTTCTACATCCGTAAATACAGAAACAAGAAGACTTGTAGCTTCGATTAATATAGAAAGCCCTCAAGTTGCTTCCCTCATATCAAGATGGAATGAACTGAATAAAGAATTAGAAGAAGATAAGATTGATACAGATGAATATAACATCTGGATTGATAGCATGATGAATTCCTTTAATATTCCGATTGAAAATTATTAACGAATAAGAAAAAAATTCTTGGGTATACTTGAAAATGCCGATTGCATATGTTATAGTATGGATAGGCAAAAAGGATATAAGTGTCCATGCACGACACAAAGCGAAACCCCAGAGAGTTGCAGCTCTCTGGGGTTTCTTGTTCGTCAGGGTGAACCACTCCCAGGCTAGTTACCGACTACTCATCATCGTCTAACCATTTGCAAATGTAATAGGCAATTACACTCGCCGCAACGGAGAGTAAAAAGGATATAAATAACTCCACGCACAACACCCCCTTCCTGTTCCCAGTATCGGGGCGGTAACGAACACATTATAACACCTTTATATTCTCTTGAAAACAACTATTTTCGACACAAAAATACTTACAATTCAAGATAATCGAATATTTTTAGAACCATAATAGAACCACAGCCAAATTTTCACTATTCTTCGGCTTGTGATTCTTTCTCTTTGTTCGCAATTCCTTTTTATACAAAAAGAAACCGCAACCCCTGATTTCTCAAGGATTGCGGAATAAATTACACTTTATTTGGTTCTAACTATCAAAGATTACTCAATGATAGTAGCAACACGGCCTGAACCTACAGTACGTCCACCTTCACGGATAGCGAAAGTAAGACCCTGCTCCATAGCTACTGGATGGATCAGTTCGATAGTCATTTCTACGTTATCACCAGGCATACACATCT
Organism: uncultured Lachnospiraceae bacterium; assembly: GCA_900315735.1. GTDB lineage: Bacteria > Bacillota > Clostridia > Lachnospirales > Lachnospiraceae > Roseburia_C. The sequence goes on along the minus strand of ONAD01000005.1, from coordinate 4,648 downwards.
CTGTACCTGCTGGTAATTCACAAACACCAGTTACGTCAGTTGTTCTGAAGTAGAACTGTGGTCTGTAGTTATTGAAGAAAGGTGTATGACGTCCACCTTCATCTTTTGTTAAAACGTAAACCTGAGCTGTAAATTTTCTGTGGCAAGTAACAGTACCTGGTTTAGCAAGAACCTGTCCACGAACGATCTGGTCACGGTTAACACCACGAAGAAGTGCACCGATGTTATCACCAGCCTGGGCCTCGTCTAACTGTTTACGGAACATCTCGATACCAGTTACAACTGTCTTCTGAACATCTTCCTTAACACCAAGGATTTCAAGTTCGTCATTCAGATGTAATGTTCCTCTTTCTACTCTACCTGTTGCAACAGTACCACGACCTGTGATTGTGAATACGTCCTCAACTGGCATTAAGAAAGGTTTGTCTGTATCACGCTGTGGATCTGGGATATAGCTATCTACAGTATCCATTAATTCCATGATCTTGTCGCCCCATGGTCCGTTAGGATCTTCAAGAGCTTTAAGAGCAGAACCCTGGATGATTGGGCAGCCTTCAAAACCATATTCCTCTAACTGCTCTGTAACTTCCATTTCTACTAACTCGATTAACTCTGGGTCGTCTACCATATCACATTTGTTTAAGAAAACAACGATGTAAGGTACACCTACCTGACGAGACAGAAGGATGTGCTCCTTTGTCTGAGCCATAACACCATCAGTTGCAGCAACAACAAGGATAGCGCCGTCCATCTGAGCTGCTCCGGTAATCATGTTCTTTACGTAGTCAGCATGTCCAGGACAGTCAACGTGTGCGTAATGTCTCTTCTCTGTTTCATACTCAACGTGAGCTGTAGAGATAGTGATACCTCTTTCTCTCTCTTCTGGAGCTTTATCGATGTTAGCGAAATCTGTAGCTGTATTACCAGCAACTCTTGCTGCTAAAACTGCTGTAATAGCTGCTGTTAAAGTTGTTTTACCATGGTCTACGTGACCAATGGTTCCGATATTACAATGTGGTTTGGTTCTTTCAAACTTAGCTTTTGCCATTTTAAAACGTCCTCCTTAATTTTATGCCCTTTTTGGGCGCTTATTTTTACATTTTAATAAGTCACTCGGCTATTTCTGATTATATAAAAAACTTGCGAGTTTTTCAAGCATTTTTATTATTTTGCTTTAGATGCAACAATCTTATCCTGTACAGACTTCGGAACCTGCTCATATTTCTCGAAGAACATTGAGTAGTTACCACGTCCCTGAGTTCTGGAACGTAAGTCTGTTGAGTATCCAAACATCTCAGCAAGTGGAACATATGCTTTAACCATTTTTCCACCACCGATGTCATCCATACCTTCGATACGTCCACGACGAGAGTTAATGTCACCAATAACGTCTCCCATGTACTCTTCCGGCATAGTAACTTCGACTTTCATGATTGGCTCAAGAATTACAGGAGCTGCTTTTGCCATAGCCTCTTTGAAAGCCATGGATCCGGCAATGTGGAATGCCATCTCAGATGAATCGACCTCATGGTAAGATCCATCATATACAGTAGCATGAACACCTACTACTGGGAATCCTGCAAGGATACCAGCTTTGGTAGCTTCTTCGATACCTTCGCCTACTGCTGGAATGTATTCCTTAGGAATAGCACCACCGACAACTGCGGAATCAAACTTGAAGAGTTCGTCTCCGTTGGCATCCATCGGCTCGAATTTAACTTTACAGTGTCCGTACTGTCCACGTCCACCAGACTGTTTTGCATATTTGTATTCCTGATCAACTGGCTTTGTAAATGTCTCTTTGTAAGCAACCTGTGGAGCACCTACGTTTGCTTCTACGTGGAATTCACGAAGCAGACGGTCAACGATGATTTCCAGATGGAGCTCACCCATACCAGCGATGATGGTCTGTCCTGTTTCTGTATTTGTATGAGCACGGAAAGTAGGATCTTCTTCTGCAAGTTTTGCAAGAGCTTCACCCATCTTGCCCTGTCCAGCTTTTGTCTTAGGCTCGATAGCGAGCTCGATAACTGGCTCTGGGAATTCCATGGACTCTAAGATAACCGGATGCTGTTCATCACAGATGGTATCACCAGTAGTTGTAAACTTAAATCCAACTGCAGCTGCAATATCTCCAGAGTAAACTTTTTCAAGCTCTGCTCTCTTGTTTGCATGCATCTGAAGGATACGGCCTACACGTTCTTTTTTATCTTTTGTTGCATTCAGTACGTAAGATCCGGAGTTCATTACACCAGAGTAAACACGGAAGAATGCAAGTTTTCCTACGAATGGGTCAGTCATAATCTTGAATGCAAGAGCGGAGAATGGTTCATCATCAGATGAATGTCTCTCTACTTCATTTCCTTCAAGGTCAACACCCTTAATAGCTGGGATGTCTGTTGGAGCTGGCATATATTCTACGATAGCATCCAATAATTTCTGAACACCCTTGTTACGGTAAGCAGAACCACAACATACAGGAACTGCTGTACACTCGCAGGTACCTTTTCTGAGGGCAGCCTTCATATCTTCAACAGATGGCTCTTCTCCCTCTAAATACTGCATCATAAGGTCATCATCTAACTCGCAGATTTTCTCAACCAGTTCGGTATGATATAATTCTGCGTCGTCTTTCATATCATCCGGGATGTCTGTTACAGAGATATCATCTCCCTTATCATCATTGTAGATGTAAGCTTTCATCTCAAACAAATCGATAATTCCCTTGAAATCATCTTCTTTACCGATTGGTAACTGAAGAACGATTGCATTTTTACCTAATCTTGTACGAATCTGATCAACAGCTCCGTAGAAGTTTGCACCTAAGATATCCATTTTGTTAATGAATGCCATTCTAGGTACGTTGTATGTGTCAGCCTGACGCCATACATTTTCTGACTGAGGCTCTACTCCACCTTTTGCACAGAACACGCCGACAGCGCCGTCCAGTACACGAAGTGAACGCTCAACCTCAACCGTAAAGTCTACGTGTCCAGGAGTATCAATGATATTGATACGATGCTCTAAAGCACCTTTCTTTGGCTTTGTAAACTCTTCCAAAGTCCAGTGACATGTCGTAGCGGCTGAAGTAATGGTAATACCTCTTTCCTGCTCCTGCTCCATCCAGTCCATGGTAGCAGTACCTTCATGAGTATCACCAATCTTATAGTTAACACCGGTATAATAAAGGATACGCTCTGTCAATGTTGTTTTACCAGCATCGATGTGCGCCATAATACCAATGTTTCTGGTTCTCTCTAACGGATATTCTCTTCCAGCCAAGGTTTTTTCCTCCTAATTTTCTTAACCGAAAAAATATGCTCTCGTTCTGATTAGAAACGATAGTGTGCGAAAGCTTTGTTTGCTTCTGCCATCTTGTGCATATCTTCTTTTTTCTTTACAGATGCACCAGTATTGTTCGCTGCATCCATGATCTCATTTGCCAGTCTTTCTTCCATTGTTTTCTCGCCTCTCTTGCGTGAAAACAGTGTAAGCCAACGAAGAGCCAGAGCCTGACGACGGTCCGGTCTAACTTCGATAGGTACCTGATAAGTTGCTCCACCGATACGTCTAGCCTTTACCTCAAGTACTGGCATAACGTTGTTCATAGCTTCCTCGAATACTTCAAGAGCTGGTCTCTCAGTCTTCTCTGCAACTCTGTCAAATGCACCGTATACAATCTTCTGTGCAATACCTTTCTTACCATCTAACATAATGTTGTTGATAAGCTTGGTAACCACTTTGTTATTGTACATCGGATCTGCTAATACGTCTCTTTTCTGAGTATGTCCTTTACGTGGCACGTTACTTCCCTCCTTAATCATGTTTTGCATCACAGGTCATTGCGCCTGTCATGTAGTATTTGTTTCGATTAATTCAACGGTACTCACATGTGTCTCTCTAAAATGTGTTCGTGCGGAAATATATCGTATGTGACAATAATTCCAACACTTACCTTTAGCTCTGTTTGTGATACTATTGGTGTGCGCTAAGCTTATTTAGCGTCTTTTGGTCTCTTAGCGCCGTATTTGGAACGAGCCTGTTTTCTGTTAGCGACTCCTGCTGTATCAAGAGTTCCACGGATAATATGGTATCTTGTACCTGGTAAGTCCTTAACACGACCACCACGAATAAGAACAACACTATGTTCCTGTAAGTTGTGTCCCTCTCCTGGAATGTAGCTTGTTACTTCGATTCCGTTGGAAAGACGAACTCTGGCGATCTTTCTAAGAGCTGAGTTAGGTTTTTTAGGTGTAGCTGTCTTAACAGCGGTACAAACACCTCTCTTCTGAGGAGCAGAAGTATCAGTTGCTTTCTTCTTTAAAGAATTGTAGCCCTTCTGAAGTGCAGGTGCAGTAGACTTCTTAACAGATGTCTGACGTCCTTTTCTTACTAACTGGTTAAATGTTGGCATTATTTTCACCTCCTGTGCTATTATTTGATAAATGTGCATTTGTATGCACACTAATTCAGTATATAAGCCGATTCGTCACTTGTCAAGCAAATTTTTCGTGCAAGCTACGAGCCAGAGAAAAAAAGAAGGCTTTCAGCCAATGTCATTAAGTTAATAATGATGTAAAAATATAAAACACATAGTAATCGTTGCTAAAGATGATTATTATGTGTTTTTGTCTGTTTAAATATAATT
>ONAD01000027.1 GCA_900315735.1 uncultured Lachnospiraceae bacterium | reverse complement strand
AAAAATAAAAAGATTATAATGATAGAAACATCTTTAGTTCTAAAACAGATCTTGGGGATACTCTGTCTATTAATTTCCTACAGTAAATTTACACTACCTATAAAAGCTTTCCGGTTGAAAAGAAAGGGCTTTTAGTGTATAGTAAGGATACAAACAGGGGAAAACGCAGCGAGAATAATGGCAGGTGATTGTTTATGAGATTTAAAAGAATCGATGTAGATACGGTGCGCTGTATTATTTCAGAAGAAGAATTAATGGAAAATGGACTGGAAGTAGATGATTTTCTGCAGAATGACGGAAGAACGGAATCATTTCTGCGTAAGATTATTTCCATGGCGGAAGAAGAGGTCGGATACAAAGTACAGGGTGGAAATATTACTATTCAGGTGGCAGTACTGCCGGAACATACGCTGGCACTTACTTTTTCCGAGAAGCCGGAGCTTGGTATCAGCAATATGTTGGAAAATCTGAAATCTGCGGTGGAAAGCCTGGTTAAGAATGCTCCTGATATTGAGAATCTGAAACAGGCGGCAAAGGGACTTGCAAACCAGGATAATACAGATGAAGATATTGCAGACAGCAAGGAGCAAAAGTATGCGGCAGCCGGAGCTTTTTCAGAAGAAAATTCTGCAACAGATACTGCAAAAGAAACTTCTGATGACGGAAATGTTGCAGGAACACAGCCGGAACAGTCAGATTCCAAGGCAGAAGACAGCACAGAGAAGCAGCAGTCTACCGGTGGGTTTGCCTTAAAAGACCGGAATTTCTATCAGCTTTGTTTTGCAGATATGGAGCGGGCAATCCGTTATGCCAAGGGCGTTCGTCTGGAGCTGCCGATGAAGAACAGTCTTTATTATCTGACCAGAGAGGATGCTTATTATCTTTTGTTTGAGAAGGGAGAGCTTAACGATAAACAGCTTTGCCGTCTGTTAAGTGCTTCTTTGGAATTTGCAGATGATATTTATGCGCATGGACCGACCCGGGCTTATATTATGGAGCATGGAAAATGCATTTTGCCGGAGCAGGCGTTAGAACATTTACAGGAAATTTAGACAGACAGAGGAATTGGAATGGAAGAATATAAAGATAAAGCATCTTTTGAAGAATTTTTTAAACAGAACTATGTACCACTGGATTATAAATCCATTCAAAATGAGATGCGGGAGGCAGCCGGAGATGGCTGGAGCCTTTTTACCGATGAATACAAATTCCGTGGAAAGATAGACAAGAAAGATTTTATTATGCATATGACAAGTGATGCTTACTGCACATTTGAAGAGATTGTGGAAAATGCAATTGATGAGCTAAACAGTGGAATCCTTGATATTGTAATGGAAATCGGAAATGAGATGGAATTCGACAATGACACAGCGGAAATATATTTTGATACCATCGAAAAGCAGTTAAAGGAAATGTTAGATGCTCTTTATGATGATGTGCTGAAGGATTTGTAAAAGCAGGTAAAAATAACAGTATTGCTCAAAAGACCCCGGAAGAACTATTAAATTGGTTCTTCCGGGGTTTCTTACGTTTTCAAAATCAATCAGAAAGTTTGCTCATGGCACGGGATTTTTCAGAGCAGGCATTCTGGGCAGCAATTATGGTGCTGCGGAAGGAGCCTTCCTCTAATTTTGCCACAGCAGCAATGGTAGTTCCGGCCGGGGAGCAGACTGCATCCTTTAATTCGCCCGGATGCTTGCCGGTCTCTAATACCATCTTGGCTGCACCAAGAACGGACTGGGCGGCAAATTTATAAGCCTGGGCACGCGGCATGCCGTCATTAACGGCTGCATCAGCCATTGCTTCAATAAACATATAGACATAAGCCGGTGAGGAACCACTGACTCCGACTACAGCATCCATAAGACTTTCCGGAACAATTTCTGCTTTACCAAAGCTTTCAAAGAGAGAGACAACCATTTTGGTTTCTTCTTCTGTGATATGCTCATTTGGGGTAATGGCAGACATGGCTTCCTGAACCATAGCCGGTGTATTTGGCATGGTACGAACCAGTTTGATATCTTTGCTGAACAGAGATTCAATCCGTGAAATGGTCTGTCCGGCAGCAATGGCAACGATGATTTTGTCATCCGTTACACTGTCTTTGATTTCTTTGATGACTGTTTCATAAAGATATGGTTTTACAGCAAGAAAAATAATATCGGATTCTACTGCAACAGTCTCATTATCTAAAGTAGTGCGGATGCCATACTGCTTAGAAAGTGTATCCAGTGTGGCCTGAGTTTTCGCACTGGCAATCAGGTGGCTGGCAGGAACCAGACCGGAAGAAATGATTCCGCCAATCATGGCACGTCCCATATTACCGCTTCCGATAAAACCAATTTTTTTATCTAACATGATGCATTCTCCTTTTATGAAAGGGGATATCCCAGATGCTACCGGAATATCCCCTTTGATATTGTCTAAGTATAAGTTCGATTAGAAATCTGTTAAGTCAGCAGCTCTTCTCTCTAAGAAAGCGCTCATGCCTTCTTTCTTATCATGTGTAGAGCAGGTTACGCCGAACAGGTTAGCTTCCATTTCAACAGCGTTCTTGATATCCATATCATATCCGTTGTTGATAGCAGCTTTTGCGATAGATACTGCATAGCTTCCTTTAGAGATGATTTTCTCTGCCATAGCTTTTGCAGTTGGCATTAATTCTTCTTTTGCAACAACTTTGTTTACAAGTCCGATGCGGTATGCTTCGTTTGCATCGATGTTATCGCAGGTGAAGATCATTTCTTTTGCACGTCCCATACCAACAAGACGGGCAAGTCTCTGTGTACCACCGAATCCTGGGATGATTCCAAGACCACATTCAGGCTGTCCGAATACTGCGTTGTCAGAAGCAATACGGATATCACATGCCATAGAGATTTCGCATCCGCCACCTAAAGCGAATCCGTTAACAGCAGCGATAGTTACCTGTCTCATATTCATTAATTTAAAGAATGGAACAGAAGCTTTCATACCGAATGCTCTTGCTTCAGCAGCAGAGAAGTTAACCATCTCAGCGATGTCAGCACCAGCAACGAAAGATTTGAATTCGTTACCTTTCTTATCTGCACCACCGGTTAAGATAACGACTTTGATATCGTCTCTTCCTTCAATTTCGGTAAGAACAGTGTTCAGTTCATCCAATGTTTCGGAATTCAATGCGTTTAATGCTGCAGGTCTTGTAATAGTAAGAACTGCAATTTCGTTTTCAACTGTTAAAGTTAAGTTGTTCATGAAATAGGACCCTCCTGATTGATAAATTATTAACAATGTTTCAATACCTATAATGGTATAACTTTTGGTGGGATTTGTCAATAAAAACTGGTATTTTGCAGGGATTGTGCTACAATAGGAAAAGACTTGTCATGTGATTACGCAATGGTTTTTGTGAGGAAGAGGATTTTAGGAATTTTAAGCAGCTTTTCTATAAGATTTTTTATTGAAAGCAGAATGTATACAATTCTTAAAAGTGCTTTTTTCTTATTGTTGTCTGTTTTGCCACCTGCTTTGACTGGATGCCTTCTATGGTCCGCCTGTTACGGATATCTAAGGCACCTTTAAGCAGCTCTAGGCATTTCTGCTTACAAAGCTGTTTTTCCGGCAACCGGCGCATAGTCACGTCCGTGCTCCAATGCGCCTTCCTGGCACATCCATGTGCCAGGATTGCCAGTTGACAAAAGAAATGCCAAGAGCTGCTAACAAGGCACCTAAATGATATCCTTATTCAGGCGAACCCTAGAAGGCATACTGTCAAACATTGGAAAAACGGGCATTATCCCAAGAGAAAAAAGCACTTTTGTAGAATTGTGGCATTCTGATTTCTAAAAAGGCTATAGAAAAGCTGCTTAAAATTCGAAAACCACTGCTTCTAAAAAAATAATTGCGTAATTACATGACAGGACTTGTACAAAGAGAGGTCAATGAAAATGAAAGATACAAAATCATACTTATCAAAAATCGTACAGGATATGCCGGATTCCGGAATTAAGGATTTCTTTGATGTGGCAAATACCATGGAAGGGGCATTGTCACTGGGTGTGGGTGAACCGGATTTCCCGACACCGGAGCATGTAAGAGAGGCAGCAATTGCTTCTATAAAAAAAGGCGATACCAAATACACCGATAACCGCGGAACGGTAGAACTGCGTGCAGCGGCAGCGGATTATCTGACAAAATTTGATTTGCATTATGATAAACAGGACGAAATACTGATTACCATGGGAGCCAGCGAAGGAATTGATTTAGCTCTTCGGACACTGGTGAATCCGGGAGAGGAAGTCTTAGTGGCAGAACCTTCCTATGTTTCCTATATTCCATGTATTGAATTATGTGGCGGTGTTCCGGTATCATTAAAATTAAGAGCAGAAAATAAATTCCGTCTGACCAAAGAACAGTTAGAGGAAAAGATAACAGAGAAATCCAAAGTCTTACTGATTTCCTATCCGAACAATCCGACTGGAGCAATTATGGAAAAGGAAGATTTGGAGGCAATCGCTGAAGTGGTAAAGGAACATGATTTATTTGTAATTACCGATGAAATCTATGCAGAATTAACCTATGGCAAGAAACATGTTTCCATTGCATCTCTTCCGGGGATGTATGAGCGCTGCGTCGTATTAAACGGATTTTCCAAAGCATTTGCCATGACCGGATGGCGTATGGGAATTGCGGCAGGACCAAAGGATGTTATTTTCCATATGAATAAAATACATCAGTTTACGACCATGTCAGCAGGAACCACCAGCCAGTATGCGGCATTGGAAGCATTGACCAGTCCGGTGAGAGATGAAGAGATTGCAGTCATGCGGGAAGAATATGATGCCAGAAGAACACTGATGGTAGAGGGCTTCCGTAAGATGGGATTATCCGTTGCAGAACCGGAAGGCGCATTCTATGTATTCCCTGACATCCGTAAAACAGGACTTACCAGCGAAGAATTCTGTAACCGCCTGTTGCAGGAACAGAAGGTAGCCGTTATCCCGGGAAATGCCTTCGGTACATGCGGAGAAGGCTTTGTACGATGCTCCTATGCATATTCGCAGGATGTCATTCGTGCCTGCTTAGAGAAAATTGCAAAATTCGTCGCGCAGTTCTAAAAGTGAAAGAACATTATGAGATGAATTTGATTTACGTGAGTAGATAGCATTGCGGATAAAATATCCGGACAGTCCGTTAAGTAAGGATGCCTGATAAAGGCGGTTGCCAGCAAAGACAGTATCCCTTCGAAATTCTTAGTGCGCCTTATCGTCTTTATGTGGCATCTGAACGTAACGGACTGCCGGGATATTATCGTAACTGAATTTCCAACACCCCATACAACTGTGCTCCCACGAAACAAAAATAGAAATAGAAACAGAAAGAGGAACCATGAGAGAACCATTTGACCTGACAACCCTGATAGACCCATTATTAGACTGGTTTAAAGACCATGCCAGAGTGTTGCCCTGGCGGGATGAGCCGACCCCATACCGGGTGTGGGTGTCTGAAATCATGCTTCAGCAGACCAGAGTGGAAGCAGTAAAACCGTACTTTGAGCGATTCTTAAAGGAACTGCCGGATGTGGCAGCGTTGGCGGACTGCCCGGAGGAGAAGTTGCTGAAGCTCTGGGAAGGACTTGGATATTATAACCGGGTGAGAAATATGCAGATTGCAGCACAGACGGTCATGGAAGAGCATCATGGAAAGCTTCCGGCAGATTATGAGGCCTTGACCAGGTTAAAAGGAATCGGTCATTATACGGCAGGAGCCATCGCATCTATCGCATTTGGCATTCCGGTACCGGCGGTGGACGGAAATGTGCTCCGTGTCATATCCCGGGTAACAGAGGATGATGCGGATATCATGAAAGCATCGGTGCGGACAGCAATGGAGAAAGACTTATTGGAAATTATGCCGGAAAACAGGGCAGGAGCTTTTAATCAGGCACTGATGGAGCTTGGCGCAACGGTATGTCTTCCTAATGGTGCACCTTTATGCGAAGCATGTCCATGGAAAGAACTCTGCTGGGCACAAAAGAGCGGACGCTGGAGAGAACTTCCGGTAAAGAGCAAGGCAAAGGCAAGAAGGATAGAGGACAGAACAGTTCTTGTTATAAAGGCAGAGGATAAGGTCCTTTTGCATAAGAGGGCCAACAGGGGACTTCTGGCAGGACTCTATGAGTTCCCAAATGTAGAAGGACATCTTAAAGAAGAGGAAGTCATTACCTATCTTAAGGAAATGGGATTGTCACCGATTCGTCTGAAAAAATTAGAGGACAGCAAGCATATCTTTTCCCATATTGAATGGCACATGACAGGATATGCAGTGCAGATCGATGAGACAGAGCAGGAGTATCAGAATATGCTCTTTGTGGATGTAAAAGAAACGGAAGAGCAGTATCCGATTCCGGCGGCATTTTCCCGGTACACTGGATATATGAACATTCGTCTTGGAAATGACAGATATAAGGAAGAATAGCAGAAAAGCCATAGAAAAAAGAGGGAGCCGGTGATTATCACCGGCCTTTCATATGAAAAAGATTTTTTATGGTAAGTGTTAAAAACACTATTTTTTGGGAGGAACCTTGCATCAGCTGCAAGGTCTATGAAAAAAATAAAAATTATCGCTTTTTTCTTTCTCAGCTTAGTTATAGTATAAAAGCAGAATGTGAAAACAATATGCCCGGATTGTTAGAAGGCTGTAAATAAAATATGAATAAATTGTAAACGAAGTGCCTTAAAGAAATCCTAAGAAAAAATGAATTGGAAAACAAATAACAAATGTGTATAATTGAATAAGGATTACCAAGGGGAAGGAGAACATAAATGTACGACAGCATTGTAATCGGAGCCGGAATCGCCGGCAGTGTAGCCGCAAGAAGACTGGCAGAAGAAGGAAAACAGAAGGTTCTTTTACTGGAACGGAGAAACCATATTGCAGGAAACTGCTTTGACAAACCGGACGAACATGGCATTGTAATACATGAATACGGTCCACATATTTTTCATACGAATAAAGAGGAGGTATATCAGTATCTTTCGAGATTTACAGACTGGTATTTCTTCGGACATGAGGTAGTGGCAAATGTGCATGGAACACTGATTCCGGTGCCATTTAATCTGAATACTTTACATATGGTTTATGAGAAGGAGCAGGCAGACCGGTTAGAGCAGAAGCTGATTGCTGCATATGGAGAGGGAAGCCGTGTTCCAATTATGAAATTACGGGAAAATGAAGATGCAGATATCCGGAAAATTGCGGATTATGTATACGAAAATGTTTTCCTTTATTATACGATGAAGCAGTGGGGACAGAAGCCGGAGGAGATAAGCCCGGAAGTAACAGGACGTGTGCCGGTGCTGATTTCCTATGATAACAGATATTTTCAGGATAAATATCAGGGTATGCCAAAGGACGGTTATACCGCAATGTTTGAAAAGATGTTAGACCATCCGGATATTGAGGTGAGAACCGGAGTGGATGCCGGAGAGGTACTGAAATTTGCAGAGAATGGCATTTATTTTGACGGAAAGAAATTCGAAGGAAATGTCATTTATACCGGAGCACTGGATGAGCTGTTTGCATGCTGTTATGGAAGACTTCCATATCGTTCCCTCCGCTTTGATTTTGAATATTATGACAAACCGGATTACCAGGGACACAGCGTTGTAAATTATACCGTAAGCGAGGATTATACCAGAATTACGGAATTTAAGTATCTGACCGGGCAGCAGGCAGACGGAACCACGATTGTAAAGGAATATCCATTTGCATACAGTGGAGCAGAAGGTGAGATTCCTTACTATGCCATTTTAAATGAAGAAAATCAGGCATTGTATGAAAAGTATAAAGCATTAACCGGAAAGTATCCGAACATGCATCTTTTGGGAAGACTGGCAGAATACAAATATTACAATATTGATGCCATGACAGAGAAAGCATTAGAGCTTACAGCAGAACTTTTAAAATAAAACGTTTTAGGAAAAACGATTGGAGAAGAAAAATGAAATTATTATCAGTAACTATTCCGTGCTACAATTCACAGGACTATATGGAGCACTGCATCAAGACACTGTTGACCGGAGGCGAGGACGTCGAAATTTTGATCGTAGATGACGGCTCAAAGGATGCCACTGCAGAGATTGCAGACAGTTATCAGAAGAAATATCCTACCATTATCAAAGCAATTCATCAGGAAAATGGCGGACATGGTGCAGCGGTAAATACCGGTATCGCCAATGCAACCGGACTTTATTTTAAAGTAGTAGACAGTGATGACTGGGTAGATGAGGAGAGTTATCATAAGATTCTTGCAAAATTAAGAAAAATTGTAGGTGGAAGCACTACACTTGATATGTTTATCAGCAACTTCGTATATGAGAAGCAGGGTGCAACCCATAAGAAAGTCATGAAATATACCAGAATGTTCCCGGAGGATGAAATCTTTACCTGGTCTGATGTAAGACATATTAGCAAGGGACATTATATTCTGATGCATTCCGTTATTTACCGTACCCAGTTATTAAAGGATTGCGGACTGGAACTGCCAAGACATACCTTCTATGTGGATAATCTTTTTGTATACAATCCATTGCCATACGTAAAGACTATGTATTACATGAATGTGGATTTCTACCGTTATTTTATCGGAAGGGAAGACCAGTCTGTCAATGAAACGGTTATGATTGGAAGAATTGACCAGCAGATTAAGGTAAATAAACTGATGATAGAAGAAGTGAATTTGTGGAAAATTGCAAATCCGAAATTGAGAAAATACATGTTTAATTACCTTGAGATTATTACTGTGGTATCTACGGTGCTGTGTTTACGTTCCGAGACAGAAGAGAATCTGATGAAAAAGCGGGAACTGTGGTCTTATATCAAAGATTATGACCTTCGCCTTTTCCACCATTTGAGAAGAGGAATTTTAGGACAGTCTATGAATCTGCCGGGCAAGGGAGGAAGAAAGATTTCCGTTGCAGCATATAAGCTGACCCAGAAGATTGTAGGATTTAACTAAGCTGAGTATAATATAAAATACAAATTGTATAAAAACACATAAGAAAATGCATAAACCAACGCATATTGTGAAAAAGAAAAATACTTTTTGCAATATGCGTTTTTTTAATAGTAAAAAGCATAACAGTGTGATATGATGAATAAATAAACCAATTGATATATGACGGAAAACCGGCATACATGTGCATTGCACAGGGAGAATAGATGACAATTATAAAAGAAAAAAGGAACAAAGAGGGATTTACAGCCGATCAGATAGAAGAAATCGCGATCGGACAGCATGAGGGACTTCCAGTGCAAATTTATGCAAAACCGGAATTTCTTGCAATTCAGATGTATCAGATTCGTCTGGGCTTAGAGGAGGAACTTCCGGTAGAAAAGTATGCATTTCCGGAATATGACTGGTTTCAGATGGAGGAAATCCGGAAGGGATTAAAAGAAGATCTTCCGGTAGAGAAATATGCTTCCCCCATGATCCATTATAATACCATGCGACAGATTCGCCTGGGATTAAAGCACGTCATTAATCTGGCACCATATGCGAAGTTAAAGCCGGAAATATTAAGAGAATTACGGAAAGCATTAGAATCCCATGTGAATATTGTGGAATATATTCAAAAGGGATATAACGAAGAACAGTTAGAACAAATACGAATTGCATTAGAAAGAGGGCTTGATATTAAGCCATATCTTAATGAGGCGTATTTGGGGGCTTCTATCCGTGAGATTCGAAAAGGAATAGAGAGTGGCATTGATGTTTCTATTTATGCCAATGAAGAATATAGCTGGCAGCAGATGAGGGAAATCCGGCTGGGACTGGTGGGACAGCTTGATGTAAGTTATTATGCCAAACCGCTGTATGACTGGCAGCAGATGAGAGAAATCCGGTTGGGATTAGAAGAGGGCATTGCAGTAGAAAGCTATGCCAGCCTTATGTATACTGCGAAGGAAATGTGTAAACGCAGAGAACAGATTCTAAGACAGCAGCCCTTATTAAAGGAACACCTGCAGGAGCAGTTAGCAGCGCCGGAACAGTCTACAAAGCCAGAACAGCCACAACAGGTGAATTTGGAAGAGGCGGAAGAAGAAAAAATACACGTTTCTGTCAGCATGGATGCAATGGAGGCATGTATTGGCTTTACCGGCAATAAGCGGGCATGGTCGAGAGAAGAGATTGTCAGCATTTTAGCATTGAATGGCGTATGCGAGGGCATTTTAGAAGATGTAGTAACTTCTATTGTAAAGGACCGGCCGGAAAACATGTTTACCGTGATTGCGAAGGGAAGAGAACTGCAGCAGGGAAAAGATGGCTGGTATGAATACTTATTTAATACGAATATCGAGCATACCCCAAAAGAAAAACCGGATGGTTCTGTAGATTATCAGGACATTAACTGTTTTGAACTGGTACGTAAGGGACAGAAAATTGCATACTATCATCCGGCTGAGGAAGGCGTGGAAGGATATACCGTAACGGGAATTCATTTAGAGGCCAAGAAGGGTAAAGAGGCCAAGCTTCTGATTGGAACAGGCTTTACAGCACTGGCAGACAAGCGTACTTATATGTCTACAGTGGATGGTAAAATCGAATTAAAGGGTGGCAGAATTGACATTTCCAATATGCTGCAGTTAGATGAGGTAAATCAGGCAACCGGAAATATTAATTTTGACGGAACGGTATATGTCCGTGGAAATGTAGGATTTGGTGTTATTATCTGGGCAACCGGAGACATAGTAGTGGATGGCTATGTGGAAGGCTCAGAGCTTTATGCAGGTGGCAGCCTTATCTTGAAGAAAGGGTGCAATGCAGCAGGGCACGGAATCCTTCATGCACAGAAATCCGTTATCGGAAAATTTTTTGAAGCGGTGCAGGTATGGAGCAAAGAGGAAATTCAGGCAGATTATTGCCTCAACAGTGAACTGTATACAGAGGGCTATGTCAGGGCTTCCGGAAAGAACGGCAGTATTGCAGGTGGAAGAACTTATGGAGCAAGAGGAATCATTGCTTATAATATTGGTAATGCAAAAGGAATTCCTACTGATGTGGCTTCCGGTAAGCGTGAGGAGTTCAGAGAGCGGGAGCGTGAGGTTAAGAATATAATTGAAGAAACCAATCGGACATTGGTAATTCTGAGAAATGCTTATCAGGATTTTCAGAACAAATATGCAGTAGAAGTGCGTAACATGAATCCGACCTATCTTAAGATAGAGGATGCTATTTATACCAAGGAATTAGAAGCAGAAAAGTTAAGACAGAAGAATGAAGCATTGAAGGAAGAAGGAGCACAGTATGAGCAGTCAAAGATTGCTGTGCGGGGAAGTCTTTATGAGGGAACCGTAGTTCGTATCAGTGGAGCAAAGGCAGCAATGGAAACTGTGCGAAGTGTCACCTTAAGAAAGTCTGGAAGTAAAATTGCGGTATACCGTAATTAGAAAAAATCCGCCTTATACCGGGAAACGGTAAAGGCGGATTTCCTTTACATATGCTCTTTATTTAAAAGAGCTGTTTTCATTTCATATAATTTGTCGGATAAATCAACGTAGATTTCCTGTGGATTTACGAAACGTTTTGTCTCATCCCAGATGGTATCTTTTTCTTTGGTGCAGTAACGCTGAATGTCCATAACGCTTGGAGATTCATAAACACATTCGCCCTTCTGGAAAACCGGAACAAGAAGTTCACGCAAAGTATAACTTCCACCAGGAAGAGTGGTTTTCTTCCAAGGAGCATTCGGATCAAAGAGCTTCATGTCCTTAGACTCATCAAAGACTTCACCTACCAGACAGATAAGGTCAGCCTTAATCTTGCCGGTCTCTTTGTCATAAATACGGTAAACAGTTTTATTACCAGGATTTGTAACCTTTTCTACATTTTCAGAAAGTTTAATCTTTGGAATGAATTCGCCGGCTTCATTCTGGATGGCAGCCAGTTTGTATACACCACCGAAAGCAGGATTGTCTTTGGAAGTGATTAAGTTAGTTCCGACACCCCAGGAAGTAATGGTAGCACCCTGAATCTTTAAGCTTTCAATCAGATATTCGTCCAAATCATTGGAAGCGGAGATAACTGCATCCGGGAATCCGGCATCATCTAACATTTTACGAACCTTTTTAGAAAGGTAAGCAAGGTCACCGCTGTCCATGCGGATTCCGTAGTAGGTAAGCGGAATACCGGCTTCTCGCATTTCCTTAAATACTTTGATTGCATTTGGCATACCGGATTTTAAGGTGTCATAGGTATCAACAAGAAGGATGCAGGCAGATGGATAAAGCTCTGCATATTTCTTAAATGCGGTATATTCATCCGGGAAACTCATAATCCAGCTGTGAGCGTGGGTTCCAAGTACCGGAACATCAAACATCTGACCGGCAAGAACATTGGAAGTACCTTTGCAGCCACCGATAACAGCAGCTCTTGCACCGTAGGTTCCGGAATCCGGACCTTGGGCGCGTCTCAAACCGAATTCCATGACGCCGTCACCCTGTGCAGCATAGCATACACGGGCAGCCTTGGTGGCAATCAGGCTCTGGTGGTTAATGATATTTAAGATTGCAGTTTCAATTAACTGGGCTTCCATAATCGGAGCAACAACTTTTACCAGCGGCTCTCTTGGAAAAATCAGAGTTCCTTCCGGAATCGCATAGATATCACCGGAAAATTTAAAGTTGCTTAAATAAGTTAAAAAGTCTTCATCGAAGATGGATAAGCTTCTTAAATAGGAAATATCCTCTTCATCAAAATGAAGATTCTTGATATAGTCAATCATCTGGTCTAATCCCGCACAGACTGCATAACCGCCATCGCATGGATTAATGCGGTAAAAAGCGTCGAAAACAGCCACATCACGGTTGCCGGTTTTAAAGTATCCCTGCATCATTGTCATCTCATAAAGATCAGTCAATAATGTCAAATTTAATGTACTCATATGTGATATTCCTTTCTTTTACATCTGTAAATACAGGTGTCTTGTCAGATGAATTATAGACGTTTACCTGCGAAAAAGCAAGTAATGAGTATAAATATGCTTCATTATAAACACTTTTTCTTAATTTTGCAAAGTTTATACAAAAATAAACGAGAAAAATTTTATAAAAATTTTATAATTCCATTTATTTTTCTTGTAATGAAGGTAGGCATTTGCTACAATAAATGGGAGAAAATATTTTATACTAATGGAGGACGCATAATGAGTGAAGAAAATTTCAACACTGAAAATGTAACGAATGAGCAGACTTATAGCCAGCCACAGCAGACCTACAGTCAGCCACAGCAGGCATATGAGCAGCCACAGCAGACATACAGCCAGCCACAGCAGGCATATGAACAGCCACAGCAGACCTATAGTCAGCCACAGCAGAATTATGACCAGCAGGCATATAATCAGAATCAGCAGTATGCACAGCAGAATTATGGTTACGACCAGTCCCAGCAGGGATATGGAACTTACCAGCAGCCACAGCAGCAGGCATATGGCAGCTATGATCAGACACAGTACAGCTATAACCAGACCACTTCTTCCGGAAAAGGAATGGCAATTGCATCTATGGTACTGGGAATTGTTTCCATCCCGGCAATCTGTTTCTGGATTGTAGGACTTCCTTGTGCAATTATCGGATTAATCCTTGGTATTCTTTATAATAAGAAAAACGAGCATTCCCCAATGGCAACAGCAGGTATTGTCTGCAGTATTATTACCATTGCACTTCTTGTACTGGTACTTATCCTGTACATCGTTGGTGCAGTATCATTAAGTTCTTTGGGATATAGCTACTATTATTAAAAGGAACCGGTGAATCATAAATGTATCCAGATAACAGGAATCCGTATCAACTGAATCAAAATCAGAATCCGCAGTATGGGAATCCGTACTCGCCGAACCAGAATCCGCAGTATGGGAATCCATACCCGCCGAACCAGAATCCACAGTATGGGAATCCATACCCACCGAATTACAATCAGCATCCGGCAGACAACCGGAAAGAGGAGCCGGGAAAAGGTTTCGCGGTTGCGTCTATGGTGTTGGGACTGATTTCTCTGGTATTATTTTGTACCGGAATTAATGTTATAACCGCAATTCTGGCAATTATCTTTGGTATTGTGTATCTTGCGAAGCGCAGACCGGAGAAAGGAATGGCAGTTGCAGGTATTATAACGGCTGTAGTTGGCATACTTGCATTTGTGACCTATTGGGTGTTGATTATCCATGCAGCAGGTAGGGTTAGTGGACCGGATGATTTCTTAAGGCGTTATGAATATCAGTTTGATGGTGAGATGAAAGCACCGGAAGACTATCAGGACTTAGAGGATTATCTGCAGCATAATTACGAGAATTTTTAAGAAGCACATAAGAAGCATTGAATGGAGAAATCTGTTCAATGCTTTTCTTATAGTTGACAACTATATCGAAGTACGATATAGTATATAGCAGTGCGATATATCGCAGTAAGGAGTATAAGGAGGAAATGCATGAACCAGCATATTAAGAAGGTTTATGTTCCAATGACGGAAACAGCATTTTATATTCTGTTGTGTTTGAAGAAGCCGAATCATGGTTATGGAATTGTTCAGACAGTGGAGAGACTGACAGAGGGAGCAATCCGGCTGGCACCTGGAACCATGTATGGCAGCCTGTCGAAGATGGAAAAGGACGGTCTGATCCAGTTTATCCGGGAAGAAGACAAACGTAAAATCTATCAGATTACAGACCTGGGTTTAGAGGTATTGCAACTGGAATTGAAACGGATTGAGTGGTTGTACCGGATTGCACAGGAGGAAATATAATGGAGACAAAGACGGTATTTAAGTATTTTACCATAGTAAATCATGAGAAAGAGGAAGAATATCTTCGCAGCATGCACAAGGATGGCTGGAAGCTTAAGAAAGTCTCCGGTTTTTGTATGTATCATTTTGAAAAATGCGAACCGGAGGATGTGATTTACCGGCTGGACTATAACCGGGAAGGTATCCGGCACAAGTCAGAATATACGAAAATGTTTGAGGACTGTGGCTGGGAATATCTACAGGATTATGTGGGGTATAGTTACTTCAGAAAAGCAGCGGCAGAGGCAGATGGTGAAGATGAAATTTTCTGTGATGATGAATCAAAACTTGAAATGTTAAAGCGTGTTTTCCGTAGAAGAATTATTTTGCTGCTTATTATATTCCTGTGCCTGCTGCTGCCGGGCTTTATAAGAACTCTGTATTGCAGAGAGTATTTTGACACAGCATTGATGGGAATTGTTATGATAATGTATCTTGTGCTTTTTGCTTCATTTACCGGTAAATACCGGAAAGTAAGAGGAAAGCGCTGAGCACTGTTAAAAAATAGGGCTTGACGCACAGATACACAAATGTAATAATACAATAGTACAATTAAGACAATAACTGAAAGGAGAAGTTATGGAGGAGATTATGAAGGTAAATGGTCTCAATAAGACCTTTACATTATCCCAGAAACAACAAAAGATTGAGAAAACCAATGAGAAGAAGCGAATTGCAGTGCATGATTTATCATTTACTTCTTATCGTGGAGAAGTGTTTGGACTGCTTGGACCAAACGGAGCAGGAAAGACAACAACACTTCGTATGTTAGCAACACTGATTAAACCGGATTCCGGAGATGCTATTTTAGATGGCAGCAGTATCGTAAACGCACCGGAAGAGGTACGTGGCAAGATTGGATTTCTGACCAGTGAACTGAAATTAGAGGGCTTTTTTACACCGAATTATTTATATAATTTCTTTTCTGATTTGTATGGAGTAGAGCCGGCAGTCAGGGATGAGAGAAAGAAGAGACTTTTTGACCGATTTGGCATTACACAGTTTGCGGAAGTTAAGGTAAAGGATATGTCTACCGGTATGAAGCAGAAGGTTTCTCTGGTAATTTCCTTAGTACATGACCCGGAAATCATTATTTTTGACGAACCGACCAACGGACTTGATGTTCTGACAGCCAAAGTAGTAACGGATTTCCTGTTAGAACTTAAGAAAGAAGGAAAGAGTATTATCGTTTCTACGCATATTTTCAGCCTGATTGAGAAAATCTGTGACAGAGTTGGAATTATCATCAAGGGAGAAATGATTATCTGTGATACATTAGAGGCAGTGAAGAATGGCAAATCATTAGAAGACAGATTCTTTGAAATTTATGAAGAAACGGTAGGTGAAGCAGAATGAAAAACAATCTTATGACAATTATAAAGAAAGAACTTGCCCGCTTCTTTGGGGATAAGAGAATGGTATTTACGACTATTTTAATGCCGGGCTTATTGATTTATATCATGTACAGCTTCATGGGCAGTGGACTGACCTCCAAATTTGAGGCAGATGAGGATTATACTTACCGTATTTATGCAGAAAATATGCCTTCCACGGTTTCCTCAATGATAAAAGGCAGTGACATCAACGTAGAATATTTAGACAGAGATGGTGTCAGCGAAGATGATATGAAGCAGGCAGTAACCGATAAAGATGCAGAACTTCTGATGGTATTTCCAGAGAATTTTGAAGCGGATGTGCAGGCATATGACAGCATGACAGCAACTACACCGGCTCCGCAGGTAGCCTTATATTATAATTCTGCAAATACCGAATCAACAGCATGTTACCAGATTATGGCTTCTGTATTAGATGGTTATGAGTCCTCTATGGCAAACAAATTTGATGTTAACAGCGGTGACACAGAATATGACCTTGCCAGCAAAGAAGACAGCACAGGACAGATTTTCTCCATGATGCTTCCAATGCTGCTTATGATATTCCTCTTCTCAGGATGTATGGCAATCGCACCGGAATCTATTGCAGGTGAGAAGGAAAGAGGAACCATTGCTACCTTATTAGTAACACCGATGAAACGTGGGCAGCTTGCCATGGGAAAAATCATCAGCCTTGGTATCATCGGACTTTTGAGTGGAATTTCCAGTTTTGTGGGTACCATGTTATCTCTTCCAAAATTAATGGGAGCAGAATCAGAAGCAATGGATGCAAGTGTGTACAGTGTGACAGATTATGTACTTTTATTAATGGTAATTCTTACAACGGTACTGGTACTGGTTGGTGCATTAGCTGTAATTTCAGCATTTGCAAAGACAGTAAAGGAAGCCGGTTCCATGATTATGCCATTGATGGTTGTAGTAATGGTAATTTCAATTACATCCATGCTTGGAAGCGGAGCACCGAAGGAATTCTACTGGTATCTGATTCCGTTCTATAACAGTGTACAGAGTATGACCGGAATTTTTGATTTCTCCTACAGTGGAATCAATATTGTGGCATGTCTGGTGAGCAACCTTATTTATACCGGTATTTTATCAACGGTACTGGCAAAAATGTTTGGCAGCGAGAAAATTATGTATTCCTAGAAAAAAATACTAGACAAATAGCTTTTATAGGACTAAAATAATGAAAAAACATAGG
Organism: uncultured Lachnospiraceae bacterium; assembly: GCA_900315735.1. Lineage (GTDB taxonomy): Bacteria > Bacillota > Clostridia > Lachnospirales > Lachnospiraceae > Roseburia_C. The sequence continues at coordinate 12,884 of ONAD01000027.1, read as the reverse complement.
ACAATAGAAAGCTATAACATCAGGTTATAACATCTATTAGAAACAAACGAATGGAGGATGTTATTATGGAAAAGAAGGACTTAGACTGGTCCAATCTTGGATTCGGTTATGTACAGACCGATAAGAGATATGTATCAAATTTCAAAGACGGAGCATGGGATGAAGGAACCTTAACCGATGATGCAAATATTGTATTGAATGAGTGTGCAGGAGTATTCCAGTATGCACAGACCGTATTTGAAGGCTTGAAAGCATATACAACAGAGGATGGCCATATCGTTACTTTCCGACCTGACTTAAATGCAAGCCGTCTTGCAGATTCAGCACGCAGACTGGAAATGCCGGTATTCCCGGAAGAGCGTTTTGTAGATGCAGTACAGAAGGTAGTAGAAGCAAATGCAGCATATGTTCCACCATATGGTTCCGGTGCAACACTTTACATCAGACCATACATGATGGGAACAAATCCTGTAATTGGTGTAAAACCGGCTGATGAATATCAGTTCCGTATGTTCTGTACACCAGTAGGACCGTATTTCAAGGGTGGCGCAAAGCCAATTACAATCCGTGTCAGCGATTTCGACCGTGCAGCACCTTGCGGAACCGGTAATATCAAAGCTGGTCTGAACTACGCAATGAGTCTTCATGCAATCGTAACTGCACATGCAGACGGATTTGATGAGAATATGTACTTAGACCCTAAGACAAGAACCAAGGTAGAAGAGACAGGTGGAGCAAACTTCATCTTTATTACCAAGGATAACAAACTGGTTACACCGAAGTCAGATTCTATTCTGCCATCTATTACACGTCGTTCACTGGTATATGTTGCAGAACATTATCTTGGAATGACAGTAGAGCACAGAGAAGTATACTTCGATGAAGTAAAAGACTTCGCAGAGGCAGGACTTTGCGGAACAGCAGCAGTTATTTCCCCAATCGGAAAGATTGTTGACCACGGCAAAGAAATCCTGATTCCAAGTGGAATGGAAGAAATGGGACCTGTAACCAAGAAACTTTATGATACTCTGACCGGAATCCAGATGGGACGCATCGAAGCTCCGGAAGGATGGATTAAGAGAATCCTGTAAGAAACACGCATTGCGGGTTTCCTACATAAGCAAGAGGCGGTATCCGAAAGGATGCCGCTTCGTTTTGTGTTGTTCAGTATTTATAAGAAGCTGCCAGAAATTGGCAAGAAGCTACCGGTGGCAGCATCTGTAGATATAGAAAAATTGAAAATAGGAATTGACATTTAAAAATACAGGTTCTATACTTATTAGGAATATGAAAAGACGATGACGAAGAGAGTAGTTTTCCATGGAAAGTCAAAGAGAGCCGGGGCAGGTGGAAACCGGCATGAGTAAATGGAAAATGAAAATCACTTCCAAGTTGCAGTTCGAACAGGCAAAGCTGCGTTAGTAGAAACTGACGGATTTCCCCCGTTACGGGAACGTATATGCGAAGCTGTAAGCTTCAAGTATGTTGTAACAAGGTGGTTAGAAACGACAGGCGCGCGTCCTTATTACAGGACAGCGCCTTTTTTACGCAAATAGCGAGAAACTGAAATTTTAAGGAGGACTAATATGTACGAAAAAGTTTCCCCAAATCTGAATTTTGTGGACAGAGAAAAACAGACTGTAGAATTCTGGAAAGAAAATGACATTTTTAAGAAAAGTATGGAGAACCGGAAAGAAGGCGAGACCTATACTTTCTATGATGGACCGCCAACTGCAAATGGCAAGCCACATATCGGTCACGTATTAACCCGTGTTATCAAGGATATGATTCCTAGATACCAGACCATGAAGGGCAAATATGTACCACGTAAAGCAGGATGGGATACCCACGGACTTCCGGTAGAGCTGGAAGTAGAAAAGCTTTTAGGCTTAAACGGAAAAGAGCAGATTGAAGAATATGGTATGGAGCCATTCATCAAGAAATGTAAAGAATCCGTATGGAAATACAAAGGAATGTGGGAAGATTTTTCAGGAACCGTTGGATTCTGGGCTGATATGGAAAACCCATATGTAACCTATGATGATAATTTCATTGAATCTGAGTGGTGGGCTCTTAAGAAAATCTGGGATAAGAAGCTGTTATACAAAGGTTTCAAGATTGTTCCTTACTGCCCGAGATGTGGAACTCCGCTTTCTTCCCAGGAAGTAGCACAGGGATATAAGACTGTAAAAGAACGTTCTGCAATCGTAAGATTCAAAGTAATTGGCGAAGATGCATATTTCCTGGCATGGACCACAACTCCATGGACACTTCCTTCTAACGTTGCACTTTGTGTAAACCCGGACGAGACTTATTGTAAAGTAAAAGCTGCTGACGGCTATACTTATTATATGGCAGAAGCACTGTTAGATAAGGTGCTTGGCAAGTTCGCAGATGAAGAAAATGGCGTGAAAGCATATGAAGTATTAGATACTTTCCCTGGAAAATCATTAGAGTACAAGGAATATGAGCCATTATTTGACTGTGCAAAGGAAATCTGTGAGAAACAGCATAAGAAAGGTTACTATGTAACCTGTGATACTTATGTAACCATGACAGATGGTACCGGTATCGTTCATATCGCACCTGCATTTGGTGAAGACGATGCCCAGGTTGGACGTAAATACGAACTTCCATTTGTTCAGCTGGTAGACGGAAAAGGAGAACTTACCAAAGAGACTCCTTATGCCGGTGTATTTGTAAAGAAAGCCGATCCAATGGTATTAAAAGACTTGGAAGAAAAAGGACTGCTCTTTGATGCACCAAAATTTGAACATGAATATCCACACTGCTGGCGTTGTGATACTCCGCTGATTTACTATGCAAGAGAATCCTGGTTCATTAAGATGACCGCTGTAAAAGAGGATTTGATCCGCAATAACAATACAGTAAACTGGATTCCGGAATCTATCGGAAAAGGACGTTTTGGAGACTGGCTTGAAAATATTCAGGACTGGGGTATTTCCCGTAACCGTTACTGGGGAACTCCGCTTCCTGTATGGGAGTGCTCCTGCGGACATCAGGAATGTATCGGAAGCCGTGCAGAATTAGCAGAGCGCAGTGGTAATCCGGATGATGCCAAAGTAGAATTACATCGTCCATACATTGATGCAGTAACCTTTAAGTGCCCGGATTGTGGCGGCGAAATGCATCGTGTACCGGAAGTAATTGACTGCTGGTTTGACTCAGGAGCAATGCCATTTGCACAGCATCATTATCCATTTGAAAATGAAGACCTCTTTAAACAGCAGTTCCCTGCACAGTTTATTTCCGAGGCAGTAGACCAGACCCGTGGATGGTTCTATTCCCTGATGGCAGAGTCTACCTTATTATTTAATAAAGCACCATATGAAAATGTTATCGTATTAGGACATGTACAGGATGAAAATGGACAGAAGATGAGTAAGTCCAAAGGAAATGTTGTAGATCCGTTTGATGCATTAGAGACATACGGAGCAGATGCAATCCGCTGGTATTTCTATATCAACTCTGCACCATGGCTGCCAAACCGTTTCCATGGAAAAGCAGTGCAGGAAGGACAGCGTAAATTCCTTGGAACACTTTGGAATACTTATGCATTCTTCGTACTGTATGCAAATATTGATGAATTCGATGCAACCAAATATACACTTGATTATGAGAAACTTTCCGTTATGGATAAATGGCTTCTCTCCAAACTCAATACACTGATTAAGACCGTAGATAATAATCTTGGCAATTATCGTATTCCGGAAGCTGCAAGAGCACTGGATGAGTTTGTAGATGAGATGAGTAACTGGTATGTAAGACGCTGTCGTGAGCGTTTCTGGGCAAAGGGCATGGAGCAGGATAAGATTAATGCATATATGACTCTTTATACTGCACTTGTGACTGTATGTAAGGTGGCAGCACCGATGATTCCTTTCATGACAGAAGAAATTTACCAGAATCTGGTATGCAGCATCGATAAGAGTGCACCGGAAAGTATCCATCTTTGCGACTATCCGGTAGCAAATGAGAGCTGGATTGACGGTGAATTAGAGAAAAATATGGACGAAGTATTGAAAATCGTTGTTATGGGTCGTGCCTGCAGAAATACTGCAAACATCAAGAACCGTCAGCCGATTGGAAATATGTTCGTAAAAGCACCATTTGAACTGTCCGAATACTTTACAGAGATTATTGAAGACGAGTTGAATGTAAAGAAAGTGGCATTTACAGAGGATGTCAGTGCATATACTAGCTATACCTTCAAACCACAGCTTCGTACAGTAGGACCGAAATTCGGTAAATACCTGGGACAGATTCAGAAAGCACTTGCAGAATTAGATGGCAACAAGGCAATGGCAGAACTTAAGAGCAAAGGTGCACTGAAACTTGACAGTATAAGCGACGAAGTTGTATTATATGAAGAGGATTTACTTATCACCATGACACAGCAGGAAGGTTACATGACAGAAGGTGATAATGAAGTGACCGTAGTTCTCGATACCAACCTTACTCCGGAACTTTTAGAGGAAGGAATGGTAAGAGAGTTAATCAGCAAAATCCAGACAATGCGTAAGGAAGCAGGCTTTGAAGTAATGGATAAGATTACTGTTTCTTATAAAGCAGATCAGAAAGTAAAAGACATCTTCGCAAAATACGGGGAAGAAATTGCAAAAGAAGTTCTGGCTGAGAGCGTTGTGGCTGATACGGTGAGCGGATATCAGAAAGAATGGAACATTAATGGTGAAACGGTTGTGCTTGGCGTGGAAAAGAAATAAGCAAAATAAAGATAAGGGAGCGGGGCCGACAGGGGCTTGCTCCCTTTTTGCACCCAAAACACCGGAATCGAAACAAAAGGAGAACATTATGAAAAGCAAAATGTTTGAAAAGGAAACCTTCAAAAAAGAGGTAGTTGAGAACGTAAAACACCTCTATCGTAAGACGATGGATGAAGCAAGCGAGCAGGAAATTTTCCAGGCAGTATCTTACGTTGTAAAAGATGTAATCATTGACCAGTGGCTTGCAACCCAGCAGGAATTTGATAAAGCAGATCCAAAGATTGTATACTACATGTCTATGGAGTTCTTAATGGGTCGTGCATTAGGCAATAACCTGATTAACTTAACGGTATACAATGAAGTTAAGGAAGCTTTAGAGGAAATGGGAATCAACTTAAATGCCATAGAGGATCAGGAGCCGGACCCGGCACTTGGAAACGGTGGTCTGGGAAGACTTGCTGCCTGCTTTATGGAATCTTTAGCAACTCTGGGATATCCGGCATATGGTTGTGGAATCCGTTATCATTATGGAATGTTCCGTCAGAAAATAGAGAATGGTTATCAGGTAGAAGAGCCGGATAACTGGTTACAGAATGGATATCCATTTGAATTAAAACGTCCGGAATACAATTTCGAAGTAAAATTCGGCGGATATGTACGTGCAGAGGCACAGGCAGATGGAAGAACCAAATTTGTACAGGAAGGCTACCAGTCAGTCAAAGCAATTCCTTATGATATGCCAATCGTAGGCTATAACAATAATGTAGTAAATACCCTGATGATCTGGGATGCAGAGCCAATGGAATGCTTCGAGTTAGATTCCTTTGATAAGGGTGATTATCATCGTGCAATCGAGCAGCAGAACCTTGCAAAGAACTTAGTAGAAGTCCTTTATCCAAATGATAACCATATCGCAGGAAAAGAGCTTCGTTTAAAACAGCAGTATTTCTTTGTATCTGCCAGCTTACAGCGTGCAATTGCAAGATTCAAGAAGAATCATCCGGATATCCATATGCTTCCTGAAAAAGCAGTATTCCAGATGAATGATACCCATCCAACCGTAGCAGTAGCCGAGTTAATGCGTATCTTACTGGATGAAGAAGGATTAGAGTGGGATGATGCATGGAATATTACAACAAAATGTTGTGCATATACCAACCATACCATTATGGCAGAAGCATTGGAGAAATGGCCAATCGAGATTTTCTCAAGACTGCTTCCTAGAATTTACCAGATTGTAGAAGAAATCAACCGTCGTTTTGTAATGGAAATCCAGCAGAAATATCCTGGAGATAACCGTAAAGTTGAGAAGATGGCAATTGTATATGATGGTCAGGTAAAAATGGCTCATCTTGCAATCTGTGCCGGATATTCTGTAAACGGTGTAGCTGCACTTCATACAGAAATCCTTAAGAAACAGGAATTAAAAGATTTCTACGAGATGTTCCCGGAGAAATTTAACAATAAGACAAATGGTATTACACAGCGTCGTTTCTTAATGCATGGTGACCCGTTGCTTGCAAACTGGGTAACCAAATATGTTGGAAAAGACTGGATTACAGACCTTTCCCGCATCAAGAGATTAGAGTTCTATGCAGATGATGAGAAGGTTCAGCAGGAATTCTTAAATATCAAATATCAGAATAAGCTGCGTCTTGCGTCCTATATCGAAGAGCACAACGGAATTGAAGTAAATCCTCGTTCTATCTTTGATGTACAGGTAAAACGTCTGCATGAGTACAAACGTCAGCTCTTAAATATTCTTCATGTAATGTATCTTTACAATGAATTAAAAGAGCATCCGGATATGGAATTCATTCCAAGAACCTTCATTTTCGGAGCAAAGGCAGCAGCAGGCTACCGCAATGCAAAGCTTACAATTAAATTAATCAACTCTGTTGCAGATGTCATTAATAATGATAAGTCCATCAACGGAAAGATTAAGGTTGTATTTATCGAGGATTACAAGGTATCCAATGCAGAGATTATCTTTGCAGCAGCTGATGTCAGCGAGCAGATTTCTACCGCAAGTAAGGAGGCTTCCGGAACCGGTAATATGAAATTCATGCTGAATGGAGCACTTACTATCGGAACCATGGACGGTGCAAACGTTGAGATGGCAGAAGAAGTCGGCAAAGAAAATATGTTTATCTTCGGTATGAGCTCCGATGAAGTTATTGCGCATGAGCAGAAACGTGATTACGACCCAATGCAGATTTTCAACAATGATCAGGATGTACGTAAAGTTCTGATGCAGTTAATCAACGGATTCTATTCACCAAATGATCCGGAACTGTTCCGTGATCTTTACAACTCACTGCTGAATACACAGTGCACACAGTATGCAGATACTTACTTTATTCTGGCAGACTTCCGTTCTTATGTGGAAGCACAGAAGAAGATTAATGCTGCATATGCAGATGAAAAAGAATGGGCTAGAAAAGCAATCTTAAATATTGCAGCTTCCGGCAAATTCTCATCTGACCGTACCATTCAGGAATATGTGGATGATATCTGGCACCTGAATAAAATCACTGTTACAGTAGATGACAAAGCAGAATAAAATTAGGAAATAAAAGCATAAGCATATAAACAGAAAGAGGCAGCAGCCCGGCAGGGTGGCTGTCTTTTTCTGTTTTGTTCTGTTTTGTTCAAGCAAATCAATTCTGATCTTCCACAAGACTGCTATAGGTTATGTTTTCGGGTTATGTCTGCCGGGAAAAATTTACTTGTATTCAATGGGCTTATTTGTTACAATCAACACAAAGCATATATTCTGATTTTCGAATGGCGAGAGCCAGTCTAAATTTCTAGTATCAATTCAATGAATTCTATGCTTTTAAATTCTAATAACAATTAATGAACGCATAGTGCATTGAATAGGCGGAATTTTAGGAAAATATGAGATATATGCAATCCTGCTTTTCACTGCATTATGGGAAAAGGAGGAAAAATGAAAACTTTAGAAGAACTGAATCTGGTGGATGACTTTCTGGTAAACAGCCTGACCAGCCATAAAATTTATGGGGAGCAGTCAGCAAGGTACATATTGGAGTGTATTCTGCACCGGCAGATAGGAAAGCTTACGGTAGTGCCGCAGCGTTTCTTTTGTGGAGAGAATATGGAAACCCACGGAATCCGGCTGGATGTATATCTGGATGAAGAGAATGGCGAAATTTTTGATATAGAACCGGATCAAAATGATGGAAAGAGCGAGATGGCAGCATTGCCAAAAAGAGTCCGTTTTTATCATACAAAAATTGATGCGGGAAATTTGCCATCGGGCGAAACCTATGGAAGTCTTCGGAATGTTGTTGTGATTTTTATCACTACTTATGACCCTTTTGGACTGAATCGTATGGTGTATACCATTAAGAACTGTTGTGTAGAAGTGCCGGAATTAAAGTATGAGGATGGTGCGCAGACGATATTCTTGTATACAAGAGGAAGTGAAGGAAATCCACCGGAGGAATTAAAACAGCTGCTGCATTACATGGAGCATTCATCTGTAGAGAATGCTTCCACCGAGAAACTGAAAAAGTTACACCGGATGGTAACGGCAGTAAAGCGGGATGGAGAGGTAGGTCTTGCATATATGAAGAGCTTTGAGAGAGAAGAAAGAATTCGCAAACAGGGCGAAGAGGAAGGCAGAAAAGAAGGGAAAAAAGAAGGCTTAGAAGAAGGCGAAATAGTAGGAAAAACGAAGGAAGTTATAAAGCTTGGCCGCAGATTTGGAAAGTCAGAAAATGAAATTCTTTTATTGCTGCAGGAGGAGCTGCAGATAGAAAAAGATAAGGCAATGAATTTGTTGCAAAAGTATGATAAGTAAGGTTATCAGAAAGAGTGGGAGAGACTTAAGATGTTATATATTATGCGGCATGGAAAAACGGAATGGAATGCATTACATAAAATACAGGGAAGAACGGATATCCCATTAAATGAAGAAGGACGCCTGATGGCGGAAAAAGCATGCGAAGAGTATAAGGATTTGCACATAGATGTGTGTTATTGCTCTCCACTGATAAGGGCTGTTGAGACAGCACAGATTGTGTTAAAAAACCGGGAAATTCCAATAATAAAAGACGAACGGCTGATGGAAATGAGTTTTGGTGATTATGAGGGAATCGAAAACAGCTTTGCTATTCCGAATTGTCCGATTAATATTTTATTTCAAAAGCCGGAAGAATATCACGAATCGATAGGTGGAGCAGAAACTTGGAAAGAACTGTTTGCAAGAACCGGAGCATTTTTGAAGGAAGTGATAGAGCCACAGCTATATGAGGGAAAGGATATCCTGATTGTGGGACATGGTGCGATGAATGCAAGCATTATCTGTCAGGTGAAGGGTATGCCGATTGAGGAGTTTTGGAGCGCAGGACTTGAACAGTGCAAAATTTTGAAACTGTAAATGGAAAAGATGATTTTTATACATTTTTTCGATACTTGTCAGGCGTAGTGTTGTAAAATTTACGGAAAAGCTCACAAAAATAACTGGTGCTTGAAAATCCACAAGCGTAGGCTGTTTCAGTAATCGAAATGGTTGTATTTCTGAGAAGAAAAATTGATTTTTCTAAACGATAGCAGTTTAAATATTGCATGGGTGAAGTAGACAAATATTTCTGGAAAAGAGAGGTACATTTGGTTTTACAGCAATTCCCGGCAGATGAAATATCTTTCAGCAGAATTTTATTTTGGTAATTCCTTTGCACATATCCAATCATTGCGACAAGAGCCAGAACGTCTGCTGTATTTTTAGTATGGTTGGGAAAAAAGTTCATATTTTTAGAGAGAAGTTTGAAAATATGAGCAAATTTTTCTAAAATAGTAAACGGCTGTAAAGAATCTGCATTGTCTTCATAGAGCATTTTAAGGTCATGGAGAATAGTATTTTGCCATTGAATGATAGGATTTAATTTTTGATAGGGAAAATGTATATTTTGTAATAAAGGATTTAAATAATTTTTGATGAAAGCGTCATTTATGGAAAGAAGTTGTGGAGACAACAAAATGCAGATAAAGGAACATTCGGTATGAGCATCGGAGTAGCCATAGTGAAAACAGCGGCTATTTACAAAAATTCCTTCGCCTTCCTGCAGAAAAATTTTTTGTCCGTTGACATCATAAGACATCTGCCCTTCTAAAATTAGAATAAATTCAAGATCATCATGCCAGTGGCTGACTGCACGAAAATCAGGATAGTCGGAGAGATTTCCTTTTTTGATATATGCCGGAAAGTCCGGATGATTATAAATAACATTTTCGGATGCATCTGAATTTAAAACAGTAGTTGGACATACTTTCATGGTGTCAGCTCCCTTTGCGAACGATTGTTATATGATTATGGCTGATTTTGATATAAAAATCAATAGAAAAGGTATATTTTTTATATTATACCAAACGATAGAAAGGGAGGACGGGAAAAATGGATATGAAAAAAAGAAGAGATATGCAGCTTGCTTATATTTCAAATGAGACCGTTATGGAAGAACAGGTGAAATGCAGAAAAATTCTGCAAAAACTTAATTTCTCTGACCGGTCAGATTTTGATGGAATTGCAGAAATCGTAAAGGAACTTCTAGGAAAATCGGAAGGTGCATGTATCAATCCGCCGTTTTATTGCGATTATGGTTCACATATTGAAGTGGGTAAAAATTTCTTCGCAAATTATAACTGTACCATTATCGATGTGGCAAAAGTAAAAATTGGTGATAATTGTCAGATGGCGCCAAATGTTTCTATTTACACGGCAGGGCATCCGATTTACCCGGATACACGAAATTCTGCCTTTGAATATGGAAAAGAGGTTGTTATCGGAGATAATGTGTGGCTGGGTGGAAATACAGTAGTGTGTCCGGGTGTACATATTGGAGACAATGTGGTAATCGGTGCCGGAAGTGTTGTTACAAAAGATATTCCATCCTGGTCTATTGCAGCAGGAAATCCATGCCGTGTAATTCGGAAAATAACAGAAGACGATAAAAGAAAATTGTTTCATGATGAAGAAATTGATGATGAAGCATGGAATATGATATGTGAATGGAATGAAAAAAAGTAATAATATGAGTAAATTAGAGTGGACGATAAAATTAATTATTATAGTGGTTGGTTCAGTCGTTGCGGCATATGGCATTACACTGGCATTGTATGCGGGATTTGGTGGTGCAACCCTTGCCGTATTATGGCAGGGAATTTCGAAAACATTTCATGTAAGTATCGGCATGGCATCCATGATAGTAGCCATAGTTATGATTGTATTTGCGTTTTTCTATGACAGGTCGCAGATACACGTTGGCACGATACTTTATCAGATTGTGTATAGTTTTTGTGTAGATTTGTTTGCAAATGCACATGTGTACAGTACGCATATGTGGGTGAATGCACTTATCATGTTATTAGGGATTGTGCTTTTTGCCATAGGAACAGGATTTTATGCGGCAGCCTCCCTGGGGCGGGGGTCCTATGAGGCACTGACCTTTTCACTTGCAGAAAAGAACAACTGGCAGGTGAAAATTGTACGAATGGTACTGGATGTCGTGATGGTTGTGACAGGCGTTATACTGGGTGGAAAATTTGGCATATGCACCATTGCAACAATCCTCATTTCCGGACCTGTCATCCAGTTTACCGCAGCAAAAGCGAAAAAGTTAATTTGCGTTGCTTGTGGCAACGACCGTTCTGATATCTAATAGAGGTATCAAAACAAAGGAGGCACAGGTTATGCTGAGTGAAAATATTAAAAATTTAAGAAAAGCGAAAGGACTTTCACAGGAAGAACTTGCTATAAAGCTGAATGTGGTAAGACAGACAATATCCAAATGGGAAAAAGGTTTATCCGTTCCGGATGCAAGTATGCTTATTTCATTGGCAGAAGAACTGGATACTTCTGTAAGTATCTTACTGGGAGAAACGGTACGACAGCCAGACGCGGGCGAATCAGATATAAAGAGTCTTTCGGAAAAGCTTGAGGTTATTAATTTACAGCTTGCCAAAAGAAGTGCCGCAAGAATTCGGACAATTCGTTATCTGCTCATTGCGTTGTGTGTAATGATAGTTGCAGTGTTTATTGCTCTGGCAGCAATGCATAGTGCTTATCTGGACTGGGATTACAATAATCCGGAACTGGCGGTTGCCGGTACAATACTGCATGGGTTTGAATTTCTCTTTGTAAGATTCGCACCATTTGTTTTAATTGCATCTATAATTGGAGTTGTATTCACATATAAAAGAAGTTAAAATGGAAGCAGAACAGGAAGAAAAATTCTGATTTACGCGAGTAGCGAGAAAAATCTGGGAGAAAAGAAGGAGCCAAGCTTGCTTGAGCGAACTTCTTTTCTACTCAGATTTGGCGAGCACCGCGATAACTCGAGAAACTCGCAAAGCGTGTTTCTCGAAGTTTTATACCGAAAGGAGAAGTATCCTATGGCAGAAACAATCATATATCTGGTGATTTCTTTTTTGGCATCTTTCGTTTTTGTAATACTTGGTATCTCACAATACAAGTCAAAAAAGCCGGTAGCCATGAACACAGGGGAAAAACCGCCTTGTGAAGATGAATTGACAGATGTATCAGAGTGGAATCACAGACACGGAAAGAATTTAATCATATATGGATGCCTGCTTTTTCTTACGATGTCTGTTTTTCTATATTGCCTGAGAAAATTTGAGAATACGACAGTGCAGTTGATTCTGTTTTTTGCAGTAATAATAGGAGAACTGGTTTGGCTTGAAGTGCAGCATAATATGTTGAAAAGGAAATTAATAAAACAATAGACAATGCAGGAAGAGAGGAAAAACCTTGATTCCTGCATTTTTTATGCGCACTAAACCAGGAGTAGAGTGCAAAAATATCGAAATTCATATAGAATAAAGGTATCAAAATATCAGGGAGGAGAGAAAGTCCGGCAAACGGACGAGGATGAGTATGGATAAAGAAAAAACGGGTGAATATATCAGAAACCTTCGGAAAAACAAAGGCTGGACACAAATGCAGCTTGCAGAACAGCTTCACATATCAGACAAAGCAGTTTCAAAATGGGAGAGAGGAATATCATTTCCGGATATTGAATTGATGGAGGAGCTGGCACAGGTATTTCAGGTGGATGTTGCTGATATTATCCGGGGAGAAGAGGCTGGCAGGGC
>ONAD01000004.1 GCA_900315735.1 uncultured Lachnospiraceae bacterium | reverse complement strand
AAAAACGCTCCGCGAGGATGCGCACTGCGGCGTATAAGGTAGATGTCGCAAGCGACCGCCGCAGGCGCGAGAATGTGCCAAGGCACATTCTTTGTTCCGTGAGTAACGAGATTACATGCAGCTTAAGAAACTTCAATCCCATGCACCTGCAAAAATTCCTTCGCAATCTTCGAAAGGTGCCGGTCTTTGCTGATAATAAAAGCACTCATAATATAGAGGTTTTCATCGGAAATATATTTGATGCACATATCCTTAATTTCACGCATGTCCTCTTTCGTCAGGGAGACTAAGGCTACACTTCCAAAAGATCGTGCCCACTCAATGGCAGTGGTTTTCGGAGAAGTAATCATGGAAACATTTGGCGAAAGAAGATAGTGCCCGAAAGAGGCATAAACAATATCCAGACAGTCAAAAGGAATTGCCAGCGGGTAGTTGGCAAGGTCCGGGACAGAAAGCTTTCCTTTGATTTTAGCCAGGGGATGGTCTTTTGGAAAAAGGGCAACAATATCCTCTCTTTCATATGGATAAAGTGTAAGCGCACCATGTCCGGGTGCGGCAGAGCGAATAAGACCAATCTCTGTAATTCCATTTAAGACATTCGGAATAACAAATTCACTTGGAATCTCATAAAAGTCATAATTTACTTTCGGGTGCTTTGCGATAAAGGTATCAAAAAATTTATGTAGAAAATAAGGAGAGTTACCGGCTGGGATTGAAATTTTTAACAGTTCAGAAAAGCCGGCTTTCTGATTCAGCAATTCATTTCGTAATCCCTCTTCCATCATGCAAATCTCTTTCGCGCGTTTATAAAAGATTCTTCCTGCATCCGTCAGTTCTAAAGAACGATTTCCCCGGAGAAGAAGCTTCGCACCATAGGTTTTCTCAATATTTTTTAGCTGGTTACTCAAAGAAGGCTGTGCAATCAGAAGCTTATTGGCAGCCGCTACGATACTGCCACAATCTACAATGGTTACAAAGTTACGGTAGGAGTCTAATGTCATAATAAAATACCTCTTTTATTTTGTTGATGTTATTTGAAAATATAGTTTTGTGGTTTGTGGGGGGATTGTAAAATGATGATTCAATGTTTGATATGATAACTGCCCGGTTCGCCGAAGTACAGATGCGTTTTAAGGGCTGTTAGGGGCATTTGGAATTTCGTCCGGCATCCGGCAACGCTGGCATAAGGATGTGCCAGTGAGGCGCAGATGAACATGGATGTGAATTTGCGCCGGTTGCCAGACTTATCCAGTTATATATCGAAATTCTTAGTGCCCCTTGCAGACATAATTTTGCATCCGTACTCGGCGGACAGAGCAGTTATTCCCTTAAAGCAATGGAAAGATATTTTACAATCCCCCTCCTACAATATAATAAAAATATTATAGAAACCAAGTAAAAATAGTATTTTTATTATAAAACGATTTCTATTATAATGCAAATGTATGTAAAGCAAAGGTGCAATACGGGGACGTGTTGTACCTTTTTTCGCTACAAGACATCCAGAGGAAACAGAACATTTTCCGATGGATATATAATGATGGATAAGAGGATATAGATAAAATGGAACATTATGATTTAGAAGTATGTGGTCTGAAACGTGAACTGCCTTTTGTGAAACTGTCAGATGGAACAGCGTATGCAAGCTTTGTGGTAATCAGTGATACGGAGCTGATTGAGAAAGCAGGAAAGGAGCTGGCGGTATTTGCCAATGGAGCGGAAATCATTCTTACCATTGAAGCAAAAGGAATTGCTCTGGCGTACGAGATTTCAAAGCAGCTTCATATGAAGGAATTTGTGGTAGTCCGGAAAAGCGTGAAGTCCTATGTGAAATCATTTATCCAGGATGCGGTGCATTCCATTACGACAGAAGGAAATCAGGATATTTTTCTGGATGAAACGGATGCAGAGAAATTAAAAGGAAAGAAAGTTGCCATTGTGGATGATGTGATTTCAAAAGGGGAATCCCTAGCTGCGGCAGAACGTCTGGTGCAGAAAGCCGGAGGTGAGGTTTGCAGCAGGCTTGCAATTTTGGCAGAAGGAAAAGCGGCAGAGCGGACAGATATTACATTTTTACAGAAACTACCATTGTTTCAGAAAGGAAAAGAATCCTATGAGCCTGTTGATTAAACATGCAGCAATTGCAGATGTATTGGAAAATGAGATAAAAACCGGAGATATTTATATCAAAGATGGCCGCTTTGAGAAAATTGCAGAGTACATTGATGCCGGTGAAATAGAAGAAAAGGAGCATCTTACGGTAATCAATGGGGAAGGGCTTACTGCCCTGCCGGGATTAATTGACGCCCATACCCATGTGGAGCTTAGCATGTTAAGCAGTGCATCTTTTGCAGAGGCACTGATACAAAATGGAACCACAGCGGCGGTCTTAGACCCTCATGATGCAGTAAATGTCTTAGGACATAAGGGTGCAAAATATCTGATGGAAGAGATGAAGGAGACAGAGCTTACACCGGTCTGGATGGCTTCTCCCTGTGTTCCGTCTGCACCGGGATATGAGGACTGCTATGGACAGGTGATGCTTTCCGATGTCAAAGTGATGGTGGAAGAATATGGCATGTATGGAATTGCAGAAGCCATGGATTATAACCGGGTCATTGCAAAGGAAGCTTCTTTAAAAGAAATCTTGGATTATGGAAAAGAAAAGGGCTTGAAAATAGATGGACATGCGCCAGGTGTGTTGGGAGCTGATCTGGATACCTATATTGCAGCAGGCGTAAGCTCTGACCATGAGAGCGTAACGGTGGAGGAAATGTTAGAAAAATTCCAAAAAGGAATGTATGTCATTATCCGCCGTGGCTCCTTAAAAGAGCCTGCAAGTGCAAAAGAATTCTTAGATAAAGCAGGAGACAGCGACCATATTTTACTTTCTACCGATGGCTGTATTACAGCAAAAGATATGGCAGAGCATGGACATATGAACTATGCGCTGGCACAGATTGTAGCAGAAGGTGTGGAGCCGCTTCAGGCAATCAAGCTTGCTACGGTTTATCCGGCAGCCGCCTATGGATTAAAGGACAGAGGCGTCATTGCAGAAGGATATCGTGCAGACATGATACTTGTGAAGAATTTAACAGACTTTAAGGTGCAGGATGTTATTGTAAATGGAGAAATCGCAAAGGCTTCCTATCCGAGAATGGATTATCCGCAGGAAGTGATTCATTCCATAAGGCGGGATTATTTAAAAGAAGGAGAACTTACGATTCCATTGCCGGAAGGCTGCGTAGATGGAGAAGTAAAGGTCAATATTGTAAAAATCGTGGACGGAACCTTAGAGACAATTCACGAAGAGAGAAAGCTTCCGGTAAAGAACGGTGCACTCATTTTAGAGGATGACTTAATGTATTGTGCGGTAGTGGATCGTTACCGGAAAGATGGTTCCATCGGAATCGGCATCATCAGCCAGGCAGGAGCATTGCAGGGAGCATTTGCCGGTTCGGTAGGACAGGATACCCAGAATCTGATTGCATTTGGAACTTCTCTTTCGGATATGACGCTGGCATTTAATCAGGTCATTGCAAAACAGGGTGGTCTTTCTTATGTAAGAGATGGAGAAGAAAAACAGTTTGTGGGACTTCCGGTACTTGGTATTTTAAGCCAGAAGCCAATGGAGGCATTTGTAGAGGAAACAGATAGACTTTTAGCAGATTTGTGGGAACACGGCTGTATCCTTAAAAATCCAATCCTCACTATGAGTCTTCAGATTTCCCTTGCCGTTATTCCAGAGATGGCAATTACCAACCGGGGATTATTGGATATTATAAATAATCGATTTATTCCAGTTTGTGAACTGGTTTAAATAAAACAAAAGAAAGGACGTTTATTATGGAAAAGTTTTTCAAACTGAAAGAAAATGGTACCAGCGTAAAAATCGAGTTTATTGCAGGTATCACAACATTTGTTACCATGGCTTACATCATCATGGTAAATCCGGCAATGCTTGCCACACCTTTTGAAGGAACCGATATGTATGATAAGGTATTCAACGGCGTATTTTTTGCCACCTGTCTGTCCGCATTTTTAGGAACCTTCTTAATGGGAGTTCTTGCCAAATTGCCGTTTGCCCAGGCACCTGGTATGGGAATGAACGCATTCTTTACTTACACCGTAATGCTTGGCATGGGTTATTCCTATGAAGCATCACTGGCAATGGTATTCATTTCCGGTGCATTATTTATTCTGATTACTTTATGTTCCTTCCGGGAAAAAATTGTAATGGCAATTCCGAAGAACATAAAAGTCGCCATATCGGTGGGTATCGGATTGTTCCTTGCATTTATCGGCTTTCAGGATGCAGGTCTTATTGTAGGAAATGAAAGCACTATGGTATCTTTAGTGGATTTCTCTACTTTCTCTGAAAATCCGGTGGCTTGCTGGGGTGCAATTTTAGCCTTCTTTGGAATCGTGCTTACTACCGTTCTTTATAAGAAAAAAGTAACCGGTTCTATCTTAATCAGTATTTTTGTAGTAACTATTCTTGGAATCTTTACCGGAAATACTGTATTTGATGGATTCCAGATTAACTTCGGTGCCCAGGTAAAAGACTTCGCAGATGTTTCCTTATTTGCATGTTTCCGCGGTTTCCGGGAGTTATTTATGGGAAGCTCTGTAGGACAGGCAATCTTAACTTTAATCATGCTGATTATTACCTTCTCCATGGTTGATATGTTTGATACCATCGGAACTTTAATCGGAACTGCAAAATCCGCAAATATGTTAGATGAAGATGGAAATATTCCAAATGCAAAGAAGAGTCTTCTCTGTGATGCAATCGCAACCGTAGGCGGTTCCATGTTTGGTACTTCCACCGTTACCACTTATGGTGAATGTATTTCCGGAATCAGCGTAGGAGGAAGAACCGGACTGACTTCTGTATTTACAGCAATCATGTTCTTAGCAGCAATTATCTTTGCTCCGTTTGTAAGTATCATCCCATCCTGTGCAACAGCACCGGCATTAATCTTCGTAGGTGGTCTTTTATTAAGTGCCATCAAAGATATGGAATTTGATGATGTATCCGAAGCAATTCCGGCATACTTAGCATTAATCATGATGCCGCTTACCTACTCCATCGCAAACGGAATTGCCGTTGGATTAATTGCTTATACATTAATTAAAATCTTTACCGGAAAGTTCAAGGAGTTAAACATTATCACCGTGGTATTATCCGCACTCTTTGTTATCCGTTATCTGATGATTTCCTTATAATTCTTTTATGGAATTATTCTTTAAAGAGAGCCAGAAGTAATTTATAGGAATAAACTTAAGAAGTATACTTTAAAGGCTTCAGACAGAACAAAGAATGTGCCTTGGCACATTCTCGCGGAGCGTTTTTTACTTTACAGGAAAGCAATTTCCTGTAAAGTAAGAAAAGCGCAGGGCAATGAATGCTCTGCGCTTAAACTTTTTAGCTATGTAATAATTCTACTGTGGCTGATTTGGATTCTGCTGTTCTGGCTGCTGATACTGCTGCTGACCATTGAACTGCTGTGGCTGTCCGTTGAACTGCTGCTGTCCGTTAAACTGCTGCTGTCCGTTGAACTGCTGCTGTCCATTAAACTGCTGCTGTCCATAATAAGCCTGCTGTGCCTGATTTACCTTTGGAGCTACAATGCCGTAAGCCCAGTTTGCAAGTCCGTTTAATCCAGGAACGTTTGCTTCGTTTCCTTTGGCTGTGTTTACAAGAGCCATGATACAGAAAATCAGAACTACAAGGCTTACAATACCATCGATGACAGAAATTGCTGTTCCCCATACAGAGCCCATAAGAGGTATCTGATATAAGAAATCGAAGATGCTTAAAACACCATCTACAATGTTGGCGAAGATGCATAAGAAAAATGCCTGAATTACCTGACGGGAAGCCCACTCATTTTTCTCAACAACGAGAACAAAGCCAACCAGTAATGCAAGAATAGTGCTGTATCCTAAGAATGCAAGGATAAAAGCTGCTACTGCATAAAATGATAATCTGATACCTAATTTACCTTTTTCCATTATATTTGTTCCTCCTAAAATGGTTTAATATTTTACAGCATTATAAGTATACTGTTCTTAGGAGAAAAAAGCAAATGAATTTACGGAAGAATAAGCAAAAAACAGGTAAAATACAGGAGAAAAAACTGTGAATTCTCTCTTGACGGATTCGCACGGCTTTGGTAAACTATATGAGTGTGAATTGACACAATTAAATATGTGGCGTCTTAGCCAAGTGGTAAGGCACGGGTCTGCAACACCCTTATCGCCGGTTCAAATCCGGCAGACGCCTCTTTTTAAAGAGAACTGAAAAAGGTTCTCTTTTTTTGTGTGAGAAACTTGCAAAGCGTATTTTGCAAAGGGAGTTTCGCATAGTTTGTAACCTTTTCCTATTCCCACTTGTATATATAGTGAAAGGCCTTTCAATCAGAAAAGAAATATGAGGGATCACTCATGAGAATAGCAACTGAGATATTGGTGGAAAAGTACAAAGACCATTTATTTGCAGCGGCATTCAATGTCTGTAAAAATGCAGCAGATGCCGATGATGTGGTGCAGGATACTTTTCTTCAATATCATACAACCAACAGACAATTTGAAAATGAGCAGCATATCAGAGCATGGCTCATTCGGGTGGCAATCAATAAAGCAAAGAATATCAATCTTTCTTTCTGGCGGCAGAAAGGTGTGCCGTTGGAAGAATATATGGAGACACTGACATTTGAGACACCAGAAGCCCAGACACTGTTTTCAGAAGTGATGAAGCTTCCAGAGAAGTATCGAATCGTCATACATTTATTTTATTATGAGGATTACACCATCCGGGAAATCGCGAAGATTATGAATGTGACAGAAAGCAACGTGAAGGTCAGGTTGACGCGTGGTCGCAGACTGCTCAGAAATGTATTAAAGGAGGAATGGGAAAATGACAGATAAAGAAAGATATAAACAGGCTTTTTCTACTTTGCATGCCTCCGGACATATTTCTTTGGAGGTCAATATGAATCATAATAGAAAATTTCATCCAACACGTAAATTAATCGCAGCAAGTGCCTGCGCCGCATTGTTGTTAGGTGGCAGCAGTGCCTATGCAGCTTATCATTTCTTAAGTCCGTCACAGATTGCGGATGAAGTAGCGGACAATGGAGCATTGAGCCGGGCATTTGCCGGAGAGGATGCGGTAAGCATCAACGAGACGCAGCAGAGCAACGGTTATGATATTACCTTATTAGGACTGGTGTCCGGAGAAAAATTAGAGCTTTGTGTACCGCAGGAAACAAAGGAAAATGTCAGCAAATCACATACCTACGCTGCCATTGCCATTGCAAAAAGTGACGGAACCGATATGGAATACCGCAATTTCTTTGTGGCACCGTTAATCAATGGTGTGTCTGCTTTGGATGCCAATGCAGCCACCATGGATGAGACCCTTACCTGGTTCTGCAAGGACGGCGTTCTTTACGAACTGATAGAATGTGATGATTTGGAAATTTTTGCAGACCGCGGCGTACAGTTAGGAATCTTGGACAGCTTCGGGAGCGAAGCGGCTGCATTTCGAATGGACAATGAAAGTGGCACTTACCGTAAAGTGGAAGACTATGCTGGCACAATTGCACTTTTCACCCTGCCATTAGATACCACAAAGGCAGATCCGGCGGCAGCGGAGGCGTACCTTAAGAAGCTTGAAGAAGCTGCGGGAGAAGATGAGGCAGCAGATGAAGCAGCAGATGAAGCAGCAGATGCGAAAGGAACTGCCGGCAGAGCAGAAGCCAGCGTAATCACCGGAGCAGAAAGCGAAGCTGCAGCAGGCTATATGAACCAGAAAGTCAGAGATTTCGTGGATGGCATTACAGCGGATAATTTATCGGATTATTTTGAAATCGTAAAAGATTATCCGGTATTTACTGCTACACCGGATGAAAATGGCTGGGTAGATTTCGGAACACAGTATATTGCAAAAGAAGATTATGTTGCAAATGGCGGAAGCGGCGAAGTCTCCAACTGGATTGCAGAGGATGAAGATTTTAGTGTCAGTGCAATTACCATGTCAGGAAACGATGGAAAAGAAGATGCTTCCACGCTTCGGATTTCCGTTGTTTTCCGCAATGAAGACGGCAGTCTTACAGAAGCTTTGTATCAGATAAAACCGGACTGCGTCGATTTGATAAAGTAAATTTTAGTAAAGATATGATATAAAAAGAGGTTGTTACACCGGATAGATTTTCCCCCAAATCCGGCTGTAGCAGCCTCTTTTAAAATGCATTTTCTTATGATAAGATGATGGCAAAGGTGAGAAATCAGTTAAGAAAAAAGGAAGAGATAATATGAAAAAGCAGTAGCGTTTGCGGAAAAATATGGCATTGCAAAGGTCTATTATGATTCCATAGATGAAGTTTTTTTAATATGAATCTTGCAGGCGGGGCAATGCTTGACATTGGCGTATATGCACTTTCTATTGTAAGAAGCTTCATGGATAAAAAGCCGGAAGAGGTTGTGAGCCAGAGAAAGGTATCACCAACTGGTTCAGATGAGCAGGCAACCATCTTATTAAAAAATGATTCAGACCAGATGGCAACAGTTGCGCTTTCCATGCATTCCAAGCAGCCAAAGCGGGCAATGATAAGCTGTGAAAAGGTGTTTTTATAGCTTTCAGGTATTTATAAAAAACACTCATGGTTACAGGTTAAGGAAATCGTAAGAATTCGGACATTGACGTAATACATGATATTGATTAAGATGGAATAAGATGAGAAGTAAGGAAGTTAAAGAAAATGGAAGCTTATAGTAAAGATACTTATTTCATGAATATATTAAAACAGGTTGAGGCAGAAACCAGAATTTTGCAGTCCAAGGAGCATATCCAGCATGGAACCACCACGGTATATGAGCATTGTGTTCAGGTGGCATATGAAAGTTACCTTTTTGCAAAAGAACATCAGCTTCAGGTAGAAATGGAGCAGCTGATCCGGGGTGCATTGCTTCACGATTATTTCTTATATGACTGGCATAACCAGCTGACGCCGCATCATCTGCATGGATTTTTCCATCCGGGTGTAGCATTGCGGAATGCCAGCATGGATGTGGAATTAACTCCGATAGAGCATGACATTATCAAGAAGCATATGTTTCCGCTGACACTGGTGCCGCCGAAATACTTGGAAAGCTGGATTGTCTGCTGGATTGATAAGAAATGTTCTACCAGAGAGACCTTACAGCGCAGATGCAGGGAGGAAGTATGTTAGTACAGGTAAGAGAATTTATGGGCACATGCGGAAATGTGTTCCTGCATTTTTTGGTAGCCGGCAGAATTTATTTCCTTTGGTTTGTGATTTACAGTGCAGCAGGATGGCTTTATGAATCTACCATTTGCTCCCAGATAAAATATCATAAATTTATCAACCGTGGCTACTTAAGAGGTCCGTGGATTCCGATTTATGGAGCGGGAGCAGTGCTTAATTACTGGCTCATCGGCTGGATTGGAAATGTGCCGGCAATCTTTGTGGCAGCCATGTTTACCTCCGGCGTAGTAGAGTATATTACTTCTTATGCGATGGAG
The DNA here is from genome assembly GCA_900315735.1 of uncultured Lachnospiraceae bacterium. Taxonomy (GTDB): domain Bacteria; phylum Bacillota; class Clostridia; order Lachnospirales; family Lachnospiraceae; genus Roseburia_C. Next base: position 110,698 of record ONAD01000004.1, on the reverse strand, counting down.
CGTATGTTCCACAAACGTTGGTGGGATTATACCAGATACAGATATAATCTGAACGGGAGAATCTGTCTTTATGGCTGCATCATATTTGGAATCGGAAACGTGATACTGCTCCGCTTCGTTCATCCGGTAATCATGCAGCTTACCGCAGCAATTCCGGAGCTGGTGCTCACCAGAGTGGTACTTTTCCTATATATTCTCTTTGTAGTTGATGTGGTTTATACGACCGTACATATGGAAACCGTCCGTGCAAGAATGGAAAAGCTGGCACGGCAGATGCGGGACCGGAAAGAATGTTATCTTTATATGGCAGGGGAGCAGAAGGAATACTGTAAAATTTACTTCGAAGAGAAGAAGGAGCGTTGCAGCAGCTTTGTGGAAGAGAAAAAAGAACGTTGTAGCAGCTTTGTGGAAGAACGGAAAGAACAGTGTGTTCAATATGTGGAGAAAGTGAAAGACCGGTTCCGGGGGTAGAAGCCTTCGGTACCGGTTTTATAAATATTTTACTTGTTTTCTTCAAGGGCATTTGTTACAATCAACACAAAGCATATATTCTGATTTTCGAGTGGCGGAAGCCAATCTAAATTTCTGGTATCAATTCAATGAATTCTATGCTTTTAAATTCTAATTACAATTTACGAACGCATAGTGCATTGGATAGGTGGAATTTCAGAATCGGAAATGAGATTATAATAACAGTACCTGACAAATAAGTTTGAACGATATGAAAATTCGTTCTTACGAAAAGCCAAGTATATCATCCTGCTTTTCCTTGCACTATGGGAAAAGGAGGAAACATGAAAACTTTAGAAGAACTGAATCTGGTGGATGACTTTCTGGTAAACAGCCTGACCAGCCACAAAATTTACGGGGAACAGTCGGCGAGGTACATTTTGGAATGCATTCTGCACCGGCAGATAGGAAAGCTTACAGTAGTGCCGCAGCGCTTCTTCTGTGGAGAGAATACAGAAACTCACGGCATTCGGCTGGATGTATATCTGGATGAAGAGAACGGAGAAATCTTTGATATAGAACCAGACCAGAATGATGGAAAAGAAGAAATCGTATCACTGCCCCGAAGAGTCCGGTTTTACCATGCGAAGATTGACGCAGGAAATCTGACAGCAGGGGATACCTATGGGAGTCTTCGGAATGTCATCGTAATCTTTATTACAACTTATGATCCCTTTGGACTGAATCGTATGGTGTATACAATTAAAAATGGATGTATCGAAGTACCGGAATTAGAATATGAGGATGGCGCACAGACGATATTCTTGTATACAAGGGGAAGGGAAGGAAACCCGCCGGAGGAATTAAAACAGCTACTGCATTACATGGAGCATTCATCCATAGAGAATGCTCCGTCTGAAAACTTGAAAAAGTTACATCGGATGGTAACGGCAGTTAAGCGGGATGGAGAGGTAGGTCTTGCATATATGAAGAGTTTTGAGAGAGAAGAGCGGATTCGAAAACAAGGCGAAGCAGAAGGAAGAAAAGCCGGACTGGAAGAAGGTAAGAAAGCTGGTTTAGAAGAAGGCTTGCAGGAGGGAAAAGAAGTAGAAATCATAAAGCTCGGTAGTAAATTTGGAAAATCAGATGCCGAAATCCTGGCATTGCTGCAGGAAGAATTACAGATAACGGAAGAGCAGGCAAAACAGGTATTAGAAAAGTATGGAAAGACTTTGGATTTATAAAGCGATAAGATTCAGAAAGAAATAGCGAGTTATAGGACAAAAAAGAGTTGTACCGGAATGTCCATCAGGACAAATCGGTACAACCCTTTTGGCTTTTTTATAGATTATTTCATTACAATTTTACAGAATTTCTTCTTTCCACGTTTCAGAACAAATTCTTCTGCATTTTTGATATCATCCGGAGCATATGTGGTCTTGATGTCCGTTACTTTTTCGCCGTTGACGGTAACACCACCCTGCTCTACGGCACGACGTGCCTCGGAACGGGAAGCACAAAGTCCGGCAGAAACAAGAAGTCCCATGATATCGATAACGCCATCGCGAAGGTCTGCATCTGTAATTTCAGCAGCAGGCATATCGGCATGATTGCCGCCGGAGAATAATGCTCTTGCACTCTCCTGTGCTTTCTTGGCTTCCTCTTCGCCATGAACCAGGTTGGTCAGTTCGTAAGCTAAGATTTCTTTTGCCTGGTTCAACTGGCTGCCTTCCCATTTATCCATTTCGTCAATCTGCTCTAATGGCAGGAAGGTCAACATACGCAGGCATTTTAATACATCTGCATCGGAAACATTTCTCCAGTACTGGTAGAAGTCAAATGGAGAAGTCTTATTCGGGTCAAGCCATACAGCACCGGACTGAGTTTTACCCATTTTCTTACCTTCGGAATTCAGAAGAAGGTTAATGGTCATCGCGTAAGCATCTTTTCCAAGTTTACGACGAATCAGCTCGGTTCCGCCTAACATGTTGCTCCACTGGTCATCGCCACCAAACTGCATATTACAGCCATATTTCTGGTATAAGGTATAGAAGTCGTAGCTCTGCATAATCATGTAGTTAAACTCTAAGAAGCTTAAGCCCTTTTCCATACGCTGTTTGTAGCATTCTGCGCTCAGCATACGGTTTACAGAAAAATGAGCACCAACTTCACGCAATACTTCAATGTAATTTAAGTCCATGAGCCAGTCAGCGTTATTTACCATAAGAGCTTTGTTATCGGAGAAATCAATAAAGCGGCTCATCTGTTTCTTAAAGCAGTCACAGTTGTGCTGAATGGTTTCCGGTGTCATCATCTGACGCATGTCAGTACGTCCGGATGGGTCTCCGACCATGGCGGTTCCGCCACCAATCAGGGCGATTGGCTTGTTGCCAGCCATCTGGAGACGTTTCATTAAGCAAAGTGCCATGAAATGTCCGACATGAAGGCTGTCTGCGGTTGGGTCAAATCCAATATAAAAAGTAGCTTTTCCATTGTTGATGAGCTCTTTAATCTCGGCTTCATCAGTTACCTGGGCAATCAGGCCACGGGCAACTAATTCATCATATAAAGTCATAATAAAAATCCTTTCTGAAAATATATTTTTTAAAATTCCGGGAAATGTTTTTATCCTGTTTCCCGCATAAAAAAGCCCCCGTCCTATGAAAGGACGAGGGCGAAGTCTCGTGTTACCACCTTTTTTCACAGATTATTCGCATAACCTGCCTCAGTAAGTGTCCGTCACCGACAGGACTGCCATCTGCAGTGCCTTAAGGATATCTTGCAACTTACGCATCGATAACGTGTGCTAATCCGTCGCAGCCTACTCATTCAAATTTGCACAAACCATTCATTTGTAAAGTTTAATTTTGATTTGACAAATATTGAATATTTGGTGCGAAGCTCCGGGATGTATTCATAACAAGCTGCCCCTGTACCTCTCAGCAACCGGTGACTCTCTGTAGGTTTCCTTTGCTATTACTCGTTCCCATCAAAGCCTGTAACTGCCTTAATTATCCCCATTATAGGGGGTAACTTAAAATTTGTCAAACATAAGATTTTAAAAGCTGGATTTAAAAATTTGTTATTTATTGTTTAACAAATCTTAAGGAAATGTAAATTGACAAATTGCTTTAATTGTGTAATTGTATTAATGAAGTAATACACAAAAAGAAAATTGAAGACAAAAGGAAAGTTTATTCGTTTTAGTTAACAGAGATACAGGAGGTTAGGAAAATGAAGAAAATCACATTTACAGTACCTTGTTATAATTCACAGGATTATATGAAACGTTGCATAGATTCCCTTCTGGTATGCAAAGAGGAAGGGGAAATTATCATTGTAGATGACGGCTCTACCGACAGAACCGGAGAGATTGCCGACGAGTATGCAAAGGAATATCCGGATATTGTGAAAGTCATACATAAAGAAAACGGTGGACATGGTTCCGGCGTAAATGCAGGACTTGAGGAAGCCACAGGAACTTATTTTAAAGTGGTGGATTCCGATGACTGGCTGGATGAGGAAAGTTTAAAGGAGCTTCTTTCAGAACTTCGGGAATGGGAGTGGCAGGAAAAAGAAGTGGATCTGGTAGTCTGCAATTATGTCTATGACCACCTTTATGAGAATAAGACAAAGCCAATGCGCTATACCAATGTATTTCCGGAGAAGAAGCTTTGTACATGGAATGACATGGGTAATTTCAAGCCGTCCCAGTACCTTGTGATGCATGCGTTGCTTTACCGCACCCAGATATTGCGGGACTGCAGGCTGCAATTGCCGAAGCACACCTTTTATGTGGACAACATATTTGCATATAAACCATTGCCTTATGTGAAAAATATCTGTTATCTGAATCTGGATTTGTATCATTATTTCCTAGGAAGAGATGACCAGTCCGTGAATGAAAAGGTCTTAATGAAGCGGATTGACCAGCAGATTAAGGTGACCAAACTGGTGTCAGACTGCGTGAACCTTGGTGAGGTATCAAAAACTTATCCGAAGCTGGCAGCCTATATGACAAGAAATATCTCTATCATGATGGCAATTTCTTCCATCCATCTGCTACTGATTGGAGATAAGGAAGCTTATGCGAAACGGGAGAATCTCTGGGAGCATATAAAGGCACTGCATCCAAAACTTTATAGCATTTTAAAATACCGGAGATTAAGCGGATTTACATATCTGCCGGGTGGTGCGGCAGGCGGTTTTGTAACCCTGACCGGTTATCGTCTGGCACGGAAGATGTACCAGTTCCAGTAAGAAACAGCAGAAATTGTATAAGAGGATAAGAAAATGGAAAAATTATACATCGGATTAGTAGATACACCGGGGCTGTTTGCGTGGATGATCCGCAAAGCCATCCGGCAGGATTACATACATGTGGTGCTTGGCATGGACGAAATGCTGGATGAGTGCTACAGCGTGGGAAGAAGATTTCCTTCGATACCGCTTCTGGCGGGTTTCGAGCGGGAAGAAAAGGAGAAAATCATACGGGCATTTCCAACGGCGCGTTACATGATATTTGCCATAGACTGCACAAAAGAGCAGAAGGAAAATATCAGAAAGCAGTTGAAAAAATGCTATGAAAACCGTTATAAATATCATTACTGCATCGCGGGGCTGCCTTTTATTTTATTGCAGAAGGAATTCTTCCGGGAGAAACGCTATACCTGTTCCTCCTTTATTGCCCGGGTGCTTGAGGAGAATGGATTAAAGCTTTTTTCGAAGCATTTTTCACTGGTAACGCCAAAAGATTTTTATGAATTAGAGCAGAAAGAGGTCATCTATGAAGGAGAACTTAAGCAGCTCATCCGTATGGAGCAGTATCGGACAGAAATTGCATAAGAATAAAAAGAATCTCATCAGTGTCCTGCTGTTTCTTTTACTGGCGGCACTGACCTTCTCTGCTATCTGTAAGGGAAATGATATGACAGAGGTGGCAAAGGCAGTAAGAAAAATGGATGCGTGGTATCTCTTTGGGGCCATGGGTCTGGGGATTTTCTTTGTATCGGCAGAAGGGCTGATGATCTGCTATCTTCTGCGGGCACTGGGAAATCCCATTGCAGCAGGCAGGTGCATCAAATATTCCTTTATCGGATTTTTCTATTCGGGAATCACACCGTCCGCCACAGGCGGACAGCCGATGCAGCTCTATCATATGAAAAAGGATGGGTTAAAGATATCGGAAAGTACTGTGGTCTTAATGACGGTAGCAGTGCTTTACAAATTTGTGCTGGTGGTGATTGGAATTTTCATGCTGCTGTTTGGCTATCATCCGCTAAAGAATTATCTGGGAAGCTATATGTGGCTTTTTTATCTGGGACTACTGTTAAATACAGTGCTGGTGATTTTTCTTTTAATCGTGATGTTCGGGCCAAAGCTGTTTAACAATATTGTGACAGGAGTAGAGCGGTTCTGCGTACGGTTTCACCTGCTGAAACACTCGGAGGAACGAATTGAAAAACTCTCCGGCTTTGCGGAAAAATACCGGGAGACGGTGCAGTTTTTTGCCGGACATAAGGGAAAAATCGTGGCGGTCACATTATTTACGGTGCTGCAAAGATGCAGTGTATTTTTCCTGACTTATCTTGTATATCTTGGCTTTCATTTAAAGGGCACAGATGCGCTTACGGTCATGATGCTCCAGGCATCCGTCTATATCGCCGTGGATATGCTGCCATTGCCGGGGGCACAGGGAATTACGGAGCTGATGTATAAGAGCATTTTCGTGGGAGTATTTCGGGGCACGTATCTTACAGCATCCATGTGTGTATCCCGTGGAATAAATTTCTACTTTTTGTTGATAACTTCCGCAATTCTTACGGTGATTGTATATATCTTGGAGCGGAAATGCAGCAGAAAGAAACCCGCAGAAACAGCCGAATACAATTGACTTTGAGAAAATTCCCTCATATAATAAAAGTATCAGTTTTATAAGGAGGATATAAATATGGCATGTTTTTTAGTTCCGGCAACGGAAGCTGCAGTTACCACAATTGCAGAGCATGTGGTAAAGGGGAAAGAGGAACGCGCAAATAAAGAGGAACTTACCTTAAGTGAGAACAGTAAGACACCATTTTCTCATAAATTAAAATGGTTAAATCATATGCTTTGGGGCGGTTCTGCACTGCTGGCATTTGAACATATCTGGCATGGCGAAGTGACACCATGGTTCCCTTTTTTAACAGCAGCAGGAAATCCGGAGGATGCGATGGCAATGCTCCATGAGATGGCAACAACCGGTGTTGCCATGGCAGTACTTGTTACGGCTGTATGGGCTGGTATGGTAGCAGTATCCAATGTAATCGAGAAACGTCCGGTTATCGGAACAGGTAAGGAGATACAGTAATGACTTTACTTACAGCAGCCATTGCGGCAGTGATTGTAACTTTGGTATGGTATTTTAAGGACAGCACCAACGAGATGCGCATAGGAACCTTAAGTCTGATGTACTGGGGTGCCACACTGATGTGGCTGGTAGATGCAATTGTTGAGTACATAGAATTAAAGGCAGCGTATTTTACACCGGAACCGGTGGACATGCTGAATGATTTCTTTCTGGGAATATCCGTAGTAGTCTTGGGATTAATCATCTGGCTTGTAATGTTTTTAATCAAAGACCCAAAGGGTGTACTGCAGAAACGGTTACAGAGAAAATAGAAATATTAATAGTCCCTTTTTTAAAAGTATATTCGAACAGCAAGAGTTTGCAATAGCTGACTCTTGCTGTTTTACTGTGCAGTGCAATTCTTGCACTTGAACTTATCTTCAGGTCAAGTGTTTTAAATTCCCTGTTTTAAAAAATTCCCGGGTAAATGAAAAACCTACACTTTCGGGTAGTTTACAGGCAGGTTATTCGTAATTATTATAAAAACAGATAAAAAGTGTCGAATCATGTCGGAGGGGAATGCATGAAAAACCGGGATAATGAATTTTTCAGAGAAGAAGAACTGGATGAACTGGTAGAAAAGAGAGATTATGAAACTCTTCGGGATAAGATGAGCAGGATTTTTGCCTGTCCGTGCTGTCTGAATGGATTTAAGCATTGTAGAAAATATCTCGAAGTTTTTTCAAAAGAGGAAATCAGGAAAACACCAACACTTGCAGCAGCAGAAGCTGTTATTCAGGCTATTTACGGGAATCTGGAAAAGGCGGAGAAATATGCTTCATATGTAGGGGATGAACGTCTGATGAAGCTGCATCTTGATGTAATTATTCCGGGAACTGACCGGGAGAGGGCAAGAGCTGCATTGCTTAAGCTGGCTGAAATATATAATAATTATGGCATTTTGCCGAATCTTCCTCTGGCAGCAGGCAGAATTACCATGATAAACGGATTCCGGGATATAACCATGTATGGAAATTATGTACATGACCGGAAGGAGTAGCTAAAGGGCTGGGTAAAAAGCTTCTATGGAGACAGTTCCCTTGGAATTGCAGAAATAACTTATGCAGAAGTATGCTATCAGAGAGATGAATGTTTTGAAGCAATTACTACATTAGTTGGAATTATTCCATTTATAGAAAAAGAAGGCGAAATTGCTGTTCTGTTTATTGCTTTGAGTCTTCAGATGCGGATTATGATAGCAACCGGACAGATAGCGGTGGTATATCCGATTCTGGAAGAGATATATCAGAGACTTCATAAGGAACAGAGCAGATGGCTTTTAGAGAATTTCGGAGCAATGAAAGCCTGGGGACTGTTGTATGATGGTGATGTGGATACAGTAACGGAATGGATGGAAAATGAGGCGCCCAGCGAATTTGGAGAACTGAACATGCTGGATACCTATAAATATATGATAAAGATGCGGGCATATATTCTGGAAGAAAAATATCTGGCAATGCTTTCGCTGGCAGAGTATTTGAGGGAGCCGCTGCGAAAGGGTGACCGTGTCATGGATTTATGTGAAATGAATCTTTTATGCGCAGTCAGTTATTTCTTAAGTGACCGGAAAGAGGATGCATTTTAGCTTTTGGATGAGCTGCTTCCGATTGTAAAAGAAAGACGATTTGACCGGCTGATAGCAGATGAGGGGGAAAAGGTGTATATGCTTTTGCGGGCTTACCGGCAGGAGCGACAGATAAAGGACGAATATCTGAACCGGTTGATACAGCTTGCAAAGAAAATGGCACTTCTTTATCCGGATTATCTGCGTAAAGCCAAGGAAGATTATCCGCCATTGACGAAAAGCGAACAGGAGATCCTGCGGCTGATGGCAGATGAGCGTTCTAATCAGGAAATTGCAGATTTCATGGGAATCAGCATCAATACCGTAAAGTTTCACGGAAAAAATATATTTGCGAAGCTCCGGGTCAGGACGAGAAGACAGGCAGTACGGGTAGCAAAAGAGAACCGCCTGGTCTCGTTGAGATAAATAGTCATATTGAGGGAAGTACGCTTAGCGGGCTTCCCGTTTTTTTCGCAGTTCGTTATGCAGGTTTTGCAGGCTGCCAGACATCTTAACTGCCACTGCCAGATTCTGCAGGCGGCTTCATTTCAAAGAAACATTTCAATTCTTATTTACGCAAGTTTTATATCCCATAAATTTACATTTTTTTTACAGAAGTTACTCCAAAATATGATAGAAAGCTTTTTTCACACATACTATGCTGAAAAACAGAAGAAAGCAGAAAAATACTGCATACATAGCAGGGAGGAAGTACAGTGCCATCAACCAGATAGGTTATGGAATGCATGGCAGACCGGCAGCCTGATTTTCTATGATTCCATGCTGGTAGATGTGACCATAGACGAACGGATGGATGAAGTTTCTTCCCATGGATATGCCTGGGGCTATATCGGAAGCTGCATTCTGTTTGTAGGAAGCCTGATTCTGGTGCTGATGGCAGACAGAATCGGAATTTCTGCTGCCATGGCAATGATGCTGGCATTTGGCATTACCGCCATCTGGTGGGTGGCAGTGACCATTCCGTTGTTGTTAAATTATAAACAGAATTATTATGCAGAGACAAAAGTGTCCGTAAAAGAAACTGTTGTCCGTCTGGGAAATATTTTTTCCGAGTTAAAAGCTAATAAGAAGGTTCTCCTGTTCCTCATCTCGTTCTTTTTCTACATAGACGGTGTGTATACCATTATCGAAATGTCCACCGCATATGGCAAAGATGTGGGAATCGGTGACAGCAGCATGCTCTTAGCACTGCTTTTAACACAGGTGGTAGCATTCCCTTGCTCCATTCTTTTTGGAAAGCTTGCCCGCAGATTTGAATCTGAGAAATTGATTTTAGTCTGCATCGGAGCGTATTTTCTCATCGCACTGTTTGCACTGCAGCTTGATACCGCATGGAAATTCTGGTTCTTAGCGACCTGCGTCGGTGTCTTCCAGGGTGCCATCCAGGCACTCTCCCGGTCTTATTATAGCATTCAGTTGAATTTATATAAGATCTGTGATACGTTTACTGAAGATGATTAAACAAAGGTAATTATTTACTTTGGGAGCAGAAAATAAAAAGAAGGTGAAGCTATGAAATACAATATTATTCCGGTTCAGACCGTAAAGGCAACCGGAGCCAAATTGTATACATATATATTAGATAATTTTGAAGAAATCGACAGTAACCGTACCCGCCCGCTGGTACTTATCTGTCCGGGCGGCGGCTATGAATTTACCTCCGACCGGGAGGCAGAGGCGGTTGCAGTACAGTATATTGCCAGAGGATTTCATGCCTGCGTCCTGCGCTACAGTGTAGCTCCTGCAGAATTCCCTCAGTCCCTCTGCGAACTGGCATGGAGTGTGGCATATTTAAGAGAGCATGCAAAAGAATATGGCATTAAGCCGGATAAAATTATCGTATCCGGATTTTCCGCCGGCGGTCATCTGGCAGCAAGTCTTGGGGTCTTCTGGGATAAGGACTGGCTTGCAAAAGAAACAGGACTTACCGCAGAGCAGATGCAGCCAAATGGATTACTGCTTTCTTATCCGGTAATTACATCCGGAACATATGCACATCACGGCAGTATGGAAAACCTGATGGGAACGAAAAAGAGCAAAGAATTAGAAGAGCTTTTAAGCCTGGAGCATCAGGTGGGAAAACAAGTGCCGCCGGTATTTATCTGGCATACCTTAACCGACCAGTCGGTGCCAGTCCAGAATACACTGATGTTTACGGAAGAGCTGGTAAAGAATCAGGTCTCCGTAGAAGTCCACATTTTCCCGGAAGGACAGCATGGACTCTCCCTTGCCAATGAAGAGACGCGGATTACGGAGACAGGTTTCGGCATTCAGAAGCGTTGTCAGGACTGGATAACATTAGCCGGGAAATGGGTGGCAGATTTGGAGAAATAAGATTGCGACTGGTTCTTTTAGCAAAAATACAAAATTTATCTTAAAACAGGTGGGACTTGATGATGTATTTGATGTAGTTTCCGGTGGAACGAACATTACAAAATCAAAGCCGGATTCTGAGGTATTCTTAAAAGCGACAGAATACATTGTACTGTGATTAGCTATACATATCCGGGTTCCCGGAATAAGGTACTGACCATAAGCTACGATAATGGCTTATGGTCAGATGTGCATTTACTGGAAATATGAAAACCTGCTTTTATCCTACGAAAAGAAGATTCATGCCGGAAGCGAATTGTAAAACAGATAAAACAATGCTATAATACACTCTGTATATGTATGTGGTCGTAACAATTGTGTAAAAATATCCGCATTTATATAGGAGAAATTTATGAAGAAAAAAATCAAGCTGAAGGGTCATCTGAAAAATTATATGTACTGGCCGCTGATGCTTACTATTTTGCTGGCATGCATGAACGTGCCGATGTATTTTGTAAATGAAGGGGCAGCGTTGCTGGTATCCATTTTCCTTGGGATTTATCTCATTATTGTGGTGATATCATATAACGTCAATAAGCCGGTGCTGGTGAATGAGCTGATTAACTTTGCCACCCAGTACGGAACGGTGCAGAAGAAGCTGCTCAATGAATTCGAAATACCGTATGCGCTGTTGGATTACAACGGAAAGGTTCTCTGGGTCAATGAAAAATTCACAGAGATTACCGGAAAAACCAAGAATTTCCATAAATCCATCACCAGCATTTTCCCGGGCATTACCAGAGAGCTGATTCAGCAGGAGCAGTTCGTGGAAGATGTAAATATGGTCTGGCAGGAGCATAATTTCCGCATCGAAATGAGCAAGATTTATTTCGAGGAAATGGCGGAAAACAGCAGCATTGTATCCATTGAAGAAGATGAGCAGTATCTGACGGCGTTGTATCTTTTTGATGAGACAGAGCTTTATAATTACATCCGTGAAAATGAAGAGCAGAAGCTGGTGGCAGGTCTTGTATACATAGACAACTATGATGAGGCGTTAGACAGTATTGAAGACGTAAAACGTTCTCTTTTAGTGGCATTGATTGACCGAAAGGTAAACCAGTATTTTACAAAAATGGATGCGCTGGTTCGTAAGATTGAGAAGGATAAATACTTTGTGGTATTCCAGCATAAATATCTTGCAGAGCTGCAGAGTGACCGGTTCAGCCTGATTGAAGATGTTAAGACCGTTAAAGTCGGAAATGAAATGGCTGTGACTTTAAGTATCGGAATCGGTGTCGGCGGTGATACTTATAATCAGAATTATGAATATTCCCGTATGGCAATTGACCTGGCACTGGGTCGAGGCGGCGACCAGGTTGTAGTCAAAGAGGGTGAAAACGTTGTCTACTACGGCGGTAACAGCAAGCAGGTAGAGAAGAACACCCGTGTAAAAGCAAGAGTCAAAGCTCATGCGCTGCGTGAGATTATCGAGAGCCGTGAGCATGTTATGATTATGGGACATTCCATTTCCGATACGGATGCCTTTGGTGCGGCAATCGGAATCTACTGCGCCGCAAGAGTACTGGGTAAGAAAGCCCAGATTGTTTTGGATCAGGTAACTTCATCCCTTCGTCCATTGAAGGAAGGATTTACCACAGAGAAGGGCTATCCGTCGGATATGTTTGTTTCCAGTGAACGTGCACTGGAGCTGACGGATTATAACACACTGGTTATGGTAGTGGATGTAAACCGTCCGAGCCATACGGAGTGCCCGGGTCTTTTAAAGCGGACCGACAGTATCGTAGTATTTGACCATCACCGCCAGAGCAGTGAGGTCATTTCCAATCCGGTACTTTCCTATATTGAGCCGTATGCATCTTCTACCTGTGAAATGGTAGCGGAAGTGTTACAGTATTTTACCGAAAATATCAAGCTGGCACCCCACGAAGCGGACTGTATTTATGCAGGAATTTTAATCGATACCAGCAACTTTATGACCAAAACCGGTGTCCGTACCTTTGAAGCAGCCGCTTATCTGAAACGTTGCGGAGCGGAAGTAACCCGTGTAAGAAAAATGCTTCGAAATGATATGGATGCCTACAAAGCCAGAGCAGAGGTGGTTCGCCATGCGGAAGTATACCGCGGTGCATTTGCCATTTCCATCTGCCCGGCAGATAAGATTGAAAGTCCTACCATCGTAGGAGCCCAGGCGGCAGATGAGCTGTTAAATATTGTCGGAATCAAAGCGTCCTTTGTATTGACCGAATATCAGGGCAAAATATATGTAAGTTCCCGTTCCATTGATGAAATCAATGTGCAGAAAATCATGGAACGTCTTGGGGGCGGCGGACATCTGAATATGGCAGGCTGCCAGCTTCGTGACTGTACCGTGTCCCAGGCACAACGCATCATAGAAGACACCATTGACGAAATGCTTGAGGAAGGAGATATAGAAGAATGAAAGTAATTTTATTAGCAGATGTAAAATCCCTTGGAAAAAAAGGTGAGGTAGTAAATGTAAGCGATGCTTACGCAAGAAATCAGTTAATTCCGAAGAAATTGGGAGTTGAGGCAAACAGCAAGACCTTAAACGACTTAAAGCTGCAAAATAAACATGCAGACAAGGTTGCAGAAGAGAATTATCAGGCAGCATTAAAGCTGGCAGATGAGATGAAGGATAAGACCGTAGAAGTGAAAATGAAAGCCGGAGAAGGCGGAAGAACCTTTGGTTCTGTTTCCACCAAAGAGATTTCCCAGGCAGCACATGACCAGCTGGGTCTTGAATTAGACAAGAAGAAAATGCAGTTAAAAGAAGCCATCAAATCATTTGGTGTATACGAAGTGCCGGTTAAGGTTCATCCAAAGGTAACTGCAACATTACGTGTAAAAGTAACGGAAGAGTAGATTAGGAGGAACCTCCATGGAAGAGGCACTGGTAAAGCGGATTATGCCAAACAGTCTGGAAGCCGAGCAGTCAGTTATCGGTTCCATGATTATGGATAAAGAAGCAATTATGACAGCCGGAGAGATTCTCATTGAAGAGGATTTCTATCACAAGCAGTATGGAATTCTGTTTGAATCCATGCTGGATTTGTTTAATGCAGGAGAACCGGTTGACCTGATTACATTGCAGAATAAGTTAAAAGAAAAGGATGTGCCGGCGGAAATCAGCAGTCTGGAATTTGTAAGAGACTTGGTAACATCCGTACCAACATCCGCCAATGTAAAATATTATGCCAATATTGTTAAAGAGAAGGCGGTTTTGCGTAAGCTGATTAAGACCACCCAGTCCATTGAAGATGAATGTTATCTTGGAAAAGAAAGTGTCGAAGACATTCTGGCAGATACCGAGAAGAGCATTTTTAATCTGGTGCAGAATCGTGGTGGTGGAGATTATGTCCCGATTAAACAGGTCGTAATCAATGCGCTGGATAAGATTGAAAAAGCATCCAAGCAAAAAGGCTCCGTAACCGGAATTGCTACCGGTTTCGTAGACCTGGATTACCAGATGGCAGGTCTGCAGCCTTCCGATTTGATTCTGATTGCAGCCCGTCCTTCCATGGGTAAGACGGCGTTTGTATTAAATATCGCACAGTATGTAGCCATTCATTCCCAGCAGACCACAGCAATATTCTCTCTGGAAATGAGTAAGGAACAGTTAGTAAACCGTATGTTTTCTCTGGAATCAAGAGTAGATGCCCAGAAGCTGCGTTCCGGTAACTTAACGGATGCAGACTGGGAAATGCTGATTGAAGGAGCAGGCAACGTAGGCCGTTCCAAATTAATCATTGACGATACGCCGGGTATTTCCATATCTGAGCTTAGAAGTAAATGCCGTAAATATAAATTAGAGCATGATTTGAAATTAATCATCATCGACTACTTACAGTTGATGTCCGGCTCCGGCAGACATTCCGAATCCCGTCAGCAGGAAATTTCAGATATTTCCCGTTCCTTAAAGGCACTGGCACGAGAGCTGAATGTACCGGTAGTGGCACTGTCCCAGTTGAGCCGAGCCGTAGAACAGCGTCCTGACCACCGACCGATGTTATCCGACCTTCGAGAGTCCGGAGCTATCGAGCAGGATGCCGACGTTGTAATGTTCATTTACCGTGATGATTATTACAACAAAGACAGCGAAATGAAAGGAATCTCCGAAATCATCGTAGCTAAGCAAAGAAACGGTCCTATCGGAACCGTCAACCTGGTATGGCTGCCTCAGTACACGAGATTTGCCAATATGGAGAAATAAACATCCCCGGGTGTTGCCTGATAGAGGTAGCATCCGGGATTTTAATATATATTGGTAGAAGGAAAATTCTCGATGAAATAAGTTGAATATTTTTGTAAAAATCGTATAATAGAGGAAGAAAATACGCAAGATAATACGTAAGTTAATGGAGGTATCATATGGGGAAATATAAACCGCCTTTTACTATAACAAATAAAATATTATCTCATGTAGCATCTATTTCCGAAAAGATAGGACGTATAACAGCAATCAGTAATCTTGAAGCAAAACCGCACCTGAGAAAGAATAACAGAATAAAATCGATACATTCCTCTTTGAAAATTGAAGCCAATTCATTGACGTTTGGACAGGTTCGGGATGTAATTAACGGTAAGACTGTATTTGGTGAACAAAGAGAAATTCAGGAAGTAAAGAATGCCTATGCTGCTTATGAGCGTCTTTCAGAAATTAATCCTTATAACATTCGACAGTTAAAACAATTTCATGGAATTATGACAAAGTATCTTGTGGAGGAATCCGGTGAATTCCGTTCCGGTGAAGAAGGTGTCTTTAATGGAAATCAATGTATTTTCATGGCTCCACCGGCACAACTTGTACCACAGCTTATGGATGAGTTATTTACCTGGATGAAAGAAGCGAAGGATAATGTACATCCACTGATTTTAAGTAGTGTATTTCATTATGAATTTGTATTTATCCACCCTTTTTCGGATGGCAATGGCAGAATGGCAAGACTGTGGCACACGGCTATTCTCTCTGACTGGAAACCGGTGTTTGAATATATTCCGATTGAAAGCCAGATTGAGAAGTTTCAGGATGAATATTACGATGCCATTTCCCGGTGCCACGTTGCGGGAGAGTCTACAATTTTTATTGAATTTATGCTGGCTCAAATTGATAAAATTCTGGATGATATTTCTGTTCAAATTAGTGAGAAAAATGAATATCTTCCGGAAGCAGTACAAAAATTGCTTGAAGCTATGGAATATGATGTTCCTTATACAAGCAAAGCGTTGATGGAAAAACTTGGATTAAGTTCGAAAGAGGGATTCCGAAGAAATTATCTTCATCCATCACTTAAAATGAATTTGATTCAGATGACGATACCGGATAAACCGAACAGCAGAAATCAAAGATATGTGAAAAGCTGATAATATGAGAAAACAAGCAAAGCAAGTTTCTTATAATTGTCAGGTATTTGGATCAAAGAATGTGCCTCGGCACATTCTCGCGCCTGCGGCGGTCGCTTGCGACATCTACCTTATACGCCGCAGTTCCCCGCTACAATTCCCGTCCGCATTTCGGACAATATTGAAAGTCTTCTTCTGTCGTAAATCCACAGTAACTGCAATGCTTCATACGATTTTCATATCTACCAAAATGCAGGGTATCCAGCGGAATCTTCGTAACCTCTCCTCTGGCAATTGCCTTGCCTAAGTCGGCACTGATTTCAGTTGTGGCATTACAGCAGTTCATGCGCACATAGTAGCGGCGGTTCCATTTAAACAGCGGAATAAAAAAGAAAGAAAAGAACATGTAAGTCATATACACTTCCAGATGTCCGTATTTTCCGCAGCAATTACATATTTCCAACTGGTCAAAAGCCAGCTTTTTCTCGCCATTTGAAATTCCCATAATAAAAAACATAAAGCAAAACCATCCTTCTTGCATCTTTTGTATACCATAACGCATTTTCCGGATTTCTGCAAATCCATTTCCCTTTATCAAAATCCCATTACCAGACGGAATATGAAGCTTTTGTCAGAGGTCGGCTTTCAGCTTTTCCCCACAGAATGGACAAAAATCATCCGGCGTAATATCCTTTAAATGTAACTGCCGCTGGCAGATGGGACAGCGGATGGTAAGAACACCGAAAATAATTGCACCGAAAGAAATAAAAATACCAATAATAAAAAGGGGATGCAGGTTTTCCACTCCGGATATCCATCCGGAAATGCCGGAAAGCATTAAACCCAGCATAATAAGAATAAGCATGATATATCTACAATGATTTGGATTTCTCATAAAATCACTCCTTTGGATTGAAACTTTTTTGTTTATAATATAAAGTTTAGGAAAAATCTACTATCCGGATGGAGTAAAAAGAAGGTAAAATCTAAAAAAGAGGGGGATTTTACTATGACAAAGCAGGAAAAAATCGAGCGTTTTCGCAAAATGAATGAAACGGCAGAGAAAGGACAGATTGTATGTGCAGGTTCATCCCTGATGGAAATGTTTCCGGTAGAAAAATTTGTACAGGAAGATAATATTCCTTTTGTAATTTATAACCGTGGGGTTGGAGGTTTTGTGACACAGGAACTGCTGGATAATATAGATGTCTGCATCCTGGATTTAGAGCCAAGGAGGGTGTTTATTAATATCGGAACCAATGATTTGAGTAATCCGGAACTGTCAATAGATGACATGATTCAGAATTATGATAAGATTCTGACTATCGTGCAGGACAGACTGCCGGGGGTTGATATTTATATGATGGCGTATTATCCGATTAATTATGATGCCGCAACGGACGAGATGAAACCGGGGCTTCTGATCCGAACAAATGATAAGATTGCCCAGGCAAATGAGGCGGTGCAGGCACTTGCAAAATTGCATCAGGCACGCTATATAGATATCAATGATCCACTAAAAGATGAAAAAGGTAATCTGAAAGCAGAGTATACGATAGAGGGAATGCATATAAAAGAGCAGGGATACCATGCTATATTTGACTCGTTTATGAAGTATGCAATGGAGGATTAAAAGGCTTTACATTTTAAAGACATATAGGGAGGGTATGGTGAATACAGAAATTAAAATTGATTTGCAGGATACACAATGGCAATTTGATTATGTCGATCATGACAGAAATATTGCCAGAGCAATTGTTTATGATGAAAGCGGACAATTCTATTTTGTACGAGCGCAGAGGGATGATGAATTTGGAAAAGCAACATTGATTGAAACCTCTGGTGGTGGTTTGGAGGAAGGAGAAGACTTACTTACCGCTATAAAGAGGGAACTCAAGGAAGAATTGGGTGTAAAGGTAGCAGTAATTTGTAAAATTGGAGTTGTAAGCGATTATTATAATCTGATTCATAGACATAATATTAATAATTATTTTCTTTGCAAAGTGGAATCCTTTGGCGATAAAAATTTAACCGAAGATGAAAAAAATAGTTTTCATTTATCAACATTGAAACTGTCTTATGAAGAAGCAGTGAAAGAGTATGAGCATAGAGCAAATACAAAATTAGGAAAGCTTATAGCAAACAGAGAATTACCGGTTTTGCGTCGTGCAAAAGAATTAATTGATTCCTGCCAATAAGAAGCTGCGTTACAGTGAAATCAGAAAAGAAATGTACAATATCATTGATGCCGTTCTGGAGGCAACGTTAAAGGACCTTATTGCAGATGAAATTGTTGACCGAAAATCATATGATGAGATACCGCCGAGAGTTGAATATTCCCTTACGGAAAAAGGAAATTCTGTGGTTCCGATATTACAGAGTATCTGCCAGTGGTCAGATATTTTCTATAAGGAAGATGAGGAAAATGAGATGATACAGTGCCAGAAGTGTGATATTTTACAATCGTTTTACAAAAACAAGATAGCATTACCAATATGCATAATTTACAATAAAGATTATTGGTGGAAAAAGGAGAATGATATACCACAATTATGAAGTATAGGGAAATTATTAAAAATAAAGAGATTAATGCATATTTAAAGAAAGGAAATGAAAACTTAGGACAGCTTGGATTCACAGACCATTCACAGGAGCATTGCGTGCAGGTCGCTCATCAGGCTGGAAAAATATTAGAGCGGTTCGGATATTCAGAGCATGAAATAGAACTTGTAAAAATTGCAGGATATATGCATGATATTGGAAATGCAATCAACAGAACACATCATGCGGAATATGGGGCACTTCTTGCCAATGACCTGCTGAAAGGCACTAATATGTCATTGGAGGACCGGATAACCATTATATCAGCAATCGGAAATCATGATGAATCCACCGGAAATCCGGAAGATGTTATATCAGCAGCTCTTATCATTGCGGACAAAACGGATGTCAGAAGAAGCCGGGTACGACAGAAGGAGAAATCAGCATTTGATATTCATGACCGGGTAAATTACGCAGTGACGGATTCAAAATTGAAAATAGCAAAAGATAAATCTGTTATTGCATTGAATCTTCAGATAGATGAAAGTATCTGTTCCATGTATGACTATTTTGAAATCTTTCTTGGCAGAATGATGCTTTGCAGAAAATCTGCAGAAATCCTGGGAACAACCTTTAAACTTACGGTAAATGGACGCAAAGTTTTGTAGGAAAGCAATTCATTTATAAAAATTTGCCTAAAAAATCTCCACGCATGGTTTGACAAATACATAAAAAATATTAAAATATAGATTGGTTTTCTATATAGAGAGAAGGAGTGAGTGCATGAAAAATTATAATATTTTAATAGTATTTATTCTAATTTCAATTCTATCTGGTTGTGGTGGAAAAAACTATTTAGGAGAAAAAGTAGTGGTTTCTACAACAAATCTAAGGTTAATAGAAGACAATAATTCTTTTCTGGAACAGATTGGACAAATAATAGAATCCCAGCAAGAACAAGGTGAAAAATCAGAAGAAATAGAGAAAGAAGAGAATGCTGGTAAAGATGAAGATAGTTCTGTGGATAATATAACGGGATTATCAGACGCTATTCGTTTAAAACAAATGGGAATTGGTGAAGTCTTAAAAGAATGCGATAAAGTATTAAAGGACAGCTATTTGGTTTCTGATGATTGTCAGGTAATGGAAGGTGCATTTTATCTGGAGAAAGATGGAAACCTTCTGGGACGTTATGCTGCAAAGTCGGAATTCATTATTTTTGATAAAGTAAATGATAAAAAATATCAGATTTCATTGGATGGCATGGAAAAATCCGTTGAGATAAAGGAAATCAAAGAGTCTGAATCGGCAGATACCATGCAGGCTATGCCGTGGGATGCCGTACTGGAAATGGTAAATGCATTGGATTTTGATACGATAGCAGAGCCGGAAGATGATTACATTTTACTGAACCTTGCAGGAGAGGTAGAGATCGGTTCCAATGGAATCAATCCGGCATCCGGCAAAAATAAGAAATTTTATGTCATCGAAAATGGGACCATGGTGAGTGTAGAGCAGCAGATGATACGTGGAAAGCAATATGCGCTGGAGCTGACCGGAGCCACGAACGAAGATGGAAATGCATTGACAGCAGGCAGCCAGATTGTGGTAAAACATGTTGCAGGAGTCTTCCTGAAATGTCAATAATTGTGCGAACCATGCACAATATGTCGGAATAATACGATGGAAAATAATTGCACTGACAAAAGCCGCAGCGTTATAATTTTAAAGAAGAAGCAGTGGCAAAGGAGGAGCAATTATGGACAAGCAACGGTATATGATTTCAGATGCTGCAGCACTTGTAAATGTAGAATCCCATGTACTTAGATACTGGGAAGAAGAGTTAGAACTTACGGTACCCCGCAACGAAATGGGACACCGTTATTATACAAAAGAAAACATTGAGCAATTCATGAAGATAAAAGAATGGAAAGAGCAGGGTTATCAGTTAAAGGCAATCAAGCTTTTAATACATAATGGCGGCAGGGAAGATGCACCGGAGCTATTAGCGGCAACAGCAGCATCGGAGCCGGCAAAGCAGACTCTTTCCACAGAGGTAGAGGACAACACAAGGCGGATGGAGCAGTTCCAGCATATGATGGCACAGATTGTAAGAGGCGCGATTGCCGAAAACAATCATGCATTGGGAAAAGAAGTCAGCGAACTGGTGCGGGATTATGTATTAAAAGAAATGAATTATCTGATGCGGGAACAAGATGAAGCGGAGGAAGAACGCTATAAGAAATTGGACGAGCTGATTCGTCAGAGCCTGAAGGCAAAGGGAAAAAAAGAGAAGAAGCTGTTTCATAAGAAACAGGAATGGAAACCAAATGAAGCATAGCCTCACAAATGAGGGCATAACTACGAGAAACACGCTTTGCGAGTTTCTCGCATAAAAAAAAGAAGCTGTGTGGCGAAACCAACAGCTTCTTTTGAATTAAGTACGAAAATTATTCCTGGCTGATAGCTCCTGTAGGGCAAGCACCTGCACAAGTTCCACACTCGATGCAAGTATCAGCAGCGATTTCGTATTTTCCATCTCCTGCAGAGATAGCTCCAACTGGGCATTCACCTTCGCAAGTACCGCAGCTTACACATGAATCAGAAATTACATATGCCATTTTATCGTCCTCCTTTAAAAATAATAAACAATGTATAGGCTAGAATTCTAGCTTGCAATTATTTTAATACAAAAAATTATGATTTACAATACCTCTTCCTCATGTACTAAAGAAAAAGCAATCGTGTATATAATTACGGACAAAAGGGAAAACTAATTGCATATTTTATCGGGAGGGATTATAATAACACCATTGACAACAAGAAGGAGGAAAAGAATATGGCACAGGTAACCGGAGATACCATGATTGGTGAATTACTTCAGATTGACGAGAACATTGCACCGATTCTTTTAAATATTGGAATGCACTGCTTAGGATGCCCATCCTCTCAGATGGAGACAATTGAACAGGCAGCAATGGTTCATGGAATCGAGCCACAGTCTTTAGTTGATGAAATCAATGATTTCCTTGCAAAAGACGGCAAGTAAGAAATAGAGACAAATAAAAGACCAGAACAGTCCGATAATCGATTGCCGTAAGGCTTGAAGATATCGTGCGTTCTGGTCTTTTCTAGTATGCGCGAGTGGCAAGAAAATGTTGGGGGAAAAGTTGATAGAAAAGATTTTAAAAAGAGATGGATTATCATTAGAAAAATTAGAAGAAATTTCATATCATTCACAATTGGGAATTAATTTAAAAAAGAATTTGCATTATTTTGATAAACAAGGTCTTTTTCAGGAATTAAATCAAGTAAATGAATGGTATGATTCCTGCAATTTATTATATGATATTGCAACGGATTATAGAATTAAGAGTGTCCAATCTGCACGAATGAAATATGAAAGATATTTTCCAGATCATCAGGCAAGAAAAGTATTTGATGATTTATTAGGTTTTCGGACATTGTGTGATAATTATGAAGAATTATTAAACTTGAAAATGTCCAAATATATTCGGGTGGCAGATATGTCGGAAGGAAAGTCGATGGATGATGGTTACCGGGGAGTACATGCATATTTTCAGTTGAGTAATTACCATTATCCGATAGAAATTCAATATAATACATTTTATGACCGTCAAATAAATAACTGGTTGCATAAATATGTATATAAGAGAATGTATAATAATGATGTAGGTTGTATATTGCGAAAAGAATATGAAGATGGTAGAATCAGAACAGAAAAAGAATTTAAGGAGGTGTTAGATCGTGTGTTATCTGGTGGCAAAGAGATTTAACAGTATTGGCAGTTTGGCATTGCAGACTTCTCACGGTCAGCATTTGATAGACTTAAAGAGAAGGATACTTGCAGCGGTAGATGCAGAGAATATACAGCTAGTTACGATTAGCCGTCCATCAGCGTATGGAGAATATGAGCCATATCAATTTGTTGATACAGAACAGGAATTTGAAGAAAAAGTAAAAGAGATATAGAAACTACAAAAAAGGAATTGCCATTGAGTGAAACTCAAAGCAATTCCTTTTTGTAAGTTCTAAATTTCCGCCAGTACCTGCAGTGCCTGCTCTTTAATCAGAGGCAGGAAATGCTCATCGAAGTAAGCCTGCGAAGCACGGCTGTATTTCTCAGTGGAAGCGTATTCCGATAAGATGTTGCAGACCTTATTGAAATCTTCCGGAGAATGGTGTCCCTTGTGCAGTACCAGATAAAAGGCACTCTTATTCGGATTCTTGTAAAGGAAATTCCGGTCGTTATAAAAGCCATTTAAAATACGGGCAAGATTGCTGATTTTCTCTAAGCTGTCGAAGACGAACAGCCGGGTAATATCTACCACCGGTTCTACGACAGGCTTCGGAGCAGGAGCGGCAGCCTTCTTGACAGGAGCTTCTGCCGGGGCAGCAGCCTTCGCAGACTTGGCAAGTTCGCTCTTCTGCTTCTCCTGAAGCTGTTTGAAGAAGCCTAAAATATCATCGGCTCCGGCAGCAGGAGTGTTCTTTGCATCTGCAAAATCCGGATATTCATTTTCGTCCGGCTCTGAAAATTTGGAAAACCGGGTGTCTAACTCTTCCGGGTATTCTACCTTGGTAATAATAAGCAATACTGTATCTTGTGTCAGGGGAACGGCTTCTATCATAAGAGGCATATCCTCGGCTTCAAATCCAAATTCATAATTCGCCTGCTGCATCATGTCACGAAACAGGGACTTTGCTTTCTCCGTGCCATATGCTAACTCACTCAGCTTCAGATGGCGGTCATCTAAATCAGCTCTGGTAAGTGTGCAGCGAATCTGGTTGTCATTCACTTTTTCAATTTTCATAAAAATCACTTCCTTATCTATAGAAAATTGTATGAAGTTTACGCCTATATTATAATGGAATGAAAAATACTTGTAAACCGGTAAAAAATATTAAAGTTTTCTAAAAAGTCTAAAAAAACAGATTTTCTATTGCAAAGCGTAATTGCTTTGTGCTATAAAGTATTCCAAGAGATGCGTTCCGGTTCCTTTGGAAGAAGGAAGGGGCGGAACATATAGAAACACAAATTTTGTTTGACAGATACGAGCTGTTGTCGGAGTTAGGAAGCGGCGCAGCAGGAAAGGTGTATCTTGCCAGACATCTGAAGTTGGAGACATATCGTGCAATAAAGTGTATTTCAAAGACACGTTCTATGCCGTCTTCAATTCTTTCTGAAGCGAACATTCTCGCTAAGTTACGACATCCCGGAATTCCAATTGTATATGATATTGAGGAAGATGAAGCCTTTTATTATATCATTGAGGAATATGTTGAAGGGGAATCGTTGGAGAAGTTGCTTTGGAATACGTCAGTTTCCCAGGAGTATATGATACAGATTGGCATACAGCTTTGCGGAATCGTTGGATTCCTGCACAGCCAGAAACCATTTCCGGTATTACATCAGGATTTAAAACCGTCGCACATTATAGTATGTGGGAATCAGGTGAAATTAATCGATTTTGGAATTGCATCATATATTACCAGTCGTGGAAAAAATTATCAGAACTATGGAACAAAAGGTTTTGCGGCACCGGAGCAGTACAGGGAACATGAACTGCATACGGCAAGCGATATTTACGCAATCGGGGCTATTTTTTCGCTTTATATTAAGAAGCATTCCCACAAAAGCAGTCCGGCATTCCGATATATCGCACAAAAAGCCACAAGAAAAAATCCAAACAAGCGTTACAAAAGCGCCGGGGAATTACAACAGGCACTGACCCGTGCGTTAAAGCAGAAGGGGAATCGGAAAGAGCATCTCTTAAAAAGCATATCTGTTGTGGGGGCAGAATCCGGAGTCGGAACCACCCATATAGCCATTGCACTGACTTCATTTTTTAATGCGGGGGGCGCAAATGCCCTGTATCGGGAAATTCAGTCCGAAAAGAGGGAAAAGATAAGTAATGTGGTGGAACAAATTGGAAGGAGCCGTGAGGCAGAATGCGAAGAAGATATCGTCATCTGCCGGAATTTCCGGGGAAGTGAGTCAATTGGAAATGGGGAAGACACACTTATTTTCGATTATGGAGCAGCAGTGGAAGAAGCCTGCATGGAAGAGGCTGAGCTTACAGTACTCGTAGTGAATCTGTCTTTGTGGAAGCGGGAAGCTTCCATGAAAGCCTGGCAAACATTACGTTGTGTACCGAATCTTAAAATTATCTGTAATCACAGCAGCCCCATGGAGGCGAGAGAATTTGCAGCTTTCATCGGAAGAGAAGTGTACTGTTATCCGAGGGACACAATGCCATTTGATGGTGGCAGAGAGAAGGAAGCATTCTTCACACAAATGCTTTCGAAAGAAGGGAGAAGATAACAAACCATGGAAGAAAGAAAAAGCATCGGAATATTTGGTGTGCAGCAGGGCGTGGGTGTGACGCATCTGTGCACTGCGCTGACCCATTACTGTGCGGACTGCCTGAAAAGTCACACGGCATTGGTGGAATTAAGTGGAAATCACGAATTGGAAGAACTGCAGAAACAGCAGCAGAGTAAATGGGGGCGGCCGGACAGAAAACACTATTTTGCAAACGCGGGAAGTGATAATATGCCGGAATATATCCGACAGGGCTATGAGTATTACATCATAGACGGCGGAAGTGAGTTTTACAGGATTCGTCGGGAATTCTTGCGCTGTGACCGGAAGCTGATTCTGGTTTCCTTAAGTCCATGGAAACGAAAGGAATTAGAGTATTTTATGTCCGTCATATGGGAAGAGGAAAAGTGTTTGGACAACGTGACGTTTCTGGCACAGTTTGGGATGAAAAAAGATAAAAAAGATTTTCAGAAACAATACCGGATACCAATCCATACCCTTCCTTTTATGGAGGACCCGCTTCATTTAAAAGAAGCAGAGCGCCTGTTTTTAAAAACTTTAGTTTAACATATCACGAATGCTTATCCTTTTGGAAAAGGAAAGTAGAAAGCAGGCATGTAAATTTAACAGAAACCAAAAACAAAAAAGATGAATAAATAGAAAATATATGCTTTTAATGTGAGAAAGTTACCCTGAATGCTTACTCACACCGCTGCAGAATGCAGCACAATGTAAAGAAAAAGAAAGGTAAGAGGCACAGACAAAAATGATAGTCTGTGCCTCTTTTTACGCGGGAAACTCGCAAAGCGTTTTTTTCGTAGCTGTTGCCAGACATCCATAAGAAGCCGATGGTGGCGGGGTCTGCGGCTGAAGAACAAGAGGGTTTCCGGGTGGTTTTTACTTGAAATTTTCCCACCAATGACGTATGCTTATGGCAAAGAAAACAAAAATGGAAAACCATAAGAAAATAGAAATAAAACCGTAAAGTACAGGAGGACGCAGGCTTGGAGAGAACGCAGCGAACGAACAGACCGACAAATGGGAATCGAAATAGAAACCGGAACCGCAGCCGGAACAGAAAAAATACGAAATTGGCACCGGTTATTGTGGTAATTGTATTGATATTACTGGTGTTACTGATTACCGTAGGCACGAAAATCATTCAGAAATATATTCCGAGTAAAGAGCATCAGGATATGACAGAATATTATCATTTACAGGCAGACAATGATATTTCACTGGTCGTGGACCATGAAGTGTTAGAGACACCGGGTAAATATATTGACGGTGAAGTTTATGTGGATTATGAAACGGTACATGACCGCTTTAATGACCGTTTTTACTGGGATGCCAATGAAAATGTACTGCTTTATACACTGCCGGACAATCTCGTTACCGTGGCAGCAGGCTGCAATACTTATCAGGTAGGCAAGGAAAACCAGACCGCAGATTATACGATTGTCCGGAATGACAGCAATACCATGTATCTTGCACTGGATTTCGTAGAACAGTATACCAATATTACCCACGAAGTATATGAAGACCCGAATCGTACCGTAATCAATACGGTATGGGGTGATGTGGATACAGCACCGGCGAAGAAGGCAACACAGCTTCGTTTAAAGGGCGGTATCAAGAGCCCGATTGTGAAAGACTTAGAAAAAGGCGAGACCCTGACGATTTTGGAAGCAGGTGACAGCTGGACCAAAGCCATGACAGAAGATGGCGTTATCGGATACCTTAAGAATAAGTTCGTGGGAAAAGTAACCACTGAGACTTTGAGCAATGATTTTACAGAGCCGGAATTTACCCATATTTCCAAGGACTTTACCATAGAAATGGCATGGCATCAGGTAACCACAAAGGATGCCAACAGTACCATTGCAACAGTATTACAGAATACCAAGGGAATCAATGTAATCGCACCGACCTGGTTCTACTTAAATGACAACAACGGTAACATTGCAAACCTTGCATCACTGGATTATGTAAACTACTGCCACCAGAATAATATTGAGGTCTGGGGACTGGTAAGCAATCTTGAAAATAAAGATGTGGATACAGCCACTGTCCTGACTCATACCTCTACCAGACAGTATCTGGTCAATCAGATTATTTCAGCGGCAATCCAGTATGATTTAGATGGAATTAACCTGGATTTTGAATCTTTAAACAGTGAAGCAGTGGGAGACAGCTATATCCAGTTTATCCGCGAACTTTCCTTAAAATGTGCAAACAACGGCGTGGTATTATCCGTAGACAACTATGTGCCGAGTGCTTATACCGCATTTTATGACCGGGAAGAGCAGGCAAATTTTGCGGATTATGTAGTCATTATGGGATATGATGAGCACTATGTCGGTTCAGATGAAGGCTCCGTTGCATCCATTGGATTTGTAACCAACGGAGTAGCCGATACCTTAAAGGAAGTTCCTGCAAATCAGATTATTTTAGGATGTCCGTTCTATACAAGAATCTGGGCAGAGACACCGAAAACAGATGATGCAGAAGATACAACAGCAGCTGCAGCGGAGGATTATGTACCATATGATTTGACCAGCGAAGCAGTTGGAATGGATACGGTACAGAAACGTCTGGAATTAAATGGCGCAACACCGACCTGGTCGGAAGAAGATGGGCAGAATTATGCAGAGTATATAAATGATGGAGTAACCTATAAGGTCTGGATAGAAGATGCAACTTCTCTTGAGAAGAAGTTAGAAGTCATGAAATCAAATAATCTGGCGGGTGCATCCTTCTGGAAGCTTGGCTTTGAGACGGACAGCATCTGGGATACCATTATTAAATATACAAACAATTAAGATAAAGAAAAACGGTAAATTGCAAAGGAGAAGGGAAGCCCATGAAAAAAGTAAGAAGCAGCTTAAAAAACAAAATTGTAATGACAATGGTTCCATTTGTTATTCTGACCTATTTTCTGGTATTCATTTTTACTTATGGGGAAAGTAAAAGTGTCGTAGAAGATAATTTCATAAGTGAAATTGAGATGGCACAGGAAAATGTAGGAAATCAGATGCAGGCAGATTTGAATCAGGTTATCGGACTGGTAAAGAATATCCAGACTTCTACAGAGAAATCCTGTACCACATCGGAAGAGATTGAGGAATATATTTTAAGTATTGCAGATGCGTACCTTGATATCATTCCGAACGGAATTTACTGCGGGCTGGAAGATGGAACCTATATTGATAAGCTGTGGACACCGGGAAGTGACTGGGTCATGAAAGAAAGACCCTGGTACACAGAGGGCTTAAAAGCGGATGAGGTTACATTTGGAGAATGCTATCTTGATGCAGACAGCGGAGAATATATTATTTCTATTTATGCAAATATCAAGAATTCTTCCAATAAAGTTATTGGAGTAATTTCGGCGGATTTACCGCTTACAACATTAAAGGATGCGCTGGAGGCACAACAGATCGGAGTATCCGGTTATGCCTTTGCCATTGATGAGACAACCGGGCTGATTCTTGGAAACAGAGAGCAGGAAGACTGGAACGGACAGACTGTGGATGATGTGGATGATATTATTATTGACACTGTAAAGGATATTACAGCCAATGAGACTTACGGGGAAGTAACAAGCGCAGGAAAATATTTCATATCAGCAAATAAGATTCCAAATACCAACTTTGTTACCGTAGTAGTTGTGCCAAAGCAGGATGTAACTACAAGAGCAGCAGGCATTAAAAATGCATCCTTTATTACTATGGCAGTGGGAATTGTAATTCAGGTTATTGTCATTCTTGTGGTTCTGACCTTATTAATGCGGCCGGTGCCAAAGATTGATAAAGCAATTAATCAGATTAAGGATCTGGATTTTACCACAGCATGTGCAGTGAAATCCTCTGATGAGCTGGGAAGAATTGGTAAAAATATGAACCAGCTGGATGAGAAATTAAAAGAAACCATGAAGAAAATCCGTTCGGATGTAAAGCGGATGGATGTACAGACAGATACCAACATGGAAGTGGCTGCCCATTTACAGGAGTCTGCAGAGAATCAGTTAGAATCCATGCATAATCTGACAGATACCTTAGATGGCCTGAACCAAGGCATTCATGTTATCGCAGAGGGAACGGATGGTCTGACCATGAATGTGTATGATACCACACAGGCATCGGAACAGGTAAATGAGAAAATACACGGTGCAGTATCCTTAGTACGGGATGGTAAACTGCAGGTTAGCTATATGAATGAGACCATGGAAAGCATTTCCGGAGTATCTGTGGAATTACAGGAAGCGGTTGGAAATGTATCTGAAGGAATCGAAGGCATCAATAACATGGTGCAGGTAATCCAGGATATCGCAGACCAGACCAATCTTCTGGCACTGAATGCATCCATAGAGGCGGCAAGAGCGGGAGAAGCTGGAAAGGGATTTGCTGTTGTAGCAGAGGAAATCAGAAAGCTGGCTGAGGAATGCGGCAATTCTGCAGTAGATATTGTGAGCGTTACTTCGAAGATGGGCGACCTGATTGGTGTCGTAACAGAGAAGACCAGTCAGAGTATTGAGAAGGTCAATACCGGTGTGGAAAATGTATCCAATACATCGGATGTATTTGAACAGATTAATCAGAGCGTAACAGAAATCAGCAATCTGATGAATACTGTAAATGAGGCCATTGGAAATATCAGTAATGTAATCACGGATATGGCAGCCAGTGTAGAAGAGCAGACGGCAAGTACACAGGTAATCAGCGAGACTTATCGGAGCGTTATGGATATTTCCGAAGAATTCTCCAAGGATGGCGACAAGGTAGTGGAAGCCGGACAGGAATTGAAACGGATTGTAGTAGAGATTACCGAAGAAATTGCGAAGTTTAAAGTAGATTAACAGATAAAACAGGATAATTGAGCCGGCACTTTCATATTTATTATAAAGAAAAGAATTAGGAAGTGTGGTTTGAAAAAAAGAATCGAATTATATATGGCAGTTCTTCTACTGGTGGCAGTATGCCTGTTATCAAAAGAAGGAGCAGTGCTGGTAAGCAGCATGCGGGCAGCAGAAGAAAAGCCATGTATCGTTGTGGACGCAGGTCATGGCGGTGATGACCCGGGCAAAATCGGGATTCACGGCGAACTGGAAAAGGACATTAACCTTGCCATTGCAAAGAAGGTAAAAGCCCGTCTGGAAAAAGAAAATATAACAGTGATTCTGACCCGGGAGACAGACGAAAGTCTTGATAAAGGGGAGAGCGGCAGCAAGAAGGTGGCAGATATGCGTAACCGCTGCCGGCTGATTGATGAGGCGAAGCCGTTATTTACCATAAGTGTCCATCAGAACAGTTATACGGAAGAGTCCATAAGCGGAGCCCAGTGCTTCTATTTTGGACAGTCCGAGGAGGGTAGAAAAATTGCCGGGATTATGCAGGAAAGCCTGCGGTCGCATCTGGATACGGAAAATAAGCGGGAAGCAAAAGCCAATGAGAGTTATTATCTCCTGAAAAAAACGGCATATCCTACGGTAATCGTAGAATGCGGCTTCTTAAGTAATTCCGAGGAGGCCGCGAAATTATCTACCGGGGAATATCAGGAGGCAGTGGCAGAGGCCATTGCGGATGGAATTCTAGACTGTCTGGGCAATGAAACAGCAGATACGGAAGAAGCTGGCATGAGTAATGAGACTGCAGATACAGAAAAAAAGAAAATGAAACAGCATTGAAATGCATCAGAAATAAAGAAAGATTACAAAAAAGATTCCAGCCATAATGGACTGGAATCTTTTGCTTTCTTATATTTTTCTCGGGTTTAGCTCATCACAGAAAAATGATAGAGTGTCTTGGACCGGAAATTCTCGCCTGCTTTTAAAACAACAGGAGGGAAATGTTCGATATTAATCGCATTTGGATAATGCTGTGTCTCTAAACATACTGCGGAATATGGCGGATAATCTTTGCCATCAATTCCTTTCTGATGAAGGGTATAACAAGGGACATAGAGCTGTACACCTGGCTGGTCGGTAAAGCAGGTCATCCGTATGCCGCTTTCCTTAGACTGTAAAACAGCTGCCTCTCTTAAGCCGTCGCCATTGATTACAAAGTTGTGGTCGTAAGTGCCACCTAATTTTAACTGGGTATTGTCACAGTGAATGCCGTCACCGATTTTCTTCATCTCACGGAAATCAAATGGGCTTCCTTCTACAGAGAGAAATGCACCGGTAGGACACTGTGTGTCATCCAGTTCTGTAATCGCATCTGCATCAATGCGTAATTCCTGATCTAATACAGTACCGTTTCCTTCCCCATTCAGATTGAAATAACCATGGCTGGTAACAGAAAATACAGTATCCTGATCACAGGCCGCATCGTAAACAATAG
The DNA here is from genome assembly GCA_900315735.1 of uncultured Lachnospiraceae bacterium. GTDB lineage: Bacteria > Bacillota > Clostridia > Lachnospirales > Lachnospiraceae > Roseburia_C. The sequence goes on along the minus strand of ONAD01000004.1, from coordinate 79,349 downwards.
ATAATTCATTGTCTTCGGACCATCCGTAGGTAACGGAAACGGTAAGGTTACCCGGATAACCTTCTTCTCCATCCGGAGAAATGCGGGTAAATGTAACTTTATCATCTGTAATTTTTCCGGTCCATACACGCTGGGCAAATCCTGTAGGACCACCATGCAGGTGGTTTGGCCCATTGTTAATGGCAAGATTGTATTCTTTATCATTTAAGGTAAAGTGCCCTTTGGCGATACGGTTGGCGCATCGACCGACAACAGCTCCCAGGCTGGCATCATCAGCAAGATACTCATCGGCATTCATTAAGCCTAAAATTACATCGGTCAGTTTTCCCTCTTTATTCGGAACCATAATCTTAATAATACGGCATCCATAATCCGAAAGTGTAACGGAAGCGCCGGATGCATTTTCAATAGTATAAAGGGAAATCGGCTGATTATCTTTGGTCATGCCAAATTCGCTTTTTGTAATTTTCATCTGGAAACTCCTTTCCATAATATTCTAGTGAACATACTGATTATGCCACACTTAGGTCTACATAGCAAGTAGGAAGTGCGGTTTTCGGGTGTTTTCGATTTTGGATGGAAATGGATTTTGAAAACAATTCCAGTTCTTGAACACATAAAGGGAACGTGATATAATAGGCGTTATGAAAACAGAAGTGATAAAAATAGACCAGAATAATATGGATACAGAAGCACTGGAACGTGCAGCCGCAATTATCCGGGATGGCGGACTGGTGGCATTTCCAACTGAGACGGTATATGGACTGGGCGCAGATGCACTGAGTGCAGAGGCATCGAAGAAAATTTATGCGGCAAAGGGAAGACCATCTGATAATCCTTTGATTGTCCATGTGGCAGAATTTTCAGACATGGAGAAAATCGCACAGGAGATGCCGGAAGAAGCAAAGAAACTTGCAGATGCATTCTGGCCGGGGCCGCTGACCATGATTGTGCGCAAGAATGATAAGGTTCCATATGAAACTACAGGGGGAATGGATACGGTGGCAGTCCGCATGCCAAATCACCCGGTTGCACTGGAACTGATTAGGAGAAGCGGTGGATATATTGCAGCACCGAGTGCCAATACATCCGGTAAACCGAGTCCGACTCTGGCAGAGCATGTAGCATTTGATATGGATGGCAGAATTCCGATGATACTGGATGGGGGTCCTGTGGGAATTGGAATTGAATCCACGATTGTTGATCTGACAGAAGACATACCAATGATTTTAAGACCGGGCTATATTACACCGAAAATGTTAGAAAAGGTAATCGGGGAAGTGAAAATGGATCCTGGAATTATTGCTTCGGATTCGCTGCAGAAGCCGAAAGCACCGGGAATGAAATATAAGCATTATGCACCGAAAGCAGATTTGATTCTGGTAGACGGAGAAGAAGAGAAGGTAGTAGCAAAGATTAATGCTTTGGCAAAGGAAGCGGTTCTGCTGGGGAAGAAGGTAGGAATCATCGGAACAGACGAAACGATAGACCGTTATCCGGAAGGCGAAGTGGTAAGTATTGGTGCACGCAGTGATGAGGATGCAATTGCAAAGCATTTGTATAAACTGTTGCGGGACTTTGATGAGAAAGAAGTAGACATTATTTACTCCGAGAGTTTTGCAACTCCACGTATTGGGCAGGCAATTATGAACCGTCTGCTGAAGGCTGCAGGACATCAGGTGATTACAGTTTAGAGGAGGTTTTTATGAAGCCATACAATCGCATTGTATTCGTGGCGGAAAGCGGAACATGCAGGGCACCCATGGCGGCCGGTATTTTTCGGGAATATTCCCTGAATCATCCGGTAGAAGTGTTGGTGAGAGGTCTTGTGGTATTATTCCCGGAACCACTGAATCAGAAGGCAGAAGCTGTTATGATAAGCAATGGCATTAACTTGGAAGGTTTTATGTCAAGCCAGATTACAGCAGGGGATTTTGGCGAAGATACATTGGTGCTTACAATGGAAGCACAGCAGAGACAGAAATTATTGGAAATGTTTCCGGAGGCGCAGGAAGAAAATGTCCAGGTACTGACAGAGTTAGTAGGGGATGAACTGGAAATCTTAGACCCTTACGGCGGCACACTTCAGTCATACGGGCTTTGCTTTGAAACCATGAATAAGAGTATAAAAAAATTAGTAAAATTATTAAACGAAGGAGAATGATATGTCAAAAGTATTTGTAATGGATCATCCACTGATTCAGCATAAAATCGGCTGGATAAGAAGAAAAGAAACAGGTTCTAAGGAGTTCCGTACATTAATCAGCGAAATCGCCATGTTAATGTGCTACGAGGCAACCAGAGATTTGAAGCTTACCGATATTGAAATCGAGACTCCAATCTGCAAGACAACTGTAAAAGAGTTAAAAGGAAAGAAACTGGCAGTAGTACCAATCTTACGTGCAGGTCTTGGAATGGTAGACGGAATGCTTGCAATGATTCCTGCAGCAAAAGTCGGACACATCGGACTTTACCGTGATCCAGAGACATTAAAACCGGTAGAATATTACTGCAAACTCCCGGAGGATTGCAATGAGCGTGAAGTATTCGTTGTAGATCCGATGCTTGCAACCGGTGGTTCTTCCGTAGCAGCAATCCAGATGTTAAAAGACAGAGGCGTAAAGAATATCCGCTTCATGTGCATCATTGCAGCACCGGAAGGTGTAAAGGCAATGCAGGAAGCACATCCGGACGTAGACATTTATATCGGAGCATTAGATAAGAAATTGAATGAGCACTGCTATATCGTACCAGGACTTGGTGATGCAGGAGACAGAATATTCGGAACGAAATAAGTTCGAAGATATATGAAATGTGAAAGGTTCTTAAGTTGAAAGGCTTGAGAACCTTTTTTACATTACTGTCTGGCGCAGTCCACATCCTTCACTTTGAATACGGCATAAAGCCTGCAAGGGACACTAAGAATTTCGAAAAAGATACAGTCTATTCCGGCAACCGGTGCAAATTTACATCCATGTTCATCTGCACCTCACCGGCACATCCCTGTGCCGGTGTTGCCTAGAAACAGACGAAATTCCAAGTGCCCCTAACAGCCTTTATCATGTATCCCAAGTGAAGGAAGCGGGCTTCGCCCATCAAGTGGCAATCAAATATTCTATTGAGCCAAATGCACCGTTAAGAAACTCATCAGGCTTCCTGACAAGCTTACTGTTTATCTGTTTATCGAAAAACGAGTCCATCGCTTCTTTGAATTTAAGAACTGTGTCATTTCCATGAAAATCTCACAGAAACCGTATAAAACCATAAAAAAATATGGTAAAATAGCAACAGAAAAATAGCAGCATAATGATAATAAAATGCGAAGCAGAAATAATGAAAAGTGAAATAAAAGAAAATGTAAAAAACCGCAGCAAGGAGGAAATAAAATGAGCCAGAAACGGGAAGACTATATTAGTTGGGATGAATATTTTATGGGCGTGGCAATGTTATCCGGAATGCGCTCCAAGGACCCGAATACACAGGTGGGAGCCTGCATTGTCAGTGAGGATAACAAGATTCTTTCCATGGGATACAACGGACTGCCGAAGGGCTGCTCCGATGATGAATTTCCATGGGTAAGAGAAGGTGCACCGCTTGAGAATAAATACTTTTATACGACACACAGCGAACTGAATGCCATCTTAAATTACCGGGGTGGTTCATTGGAGGGAGCGAAAATGTATGTGTCCCTGTTCCCTTGTAATGAGTGCGCCAAGGCAATCATTCAGGCTGGAATCAAGACTATCGTATATGACAGTGACAAGTACCAGAATACACCAGCAGTTATTGCTTCCAAACGGATGTTAGATGCGGCAGGCGTGCGCTACTATCAGTATACCCATACCAACCGGGAAATAAATATTACCCTGTAACGACTGGAGAAATAACGAACAATGGCAGAGGTTTACAACCAATTGAACAAATGACGAAGGTGCGGGAAAAACCCGCTGGTAATATTTGTTAAAATTATGTAAAATTGTAAAATCATAAAGCTGATTTATAGACATTTTTCATAAAATATTTATAGACAATTTCCTCAAAAATGATATAATGAGCGTAAGCGAGTCATCGTGCTGACACGTTTTGCAGAGCGTTTCACGAAAATGTAAGGGAAGGAGCTATTCATGAAGAACAGAAATAAAGTGTATGATTCCTTGATTTTAATCATGCAGTTTGGTATCAACATGATAGTTCCTATTTTTTTATGTGTTGGACTCGGGGTTTTTATTTACCAAAGATACGGGCATCCGTGGCTGGTGATACTGCTTTTTTTCCTTGGGGCAGTGGCGGGGTTTCAGAATTGCTACCGGATGGCACAGCGGCTTTGGCAGAAAAAAGACACGGGAAAGGTTAAAACAGATGTTAAAAAGGATAAATGATGCATTACCGGAATTGATTCTGGGAATCCTTATATACGAAATTGTGGTGGAAATTACCGGTATCTGGTTTGTAAAAGACAAACTGTCTTACTCCATCGGTCTTCTGATTGGAGCAGCAACCGCAATCGGAATGGCAATCCATATGGCAGTGGTTCTGCGGGACAGTATGGATATGGCAGAATCCGGAAGGACAAGACGAATCGCATTGCAGTATGTGCTGCGGTATCTCGTAGTTGTAGCAGTCTTTTTTGCTACGGCATACTTTGAAATAGGCAATGTGATTGTAGCATTTGTGGGAGTAATGGGATTGAAGGTTGGAGCTTACGTTCAACCCTTTACACATAAAGTAATTTTAAAACTTTTAGGGAGAGGTGATGAATCTTCTTAGGGTGAAGAAAAATATAATATAAGGAGGTGAAAGCGTGGATAACGGAATTTTAGCAGCGGGTGCCCAGGATATAGATTTTATGATTCATGGACTGTTTTCCTATAAGATTTTCGGACATGAGGTATGGATTACTACTTCTCATGTATGTATTCTGATAATCATGCTGATACTGATTGCCTTTTCGTTTATTGTAAAGCATAAGATGAAAGCGGCAACGGAGGTACCGGGCGGATTCCAGAATGTAGTAGAACTTATGGTGGAAAAATTAGATGGCGTGGTTGACGGTGTCATGGGGAAAAATGCACCGAAGCTGGTGAATTACATCAGCACCATTTTTATCTTTATTCTCATGAGTAATATATCTGGATTATTCGGGCTAAGACCGCCTACCGCAGATTATGGAACGACACTGGCGTTGGGACTTATCACCTTTTCGCTTATCCATATCTGTCAGATAAAGTACCAGAAACCAAAGAAAATCTGGGAAGATATGTGTTCGCCGTTACCACCATGGCTGCCACTGTGGCTGCCAATCAATATCATCAGCGAGGTTGCCGTGCCGATTTCCCTGTCACTTCGTTTGTTTGCAAACGTATTATCAGGAACCGTAATGATGGCATTGGTCTATGGACTGTTGTCCAAGATTGCAATTGTCTGGCCGGCAGCGCTTCATGTGTACTTTGATTTGTTCTCAGGAGCAATTCAGACGTATGTATTCTGTATGTTGACTATGACATATGTGAACCAGCAGATGGAAACAGAATAGAACAGTATAAGGAGGATTTATAATTATGAACATTACAGGACAGGATTTAATTTTAGCATGCTCAGCAATTGGTGCAGGACTTGCAGTTATCGCAGGTATCGGACCTGGTATTGGACAGGGTATTGCAGCAGGACACGCAGCAGCAGCTGTAGGCCGTAACCCGGGAGCAAAAGGAGATATTATGTCAACCATGCTTCTTGGACAGGCAGTAGCAGAGACTACCGGTCTTTATGGTCTGTTGATTGCAATGCTTCTGCTTTTCGTAAAACCACTGGTATAAAGTGCGAAGGAATGATTACGAAAAGAAAGGAGGCACAGCAGGAAGAAAATGACCAGATTATTTAATCTTGATTTTCAGTTATTGCATGATACCATCCTTATGGCGATATCCGTTTTCGTATTGTTTACCGTAATGTCTTATAACCTTTTCGAGCCGGTTCGTAAGATGTTAAAGGGACGTCAGGAGAAGATAAAGACGGAACTGGAATCTGCGGCAAGCGACCAGGCAGAAGCAGCAGAATTAAGACAGCAGTATGAAGAGAAGCTTAAGAACGTCGATAAAGAGGCGGAGGTTATCTTAAGTGAAGCCAGAACCAAAGCCCTGCGCAATGAGAACCGCATCATTGGCGAGGCAAAGGAAGAGGCTGCGCGGATTATCCGGCGTGCCAATGAAGAGGCAGAACTGGAGAAAAAACGCGTGATGGATGAGATGAAACAGGAAATGATAGAAATTGCATCTATGATGGCAGGCAAAGTGGTAGCCGCATCCATTGATACAACAATACAGGATGCCCTCGTGGAAGAAACCTTGAAAGAGATGGGTGATACAACATGGCAAAATTAGTTTCCAAAACATACGCAGATGCATTGTTTGAACTCGCCGTGGAAAAGGGATGTGAAGATGCCTGGTTAGAAGATGCGAAAGCACTTCTTGAGATTCTCCATGAGAATGAGGAACTGGCAAAATTGATGAATCATCCACAGATTGTAAAAGAAGAGAAGCTTCAGATTATTGAAAACATATTCAAGGGAAAGACCGCGGACGAGATCGTGGGATTGATGTGCCAGCTGATAGAGAAAGACCACTTTAAAGATATGGAAAGCGTATTTGCATGCTTTGTGGATTCCGTAAAAGAATATAAAAATATCGGAACGGCATATGTCATTTCTGCGATGGAGCTGTCAATGCAGCAGAAAGATGAAATCGTAAAGAAACTATTAGAAACCACACATTATGTAGAAATTGAAATGAATTATGAGGTGGATGCATCACTCATTGGAGGCATGGTCATCCGCATAAAAGACAGGGTAGTGGACAGCAGTATCAAAACCAGGCTGCAGAAGCTAACCAGTGAATTATCCAAAATACAGTTGAAAGTAGGTGAAACCGCTTCATGAAATTGAAACCAGAAGAAATCAGTTCCGTTATCAAAGAGCAGATCGAGCGGTATGCATCCCAGTTGGAAGTGGCAGACGTAGGAACTGTCATTCAGGTGGCAGATGGAATTGCACGAATTCACGGCCTTGAAAATGCAATGCAGGGAGAACTTTTGGAATTCCCAGGTGAAGTATATGGAATGGTGCTGAACTTAGAGGAAGATAATGTAGGTGCGGTTCTTTTAGGAGATAAGCGTTCCATCAACGAAGGTGATACCGTAAAGACCACCGGACGTGTAGTAGAGGTTCCGGTCGGAGATGCATTACTGGGACGAGTAGTAAATGCGCTGGGTCAGCCGATTGATGGAAAAGGACCGATTGAGACGGAGAAATACCGCCAGATTGAACGTGTGGCATCCGGTGTTATTTCCAGAAAATCCGTAGATACACCATTACAGACCGGTATTAAGGCAATCGATTCCATGGTGCCGATTGGACGTGGACAGCGTGAGCTTATCATCGGAGATAAGCAGACCGGTAAGACGGCAATTGCAATTGATACCATCATTAACCAGAAGGGACAGGGCGTAAAATGTATTTACGTTGCCATCGGTCAGAAAGCATCTACCGTAGCATCCCTGGTAAAAACATTAGAAGAATTCGGTGCATTAAGCTATACCACAGTTGTTGTATCAACAGCAAGTGAGCTGGCACCATTACAGTATATTGCACCGTATGCAGGATGTGCAATTGGTGAAGAGTGGATGGAGAACGGAGAGGATGTATTAATCGTTTATGACGATTTGAGTAAACATGCTGCTGCATACCGTACCCTTTCCTTGCTGCTTAAGAGACCACCAGGACGTGAGGCTTATCCGGGAGATGTATTCTATCTGCATTCCAGATTATTAGAGCGTGCAGCAAGACTTTCCGATGCTTTGGGTGGAGGTTCCCTGACTGCACTGCCGATTATCGAGACACAGGCAGGAGACGTATCCGCATACATTCCGACCAACGTAATTTCCATTACAGACGGTCAGATTTATCTGGAAACAGATATGTTTAACGCAGGTTTCCGTCCGGCAATCAATGCAGGACTTTCCGTATCCCGAGTTGGAGGAGCTGCACAGATTAAGGCAATCAAGAAGATTGCAGCACCAATCCGAGTAGAGCTGGCACAGTATCGTGAGCTGGCAGCATTTGCACAGTTTGGTTCTGAGCTGGATGCTGATACCAAAGAGAAATTAGCACAGGGTGAAAGAATCCGTGAAATGTTGAAACAGCCACAGTATCAGCCAATGCCGGTGGAAAAACAGGTAGCAATTATCTATGCGGCAACTAAGAAATATTTACTGGATATTCCGGTGGATGAGATTCTGGCATTTGAAAAAGCATTGTTAGAACTCATTGATACCAAGTATCCGGAGATTTTCGAATCCATTCGTGAAACAAAGCAGTTAGACGAAGAAACAGAGCAGAAATTAATTACAGCAATTGAAGCATGTAAGAAAGATTTCAAATAGGCATGTAATATGGTAAAAGGCGGTGAGAGACTATGGCGTCCATGCGTGATATAAAGCGGCGCAAAAGCAGTATTTCCAGCACACAGCAGATTACAAAGGCCATGAAGCTTGTTTCTACCGTAAAACTGCAGAAAGCGAAGGGACATGCAGAACAGGCAAATCCGTATTTTAATTATATGTATCAGACCGTAACTTCCATGCTGGCAAAGAGCGGTTCCATCAATCACCCGTACCTTACCGGTAAAGATTCCGAGCAGAAGGCAGTGATTGTAATTACCTCGAACCGTGGACTGGCAGGAGGCTATAATGCGAATGTCGTAAAGCTGATTACAGAGAGTGACCTTCCAAAGGACAAGCTTTCCATTTATGCAATTGGTAATAAGGGAAGAGAGTCTTTAGAACATAAGGGATATTCGATTGTAAAAGAACTTCCGGAACTGATAGAGACACCGACTTATGACGAGGCGTCCGCATTGGCAAGGGAAGCGCTGGCATCCTATGAAAAAGGTGAGATTGGCGAAATTTACCTTGCTTATACACATTTTAAGAATACGGTGGTACATGAGCCGAAATTAATCAAGCTTCTTCCGGTGGATATCGAAGATATGCCGGAGCAGGAAGAAGATAATGTGCTGATGAATTATGAGCCAAACCAGGAAGAGGCGCTTAATTTAATCATACCGAAGTATGTAACGAGCCTTCTTTATGGAGCACTGGTGGAAGCAGTAGCCAGTGAAAATGGTGCAAGAATGCAGGCAATGGATTCTGCAACCAGCAACGCAGAGGAAATGATTAGTGATCTGTCACTGAAGTATAATCGTGCCCGTCAGGGTTCCATTACACAGGAGCTGACAGAGATTATAGCCGGAGCATCGGCAATTTCCTAATCATATCCATAAGAATAGAGAATAAGGAGTGATAGAAAAAGATGGCAGAAACAAATATTGGAAAAATCACTCAGATAATAGGTGCTGTATTGGATATTAAATTTACCGAAGGAAAGCTTCCGGCAATCAACGAAGCAATCCGTATTACCAGAAAAGATGGTGAAGTTCTGGTAGTAGAGGTATCACAGCATTTAGGAGATGATGTCGTACGTTGTATTGCCATGGGACCTACCGATGGATTAATCCGTGGTATGGATGCAGAGGCAACCGGTGCACCGATTTCCGTGCCGGTCGGCGAGCATACCTTAGGCAGAATGTTTAACGTATTAGGCGAGCCAATTGATAATGAGGCTCCACCACAGGATGTGGAATATATGCCGATTCACCGGAAAGCACCAAGCTTTGATGAACAGGCAACTTCTACAGAAATGTTAGAGACAGGAATCAAGGTCGTTGACCTTCTCTGCCCTTACCAGAAAGGTGGAAAAATCGGACTTTTCGGTGGTGCAGGAGTAGGAAAAACCGTATTGATTCAGGAGCTGATTCATAATATCGCAACCGAGCATGGTGGATATTCTGTATTTACCGGTGTAGGTGAGCGTACCCGTGAGGGAAATGACCTTTATTATGAAATGAAGGAATCCGGAGTTATTGATAAGACCACCATGGTATTCGGTCAGATGAACGAGCCGCCTGGAGCACGTATGCGTGTAGGTCTTACCGGACTTACCATGGCGGAGTATTTTCGTGATAAAGGTGGAAAGGATGTATTGTTATTTATTGATAACATTTTCCGTTTCACACAGGCAGGTTCTGAGGTGTCCGCACTGTTAGGACGTATGCCTTCCGCAGTAGGATACCAGCCGACCTTACAGACTGAGATGGGTGCATTACAGGAGCGTATTACTTCTACCAAGAATGGTTCCATTACATCCGTTCAGGCAGTCTATGTACCGGCGGATGACCTTACTGACCCGGCTCCGGCAACTACATTTGCCCATCTGGATGCCACCACCGTACTGGATCGTTCTATTGTAGAGCTTGGTATTTACCCGGCAGTAGACCCACTTGGTTCCACATCCAGAATCCTTGACCCTCGTATCGTAGGACAGGAGCATTTTGAGGTAGCCCGTGGAGTACAGGAGATTCTTCAGAAATATAAAGAATTACAGGATATTATCGCAATCCTTGGTATGGATGAGCTGTCAGAAGAAGACAAGCTGGTAGTAAGCCGTGCAAGAAAAGTACAGCGTTTCTTATCACAGCCATTCTTCGTAGCAACCCAGTTTACCGGTCTGGATGGAAAATATGTACCGGTAGCCGAGACCATCCGCGGTTTCCGTGAAATCTTAGAAGGAAAGCATGATGATGTACCGGAAAGCTATTTCCTGAATGCCGGAAGTATTGACGAAGTACGTGCCCGCATGAAGTAAGGGGTGAAGCCATGGCAGACGAGAAGAAAGCATTTGAGGTAGAAATCATTACCCCGGAGCGAATCTTTTATACCGGGGAAGCAACCATGATAGAATTCAATACAACAGAAGGAGAAATCGGTGTCTACCCGGATCACATTCCGCTGACAACGGTACTTGCTCCCGGCGTTGTGACCATTACCAATGGTGAAGATGTAAAAGAAGCTGCGGTTCATGCAGGCTTTGCGGAGATTTTAGGCGATAAGGTAACACTGCTGGCAGAGATTGCCGAGTGGCCGGATGAAATCGATGAGAAGCGTGCCCAGGCAGCAAAAGAGCGTGCAGAAGCCCGTATTGCAGCTAAGGCTGCAGATACAGATATGCTTCGTGCGGAATTTGCATTGCATAAGGCGTTGGTACGAATCGAAGTGAAACACTAAAAATAAAACGGCAGATGTAAAAGAGCAGATGCAAAAGAAAAATATGACGTAATGAAGATACCCTTTTTACCGGAAAAACCGATAGAAAGGGTATTTTTTCGATTCGTTTAAAATAATTTAAGAAAAAATTCATACTATGCCATAGGGAAAAGCCTTATAATAAGTTTCAGAAAGGATGAAGAGACAGCCTATGAGTGAGAATAGAATGCCGGAAGAAAAACGTATCCTGCGGGGATTATCAAAGGAAGAAGTAGAAGAACGCTTCATAGAAGGATTTGTAAATAAAACAGATATCAGCACGGAGAAGAGTGCAAAGGAAATCGTAAAGTCCAATGTATTTACGTACTTTAACTTTATATTCTTAGTAATAACGATTCTGCTTTGCGTGGTTGGTTCTTTCCGGAACCTGACCTTCCTGCCGATTATCATTGGTAATACGCTGATTGGAATTATTCAGGAATTGCGGGCAAAGAAAGTCTTAGATAAGATGAGCCTTCTGAATGCACCTCATGCCATTGTTATCCGGGATGGAGAGCAGAAGAAAATCTTATCGGAGCGGCTGGTAAAGGATGATGTTATTTTACTGACTGCCGGAACACAGATTTGTGCCGATGCCGTTGTTCTGGAAGGCACTATTCAGGTAAATGAATCACTGCTGACCGGAGAAGCAGATGAAATCGAGAAAACACCGGGAAGCAAGCTGATGTCCGGAAGCTTTGTAGTATCCGGAGAATGTTATGCAAGACTGGAGCGGGTAGGAAAGCATTCTTATATTTCCAAGCTGACCGCAGAAGCAAAAGCCATGGGAAATGAAGAACAGTCCGAGATGATTCGTTCCATCAACCAGTTGGTAAAATGGATTGGTATCGTGATTATTCCAATTGGAATCATTTTATTCTGGCAGGGTTATATTGTAAATGGCGAGACTTTCCAGAAAAGCATTGTATCCATGGTGGCAGCGATTATCGGAATGATACCGGAGGGCTTATATCTTCTGACGACCATTGCCCTGGCACTTGGAACCATGCGTCTGGCAAAACGGCAGGTACTGCTCCATGACATGAAGAGTATTGAAGCGCTGGCAAGAGTCGATGTGCTTTGCGTTGATAAAACCGGAACCATAACGGAAGCCGGTATGGAAGTGGCACAGATTGTTCCGGCGAAGGACGCGGAAAACGTATTTCTTCAGTCCCTGCTTCGGGATTATGCATCGGCAGTGCCGGATAATAATGCCACGATGGAAGCCATTCGCGATTACCTGAAGCGTAAGGACAAAGACAAGGATAGAGATAGCGATATAGCTAGAAATGGTGATATAGCTAGAGATAGTGATAATGATAAAACTGCGGAAGTGCAGACTTTTGTAACCGCCCCACGGAAGGCATTGGAAGTTATGCCCTTTACTTCTGCAACAAAATACAGTGGCGTTGTATTTGAAGATGGAAAATATCTTCTGGGTGCACCGGAATTTGTCATGGGAAATGCGTTTGAAGAAATCGCAGATGAGATAAGGGAATATACGAAAAAGGGTTATCGTGTGCTCCTGCTTGCAAAATATCCGGGCAGTGATATCAGGGGAACTCTTACCGAAAAACCGGAGCCACTGGGTTATGTGATTCTTTCCAATCCGATTCGTGAAAATGCGAAGAAGACCTTTGGCTATTTTAAAACTCAGGGTGTTGCGGTGAAGGTAATTTCCGGGGATAATCCGGAGACCGTATCGGAAGTGGCACGATGCGCCGGAATCGAGCATGCAGAAAAATATGTGGACGCAGGCACGCTGGATACAGATGAGAAAATTTATGATGCGGCAGACCGCTATACCGTATTTGGACGGGTAACTCCGAAACAGAAGCAGAAGCTGGTACATGCATTGCAGGATGCAGGACATACTGTAGCAATGACCGGTGATGGAGTCAACGACATTCTGGCAATGAAGGATGCAGATTGCAGTGTGGCAATGGCATCCGGAAGTGAAGCAGCAGCACAGGCGGCGCAGGTAGTCCTTTTGGATTCCGACTTTGCCCATATGCCGGATGTGGTATCGGAAGGACGGCAGGTAGTAAATAATGTGCAGCGTTCCGCCAGCCTGTTCCTGGTAAAAAATATCTTTTCACTTTTAATGGCAATCTTTGCGGTGGTATCGACGATTACTTATCCGTTAGAGCCGGCACAGATTTCCCTCATCAGCATGTTTACCATTGGCGCACCGGGATTTTTACTGGCATTGGAGCCGAACCGCAACCGTATCGAAGGACGGTTCTTGCGGAAAGTATTATTAAAAGCACTTCCGGCAGGACTGACCGATGTATTAATCGTTGGTTCACTGGTAGTCTGTGGCGAGGTATTTTCCCTCCCGGCTTCCGATGTGGCAACCGCATCCACCATGCTTTTATGTGTGGTAGGATTTATGATTCTGATTAAAATCAGTCATCCGATGAACAAGTTTAAATATGGTATTTTGATTTTTAATATTGCAGGACTGCTTTTCTGTGGCATCTGTCTAAACCGGTTATTTGCCATGAGCCAGATGTCCAGAATCAGTATTCTTCTGATGATTGTATTTGCTTTTGCAGCTGAATCCCTGCTCCGTTATCTGACAATCGGAGTGGAAGGAATTGCAAAATTCATCAGTTCACGGGCACATCGCGGTGCTCCACAGAAGTAGAGAATACGATTAACGTTTTGGTTCGTCCGAAATGCTGCAGCTCATTGATGAAGTGGTCAAGCTGGATGGTAGTCTGAAACATGACTTCCACCAGCATGGCATAATCACCGGTAACACAGTTGCATTCAATTACATTTGGAATTCTATCGATGAAAGGGTAGAATTCCTTTTTTTGTGCCGGTTCCACCTCAAGATTAATAAAAGCCTTAATGTGATAGCCAAAGAGCATAGGATTTACGGTGGCATGATAGCCGGTTAAGATGCCACGCTTTTCCAACCGCTCAATCCGGGCAGAGACAGCCGGAGAAGATAAAAAGACTTCCTTTGCAATATCTTTGACCGGAGTGCGGGCATTTTCCTGTAAGATTCGAATGATACTCTTATCGATGTTGTCTAATTCCTTTTCCATAGAGGCTCCTTTCGTTTCCTGAAAAATACAGTTGATGTAAAAAATGAATTTATCTGCAAATAAAATGCTGAAAAATGACAAATGAAATAGCAAATAAAATAACAAATAAAATAGCATCTGAAATAGCAGATAAAATAATATATAAAATTTTGTAGCCAATGAATATCAATTGCGTGTAGTTGCAAAAATATCCTCCTGCCTCTGCGGGCAGATATATTTATGACACGGTTAGTGCCCCTTGCCGTGGAATACATATCTGCGCAGAGGCAGGAGAATATTTTGCTGTATACATTGCCCGGATTTTGACTGAATCATGTTGCTACTTATTTCGCTATCTTAGTATGTTGATTTATTTTCACTCATTGTATCACAAATGTATTTCTCTGAAAAGACAGACACTTAAGAAAATAAAGAAAACAACAAACAATATTAAAATAATTAATCAAAAACACACCAAAAACAAATATAAAGCACGTTTTAACTTAAAACTATTTACCTTCTGGTCAAAGAGTGCTAGTCTTTGACAGAACTAAAAAACAAAAAAATAAAAATTGAAAACAAACCCTTGTGACAATGGCGTCAGGACAGGATAAGACTGTCTTGACGCCATTTGCGTTGCCGGGCGTCCGTAAGAAGAGTTAAAACAAAAATAAGAAAGAGAGAGGGAAACATCATGACAGAAGAAATGCGTATGGAATCCGATTCAATTGGAACAATGGAAGTGCCGAAAGAGGCTTATTATGGCGTACAGGCTTTACGTGCAAAGCAGAATTTTCCAATCACAGGACAGCGTCTGCATCCTGCATTTATCCGTAACCTTGCAAAAGTAAAGAAGGCAGCGGCACAGAGCAATCGGAATGCGCTGACTCTTCCGGCAGATAAAGCAGAAGCAATTATAAGAGCCTGCGATGAAGTGATTCGTGGATGTTTTGCCAATGAATTTATTGTAGATGCCATTCAGGGCGGCGCCGGAACCAGTGCCAACATGAACATGAATGAAGTACTGGCAAACCGTGCCAATGAATGGATGGGTGGAAGAAAAGGTGATTACAGCCGGATTCATCCGAATGACCATGTGAATATGTCACAGTCTACCAATGATGTAATCCCAACCGCCGGAAAACTTACGGTACTGGAACTGTTAAAACCGCTGCTGGCGGAGCTGGATGGACTGGAGCGGGAGCTTCGGATTAAGGCGGCAGAATTTGACGGAATCTTAAAAATGGGAAGAACACAGCTTCAGGATGCAGTGCCGATGCGCCTCGGACAGACCTTTCATGCTTATGCAACCATGGTAAAACGTGATTATGACCGGTTAAAAGAAGTAAGACGTGAAATGTTTACGGTGAATCTGGGCGGAACTGCAATCGGAACAGCCATCAATGTTTCTCCGGCATATTTATCCAATGTAGTGCCGACTCTGGCAAAAATAACCGGTTATCCACTGAAACAGGCAGAGGATTTATTCGATTCCACAGAGAATCTGGATGGATTCGTCATGGTATCCGGTGCACTGAAAGCATGTGCCGTGGACCTTTCAAAAATGTGTAATGATTTAAGACTGTTATCCTCCGGACCAAGAACCGGGCTTGGAGAAATTAACCTTCCGGCAAGACAGAACGGTTCTTCCATTATGCCGGGTAAAGTAAATCCGGTTATTCCGGAAGTGGTAAGCCAGGTAGCGTTCCACGTCATTGGAAATGACACTGCAATTACCATGGCAGCAGAGGCTGGACAGATGGAACTGAATGCTTTTGAGCCGGTGGTATTCTACAGTCTCTTTGATTCCATCGACACCTTAAAAGAAGCGGTTGAGACACTGACAAAGAATTGTATACATGGAATCACAGCCAATGAGGCACACTGCCGCAGTCTGGTGGATAAGAGTGTTGGCATTTCCACAGCACTTTGTCCGTATCTTGGATATAAGGAATCTGCGGACATCGCAAAGACCGCACTGCGGGAAAACAAAAGCGTAAGGGAAATCGTTCTGGAACGTAAGCTGATGAGCGAAGCAGATTTGGAGCATGTGCTGAATCCGGAAATGATGACAGAAGTACATTTTGAACAGAGAAAGGCAATGTAGCCCATAGAAAAAGAGCAGAAGCAGCGTCACGGTTGAGGAAAAGCAAAAGTCCTATTCCCAAAAACCGGACGCTGCTTTTTTACGCGGGTAGCGAGAAAAAGATTTCACATTTACATGCAGATCTGGCGGGTATAGCACTGACTTGCGAAACGCACAAAGATACAAAACAGCCTGCGTTTTATTGAAAAAAGCGGCAGATTATATTATGATATGAAGTATAAAAAGTGTGTAAAAAACAAGTAAAAACAAGGAGGAAACCGTATGGAAGCGTCCAAAGTATACTATACCAGTTTTAAGACCAGCGGCTCAGAAAATTTATTGCAGAAGCTGCGCCGTCTTTGCATTACAGCAGGAATGAAAAATATTGATTTTGAAGACAAATATGCAGCAATCAAGATTCATTTTGGAGAGTTGGGAAATCTCGCATTTTTGCGTCCGAATTATGCCAAAGTAGTGGTGGATCTGGTAAAGGAATGCGGCGGAAAAGCATTTCTTACGGACTGCAATACCCTTTATGTAGGTAGTAGAAAGAATGCGTTAGACCACATGGATACCGCATACGAAAACGGATTCACACCATTTTCCACCGGATGCCATGTCATTATCGCAGATGGACTGAAAGGAACAGACGAAGCACTGGTTCCGGTAGACGGAGAATATGTGAAGGAAGCCAAAATCGGAAGAGCCGTAATGGATGCGGATGTATTTATTTCCCTGACACATTTTAAAGGACATGAGGGAGCAGGATTCGGCGGCGCTTTAAAAAATATCGGAATGGGCTGTGGTTCCCGTGCCGGCAAGATGGAAATGCATTGCTCCGGCAAACCGGCAGTAGACCAGAGTCTGTGCGTAGGCTGCGGAGCCTGTGTAAGAATCTGTGCCCATGATGCACCACATGTGGCAGATGGCAAGGCAAGTATTGATGAAAATAAATGTGTGGGCTGTGGCAGATGTATCGGCGTATGCCCGAAGGATGCAGTCAATCCAACCAACTGGGATGCCTCCAATCTTTTGAATTACCGGATCGCAGAGTATTCCAAAGCAGTCTGTCAGAACCGCCCGTGTTTCCACATTTCGCTGGTATGTGATGTGTCACCAAACTGTGACTGCCATGCAGAAAATGATATTCCAATCATCCCGGACGTAGGAATGTTTGCATCCTTCGACCCGGTAGCACTGGACATGGCTTGTGCGGATGCCTGCAATAAGCAGCCGGTAGTACACGGCAGCGTATTGGAAGAACAGATGCAGCATGTCCATGAGAAAGACCATTTCCATATGGTGCACCCGGATACCAACTGGGAATCCTGCGTTGAGCATGCAGAGAAAATCGGACTTGGAACCCGGAACTACGAACTAATTCAGATTTAATTATTTTGTTGCGGGAGTGATTAGAGGCAGAGATATTTCGAGACAAAATTATTTAGTGGTAGAGTGATTTTGGGACAGAGTTATTATGGCGAGAGTTTTGCGGGATACTTCCGGCGGTTCGACTGCATATAGATACCATTTATGCAGTCAGTTAGGGACTCTTGGAATTTCGGAAGAAGCTGGCAACGCCGGCACAGGGAAGTGCCGGCGAGGCGCAGATGAACATGGATGTGAATTTGCGCCGGTTGCCGTATTATATAATTTGTATAACGAAATTCTTAGAGTCCTTTGCTGACGGAATGTGGGTATCGATAGCAGCCGGACAGACGGAAGCAACCGAATTCTGCTAACGAAATCCACCTGATAACCCGGTCAACAAAAAATAAAATACAAAGGAGAACAATATGAGGGGACAAAAAATAAGAGCAAAGCTACAGGCATTATTACTGGCAGCATGCATGGGGGTATGCAGTCTGCAGGTAACAACAGCATCCGCAGCAGAAGAAAAGCCGAAGTCGGTGGATATCGTATTTACCCATGATACCCATTCCCATTTGAACAGCTTCCGTACGGTAGTAGATGGAGAAAATGTGGAAGCAGGCGGATTTGCACGAATCAAAACAGTCATTGATGAGAAGAAGGAAGAAAATCCGGATACGCTAGTAGTGGACGGCGGAGATTTTTCCATGGGAACGCTGTTCCAGACCGTTTATGAAGAAGAGGCATCCGAGCTTCGGATGTTGGGCTATCTTGGCTATGATGCAACAACCTTCGGAAACCATGAATTTGATTATCGAAGCAAAGGCTTAGCACAGATGCTTGACACAGCAGCATCCAGCGGTGATGTGGTGCCGTCTCTGCTGGTCTGTAACATTGACTGGTCAGAGATGAATGATGAGAGACAGCTTTTAAAAGATGCCTTTGATAACTATGGCGTAAAGGATTATGAAGTCATCGAAAAGGGCGGTGTAAAAATTGCATTGCTTGGAGTATTCGGTAAGGATTCTCTTTCCTGCGCACCGACCTGTGCCCTTGAGTTTGAAGACCCAATTGAGGCAGTAAAGGAAACAGTGGCAGATATAAAGGAAAAAGAAGATGTGGACATGATTGTCTGCCTTTCCCACAGTGGAACCAATGAAGACCCGAAGAAATCCGAGGATGAGCTTCTTGCCAAGGCAGTGCCGGAGCTGGATGTCATCATCAGCGGACATACCCATACGACATTGGAGGAGCCGATTATCGAAGGAAATACAGCTATTGTATCTGCCGGAGAGTATGGCATTAATGTGGGAACTATGCACCTTTCCCAGAATGCGGAAGGACGCTGGGAAGTAGAGGACTATAACCTGATTCCGATTCGCCCGGATATTGAGGCAGATGAGGCAACCCAGGAGAAGATAGATACCTTTGAAGCCAATATTGATGATACCTATTTGAAGCAGTTTGGTTATACCGCATCTGAAGTATTGTGTGAAAATGAGTATGAATTTGCAACGGTAGATGATTTGTATACAGACCATACGGAGCATAATCTGGGAGATATTATGGCGGATGCCTATATTTACGGGGCAACTCATACGAAGGATTATGATGGCGAAGAAATCGATGTGGCGGTTGTGCCAAGCGGAACTGTCCGTGATACTTATGTGCCGGGGGATGTTACGGTAACAGATGTCTTTAACTCCTTCTCCCTTGGAATCGGGGCAGACGGCGTGCCAGGTTATCCGTTGATTAAGGTATACCTGACCGGAAAAGAATTAAAGACGGCAGCAGAGATTGATGCTTCCATTTCCGATTATATGACAACGGCGAGACTTTACTGCTCCGGACTGAATATGACCTATAACCCGAACCGCCTGATATTAAACCGGGTAACCGACGTATATCTGACGAAGGATGATAAGAGAGAAGAAATCGAGGATGACAAATTATACTGTGTAGTATCCGACCTTTACAGCGGTCAGATGCTCAGTGCAGTAACGGATATGTCATACGGACTGCTTTCTATTGTGCCAAAGTACGCGGATGGAAGTACGGTAGAAGATTTTGAAGACTGCATCATTTACAATGGTGACCAGGAGTTAAAGGCATGGGTATCCATTGCCCGCTATATGGAATCCTTTGAAGAGGGAGAAAATGGTATTGCAGAGGTGCCGGAATACTACAATGAACTTCATGACCGCAAGGTGGTAGACAATGATAAGAGCCTTGGCGCAAGACTGAAAAATCCAAATAAATATGCGGCAATGATTGTGGGCGTTATTCTTGTGGCACTCCTTATTCTGATTCTGATCATCGTACTGATTGTGAAAGTTGTACGCCGCATCCGCAGAAGAAAATTGAAAAAAAGTTAACACATGAGTGGAAGTGTGGTATGCTATAGAACAGATGAAAAAAGTTTGGAGAAGTTAGAAAGTGCGAGATAAATTTGACTTAAAAGAATTGACAAATGAAATACCTTTGGGAGAGTTTCTGAAATATGATGAGCCGCTTTTGGTATCAAGAACCAATGCGGTAAGTGGTAAATTGCTGCTGGCATCGGAAATGTCAAGATTTGACACCATAGGCTATGACTGTGCGGCAGTCTGCATCAACGATATGTATGCCATGGGAGCAAAGCCGCTTCTCTTCTATGATAACATTTCCTGTGCCCGTCCCAAATTCGAATATATCCGGGACATGGAAGAAGGCATGGAAAATGGCTGCCGGCAGGGAAATGTAACCTATGCCGGAAGTGAGATTAAGGAGCTTTCCGATATTTTCTCTTATGACCAGTACGATTTGGTGGGCTTTATTGCCGGCGTCGTAGAGAAAAAGAAGAAAATAGGAATAGCACCGGTGAAAGCTGGAGATGTTATTATTGGTCTTCCATCCAATGGACTTCATAACAATGGCTATGTGGCAGCCCGGAGAAAATTATATCTGACCAAGACTTCCATGGAAATTTATTATGAATCTTTGGGAGCAACTTTAGGAGATTTGCTTCTGGCACCGACCCGTATGTACCGGGAAGCAATGGAAGCATTATTAAACAGTAATATAGAAATCAAATCCTGCGTACAGGTAGCCCATGGCGGCATTGATAAGGCAGTACATAATCTGATGCATAACAGTGCAGGTGCAGTGATTAAGCAGCGGGAGGAAGATATTCCGCCACTTTATGATATGCTGCATAAAGATGGAAATATCAGTAAAGAGCAGATGAGAAATATTTTCAATATGGGAATCGGAATGCTGATACTGGTAGCAGAGAAGGATACAGACCGGGTAGTGGAACTGTTAGAGGCAGCAGGAGAAGAACCGGTGGAATTAGGTCTTGCAGAGACAGGCTCTGACATTGTACGATATATATAGCCAAGGTGAAGGGAGAATATCATGAGTACACAGGACAAACTGGAGCGGGTATTACGGGATATACATGTATTAATATCCAGAAGTGAACTTTATGACAATACCGGAGAGAAGATTATTGTTGAGAAGAAGAAAATGTTTGAACATCTCAATCATCTGAATGCCTGTATTTACGAGATGATGGATGAATATGAAGTGACACAGCAGAGCAGGGATAAGGCAGAACGGGAGGCACGGAAAAAAGGCGATGCCATGATTTTTAAAGCCAGCCGGAATGCGGAGGATGTCTATGCAGCTGCCGTATTATATACGGATGATGCCCTTCAGCGGGTACAGCATATTATGCAGGATACGACAGATGCTCTTCAGGATATTCTGAAAAAAGCCCAGGATGATATGAAGACCCAGAAGGGAATTATCCGGGAGAATCAGTCAGAACTTAAGAGCCAGCTTCAGGATATGGTGGATACGGAAAAATATCTGAAGCTGATTGAAGAGCGTAACCACGAACTGGAAAAGGAGCGGGCAAAGGAGAAGAACGAGCCGAAGGAAGAAAAGAAATCTCCTTATCAGGCAATCAAACCGGAAATCCGAATCAATCCGGAATACTTTAAGAAGGCGGGAATTCCGTTAGTGGATGAAGAGCCGCAGGATGAGGTGGCAGAAGGAAAGAAAGAGATTCCGGAAGTTACCGTAGATTTAGATGCGGAATATTTTAAGTGGAAAGCAAAAGAAAAAGATAACAAAAAGAAATAGAACTACGTAAACCAAATTGCAGGAAGGACTTTAGAGAAGTTCCTCCCTGCAATTTTTTAATTTGTCATAAGTAGCAAGAATATCAGCATTTCCTTTTTCCAGTTGGTTTCTGATAATCTCAATATAGATAACGCCTTTGTTGACTAATTTTTCATCACTGCTGTTCAGGCAGGATTCTAAGTAAGGAAAGAGCGGATTCGGTGCTTCACAGTTAGCGGAAAGTTCGGCAAGCATTTCTTTGCTATTGGATATTTCCATCAGATTAATCGGCTCAGTCTGGATAATAAATCCGCCGGACAATTCCTCGGAATAGAAGGTATCGTCTTCATTGGCAGTATGAATAAACGGAAGCAGGCTGGATTTGCGCAGGGTGCTGACCTGATGCAGATTGGCAAGCTCTCTTATCATGCGGTAGAGAATGAAGCCGGCGGCAATTCCGTAGAGAATGAGAAAATGCATCTCACTGGTGAGCACCGCGAGCTTCCGGTAACCGATGATGCCAATGACAATCAGGGCAAGCAGGCAGGCACAGGGGCGGAACCACAGGCTGCTGATTAATGCTTTCCGGAAGGAGGATAAATCTTTTTCCTTTAGAGGAATAAAGGTATAATGCTTCTTCATAAATAATCCTTTCAAAAATAATCAATCATTAAACGGATATTTTCACAGCAAAATGCTATGAAAGAGACGAATTTAATATAGTATAACACAATTTTAAATGTTTTTTAAGAAAAGTACGCTTTTCCTATTAAGAAAAATCTGATACGCTATAGATAATTATGAGGTAGTTTATGTGTTCGTAGTATGAAGTATTCGAAAATCAGCAAAGATAGAAGATAAGGACAGGAGGACGAAATGAATATACTGGTATGTGATGATGATAAAGAAATCGTAGAAGCAATTGAGATTTACCTGCAGCAGGAAGGCTATCATGTCTTAAAGGCATATGATGGAGAACAGGCACTGGATATGCTTAAGAAAAATGAAGTGCATCTTCTGATTATTGATGTCATGATGCCGAAACTGGATGGTATCCGGGCAACCTTAAAGATTCGGGAGGAAAGCAGCATTCCGATTATTATTTTATCTGCCAAATCCGAGGATTCCGATAAAATCTTAGGGCTTAACATCGGTGCAGATGATTATGTGACCAAGCCGTTTAACCCTCTGGAGCTGGTGGCAAGAGTGAAATCCCAGCTTCGCCGTTATACCCAGCTTGGCAATGTCAGCGAAAGCAATGAGACCGTATATCAGGTGGGCGGTCTTATGATTAATGATGACTTGAAGGAAGTAACCGTGGATGGCGAATTAGTGAAGCTGACTCCGATTGAATATAATATTCTTCTGCTTCTGGTGAAGAATCAGGGAAAAGTATTTTCTATTGAACAAATTTATGAAAATATCTGGAATGAAGATGCAATTGGTGCAGATAACACCGTTGCCGTTCATATCCGCCATATCCGTGAGAAGATTGAGATTAATCCAAAGGAGCCGAGATACTTAAAAGTAGTATGGGGCGTTGGATATAAAGTTGAGAAGAATTAACAAAGGAAAGCAAATATGAAGAACAGACATTATGGAAACGCATGGAAAAATACCATTATTCTCCTGCAGCTGTTGTTTTCCGTCCTGCTTCTGCTGTCCGTATTTATGGTGGCGGCATTAAACGGAAAACATATGATAGACATGGATAACCTGACGAATCAGAGTTATGTGGATTCCAGCTACTACAGCTATGTCTATGAGCAGAAGATAACGGAACTGACCAATTTCTTAATGACCCGGAAGAATTTTGAGACCAACGGGGAATACGATTCTGAGAAGCCGGTCAATGTTATCAAATATGCAAGAAGCGGTATTATCCGTAATGACACAGAAGAAAGCTATACCATGACGCTGGTGCGGAACGGTGCGTCTGCATACTGGATGTACGATGACAGCAGTATCTCCAGTACAGAAGAGTATGACGGCGGGAACGACAAGACGCAGTTTGAAAATTATACCTTAAGTGATCTGGTGGCATGGTCGAAGGAAGGCTACGTACAGTATTCTGATAAAATCGAAGAGAAATATCTGCCACAGAGCGGTATTTCCATTGCCCAGGGCGTACAGGAGGGCAGGCTTACGGAAGAGGAAGGACAGGAGCTGTATCAGGCACTGGCAAAGACCTTGGACCGTATCGGCCAGGAAGAAACTGCCTACCGGAAAGCACTGAATGAATTTGATGATTCTGAGACGAATTTATCTTATGTCTTTATTGAAAATGAGCAGGTTATCTACACAAATATGTTAGAGGATACGGAAGAAGATATTACCTCTTATGTATTCGGAGACAAAGCACATAACCTTTTGGATTACGGAAAAGAAAAGGGAAGCTATCTCTACTGTAATGATAAAGATTTGAAATTCCGCAGCAATGTAAAGGGAATGGAAGATTATTATTACAAATACATTGATGGAACCATGTCCGGCATAGGAAATAATGCAGTCTTTCTGGTGGCAGTAGATACCACATTCCCAAATGAAGATGGATTTACAAAAGCAAAATCGGAATTTATGACGCTGCATCCCTGGGGCATGATTTCGATTGTAACCATTGTGGTAAGTCTTTTGGGCTGGATTGTAACACTGGTTTATCTGACTCTTGCAGCAGGACGTAATCATAAGGATGATAAGATTCATTTAAACTGGATTGACCATATTAAGACAGAATTTTTCTTTTTGATATTTATTGTATTTTCTGTACTGATATTGGTTTTAAGTTTTTCTGCGGCATCCTATGAGTGGGATATTCCGGGAATGCTTGTGGTAGTAGGCGTGATTTCCTTTATCTATGACGGAGTGTTCCAGATTTTCTATACCAGTGTTATCCGGCGGATGAAAGCCGGCGTATTCTGGGAATACAGCTTTACCAACTGGGTATATGTCAGCACTTTGCGGGTACTTGGAACATGGAAAGCATCGGTGCGTGTCATTGTTACCTTTGTATTTAATGCGTTGTTATTTTTGTTTTTGGCGTATCAGTTCTTTACGAGAAGACATTTGTTAGGTGGAATTCTTCTGGCACTTCAGATTATTGTTATCGGTGTAATCTATCTCCGGGATGTAGTACAGAAGCAGGAAATCATGAAGGGAATCAGACAGATTACGGAAGGAGATTTATCCTATAAGATTCCGTTAGAGCATCTTCACAGTGACAGCAAAAAGCTGGCAGAGGCAGTAAACAGCATTGGAGACAGCCTGCATCTTGTGGTGGAAGAGAATACCAAAAACGAGCGTATGAAGGCAGACTTAATCACCAATGTATCCCATGATATCAAGACACCGCTGACTTCTATTTTGAATTATGTAAATCTTATGAAAATGGAGAAGCCGGAAAGTGAGCGGATGCAGAATTATCTGAATGTACTGGAAGAAAAATCCCAGCGGTTAAGGCAGCTTACAGAAGATCTGGTAGAGGCATCGCGAATCAGCTCCGGAAATATTACACTTCAGATGACAAGAATTAATTTTGTGGAACTGATTTACCAGACTGCAGGTGAATTTAATGAGAAATTCGAAGCCAAGGATTTGACCACGATTACAAAGCTGCCGAAGGAATCCGTTGTCATTATGGCAGACGGCAGACGAATCTGGCGTGTGGTAGAGAACCTTTATAACAATGTGGCAAAATATGCCATGGCACATACCAGAGTCTATGTGACCATGGAGACATCGGAGCAGAAGGTAATCTTCTCTATTAAAAATATTTCCGAGCAGCCACTGCATGGAAGTGCGGCAGAGCTGACGGAGCGTTTTGCAAGAGGAGACGAATCCAGAACCACGGAAGGAAGCGGACTGGGACTTTCCATTGCCCAGAATCTTACCACGATTATGGGCGGAACCTTTGAAGTAACTCTGGACGGTGATTTATTCTCTGTTACCATTACCTTTCCGCTGGCATAATAAGGAACCTTGCAAACCATGGGGAATCCTTGAAAAGGGTTGATTTTTAACAGACGTTTCTTTATAATAACGAATTAGAAAAAGAGTATCGGCGGTGGCTTTTTCCCCGCCGATTTCTTCCTATATAGGAAGAGGTATAAAATAGTAATCAGTTCAGAAAACAGGAGGAAATATTCATGAAGTTACATGAGACAGGGGCATATCTCGTAAACGGATGTACCGTAGTAGAAGACAATAGCGAAGCATCCGCAGCTATTGCATCCATGACAGGCACTGCGGTAAGCAAAGAAGAAGCAGCAAAAAATACTATTGCATACGGTATTTTAAAGGACCACAACACATCTGGCAGCATGGAGAAGCTGAAAATCAAATTTGATAAGCTGACTTCCCATGACATTACATATGTTGGAATTATCCAGACAGCCAGAGCATCCGGACTGGAAAAGTTTCCAATTCCTTATGTACTGACCAACTGTCATAACAGCCTTTGTGCAGTCGGTGGAACCATCAACGAAGATGACCACATGTTTGGACTGACCTGTGCAAAGAAATACGGCGGAATCTATGTACCACCTCATCAGGCAGTTATTCACCAGTTTGCCCGTGAAATGCTTGCAGGCGGCGGAAAAATGATTCTTGGTTCTGATTCCCATACCCGTTACGGAGCACTGGGAACCATGGCAATGGGCGAAGGTGGACCGGAGCTTGTAAAACAGCTTTTAGAGCAGACTTATGATATCAATATGCCGGGCGTTGTAGCCGTATATTTAACCGGAGAACCGGTAAAAGGCGTTGGACCGCAGGATATCGCACTGGCAATCATCGGTGAAGTATTTGCCAATGGCTATGTAAAGAATAAAGTAATGGAATTCGTAGGACCTGGTGTTGCAAACTTAAGCGTAGATTACCGTATCGGCGTAGACGTAATGACCACAGAGACTACCTGCCTTTCCTCTATCTGGGCAACCGATGAGAAAGTGAAAGAGTTCTATGATATTCACGGAAGAGTAGAAGAATACAAAGAATTAAATCCGGGACAGGTTGCTTACTATGATGGCATGATTGAAATTGACTTAAGCACCATTCGTCCAATGATTGCAATGCCATTCCACCCAAGCAATACCTATACCATTGAAGAACTGAATGCAAACCTTATGGACATCTTGGATGATTGCGAGAAGAAAGCACAGGTAAGCTTCAATGGAGCAGTAGACTTAAATCTTAAGGATAAAGTCCGCAATGGAAAACTATATGTAGATCAGGGAATCATCGCAGGCTGTGCCGGAGGTGGATTTGAAAATATCTGTGACGCAGCAGACATTTTAGCGGGAAGCAGCATCGGACCGGATGAATTTACTTTAAGCGTATATCCGGCAAGTACACCGATTTACATGGAACTGGTGAAAAACGGAGCTGTAGCAAAATTAATGGAGACAGGAGCAATCGTTAAGACTGCATTCTGCGGACCATGTTTCGGAGCAGGAGATACACCTGCTAACAATGCATTCTCCATCCGTCACTCTACCAGAAACTTCCCGAACCGTGAAGGCTCTAAGGTACAGAACGGCCAGATTGCATCCGTAGCATTGATGGATGCCCGTTCTATTGCAGCAACTGCAGCAAACAAGGGATATTTAACCGCAGCAACTGATGTGGATGTGAACTTCAGTAAGCCAAAATATTTCTTTGATAAGACCATATATGAGAACCGCGTCTTTGACAGCCATGGTGTAGCAGATCCATCTGTAGAAATCCAGATGGGACCAAACATCAAAGACTGGCCGAAGATGGTAGCATTAACCGATAACCTCATCTTAAAGGTAGTGTCCGAGATTCATGATCCGGTAACTACAACCGATGAGCTGATTCCTTCCGGAGAGACATCTTCTTACCGTTCTAACCCGCTGGGACTGGCAGAGTTCACACTTTCCAGAAAAGACCCTGCATACGTTGGACGTGCGAAAGAAGTACAGAAGGCAGAAGCAGCAAGAGAAGCAGGCGAAGAGCCATACGCAGTATTGCCGGAATTAAAGGCAGCTGTAGATGCAATCCGTACACAGTTCCCGGATATCAATGAAGAAAATACCGGAATCGGAAGTACCATTTTTGCAGTTAAACCGGGTGACGGTTCTGCCCGTGAGCAGGCAGCATCCTGCCAGAAAGTATTAGGCGGCTGGGCAAACATTGCCAACGAATATGCAACCAAGCGTTATCGTTCTAATCTGATTAACTGGGGTATGCTTCCATTTATCATCAAAGAAGGAGAACTTCCATTTGCCAACGGAGACTATCTCTTTGTACCGGAAATCCGCAAAGCAGTAGAAGAAAAGGCTCCGGAAGTAAAAGCATATGCCGTAAAAGACGGACAGTTAGCAGAGTTCTCATTAACCTTAGGTGACCTTACTGACGAGGAGAGAGAGATTATCCGTAAAGGATGCCTCATTAACTACAACCGGAAATAATATCCGGAAAAATTAAGGAGAACGGAATGGAAGAAGATAAGAAAAAGAGCGAGAAAACAGAACATGGGATGCGCTGGTACATCAGTCTTGCAGTGCTGGTATTTGTACTGTTTTGCTGCTGCACAATGTTTTTCTTCATGATATACCGATATAATGGTGTCTCAAAGGGCTGGGACACCTTAATGAAAGTATTGCAGCCGATTACCTTCGGACTTGTCATTGCATACCTCATTAATCCGATTATGAAATTCTTCGAAAGACATTTGCTGCATTTCTTGGAACCAAGAGTGCAGAAGGAGAAGAAGCGGAAAAAGATTGCAAGAAGTATCGCAACCGGCGGAGCCGTAGTTGTCTTTGTATTAATTGTAATCCTGTTATTTGCCATGATGATTCCGCAGTTAATCAGCAGTATCGCAGGCATGGTCAATTCCCTGCCAAAGCAGGTGAATTCCTTTATCAGTTGGTTTAACGGACTTACCAATTCGGACAATGAAATCATACAGTCCTTAGAAACTAACATGATGGATATGGTAACGTACCTTGAAAACTGGGTAAAGGATTCCTTCCTGCCAAACATCCAGACCTACATTACATCCATCACCAGCGGCGTGATTAATATGCTGAAGGTGCTGATGAATGCAGTCATCGGACTTATCGTATCCGTTTATGTGCTGATGACCAAGGAGAAATTTATCGGCCAGTCCAAAAAGATTGTATATGCCATTTTCAAACCGGTGCGGGGCAATGTAATCATTGAAACCTTCCGGAAGAGCAATGAAATATTCGGCGGATTTATTTCCGGTAAATTATTGGATTCCGCCATTATCGGTGTATTGTGTTATATCTGTCTTCTGATTATGAAGATGCCATATACCCTGCTGGTTTCCGTGTTCGTGGGACTGACGAATATTATTCCGTTCTTCGGCCCGTTTATCGGAGCAATACCGAGTGTTATCATCATTGCACTGGCAGACCCGATTAAAGGAATCTATTTCCTGATATTTATTTTTATTTTACAGCAGGTAGATGGAAATATTATCGGACCGAAGATTTTAGGAGATTCCACCGGACTGAATTCCTTCTGGGTGGTATTCGCCATCATGGTAGGCGGCGGACTCTTTGGAATCGGTGGAATGATTCTGGGTGTTCCGACCTTTGCGGTCATCTATTATATTATCGATAAGACCGTGGATTACTGTCTGCGGAAGCGAAAGCTGCCGGAGGATACGGACGAATATATCCGCCTGGAAAAAGTCGACGAAAAGACCAATGAAATCGTACGTCTGGAGGAGCCGGTAGAGGAAGCCTCTGAGAAGAAGGAACTTCATATTCCATCCTTAAAGAAAAAAGAGAAAAAGTAAATTCTGGTAAAGAAATAAAATCCGGAGAATGATAGCAGATAAAATGTTATGATTCTTCGGATTTTTTGCTTGTAAAGAATTCGATTATTTTTGACAGAAGGCACCCCTTATGGTACACTTAAAACAATAATTGGGGTCAATGTACCCTGACGAAAAATGACGAATATTTGGATTTACTTGAAATAGATATTGAGGTGACATATTTTGGATAAATATGAATACAAATTAAAACTAGATGAAATAAAAAATCTGATGGCGAAGAAGCAGTATACAGAAGCTGCTGAAATTGCTGACAGTATCAACTGGCGAAAGGTCCGTAATGTCAACGCACTGATGAAGGCCGGAGATATTTATGCACAGATTGGTCGTTATGATGAAGCAAAAGAGATTCTCCTGATGGCATATGACCGTTCTCCTATCGGACGAATGATTATCTATAAGCTGGCAGAGATTGCCATCAAAACGAAGGAATTTGATGAAGCACAGGAATATTATGATGAGTTTGTAGAGATTGCACCCCATGATAATTTGAAATATATTCTCCGCTATGAGATGAATAAAGCAAAGGGTGCAGGTCTGGATGTCTTAATTCAGATTCTCGAAGAATTAAAGGAACAGGAATATACCGAGAAATGGGCATTTGAACTGGCATATTTATATCATCAGGCAGGGCGCAGCGAAGAATGCATCAATGCCTGTGATGAACTGATTCTCTGGTTTGGCGATGGCCCATATGTAGAGAAAGCACTGGAATTAAAGATGCTTTATCAGCCATTAAACCGGGCACAGGAGGACAAGTACCGCCAGTTTAAACAGCGGAAGGACGGAATCGTGGAAGTGCGGCCGGAGGATTATTTGGAATCCGGTGAGATTATCAAGGAGCCGGTACAGATTAAACCGGTAACCACCAATGCAGAGAAATTTAATACGGTAAACCTGCAGGAAGAATTGGCCCGCAGCATGCAGCAGATTATGAATGCCACAGAGAAAGAAGAAGTGGCAGATACCATGCAGGGCATCAAGAAAATTGTAGAAGAGATTCCGTATTTGCAGCTTCCACAGGATGAAGAAGCACAGAAAGAGCGTTTTGCAGATATCCCAACCGATGAAGAAATCGATGGCTCCCTGAAAATTAATTTCCAGGAGATGTTAGGTGAGGATTATGATGGTCAGATGCGCATGGTAGTTCCGGAGAAGAGTGCATTAGAAGCACAGATTACCGGACAGATGAGCATACAGGATATTTTAGAGGAGTGGGAGAAGACCAAGCGTGCCGCAGAGAAAGCATTGCAGGAAGCGGAGCAGCAGAAGTTAGAATCTGCCAAGGCAAAGGCATTAGCAGAAGCCGGAGATATCATGGAGCGTCTTGCAGATGTAATTCCACAGTTGGATGCAGGACTTACTTCCAAAGAATTATTGGAAAAAGAATACTTAGGCAAGCTGCCGGAGGAAGAAGCCGGACAACTTGTTGCCAATATGAATGATATTTTGCAGCAGCAGATTGATTCTATCAGTCAGGCAAATGCGAAAATAGATGAATTCTTAGCTGCCGGTGTACCGGGACAGAACGGAGAGCTGGCTGCAGATGCAGCAGATGTGATGGAAATTCCGGAAGGAGAAGATATTGCAGTTGCCGATGAAGAAGAACCGGCTGGCACAGAAGAAATGACAGAACTTTCTCCGGAGGAAGAACTTCCAGAGATTGCACTGCCGGATGATATAGCAGAAGAAGTGGCAGCAGCCGAGGCAGAAGAAGAAGTCTTACCGAAGGTACAGTTAGAACCGGAAGCTGAGATACAAGAAGCGAAATCGGAGGAGAAACTTCCAGAGATTGCAGAGCCGGATTTAGAAGAGGATAACATCGGAGAGAGAAAACCGATTACCCATCTTTCCAAGGAGCAGAAAGCTATCTTTACTTATTTTGTTCCGGTATCCGGAATGGAGCCACAGATTTGTCAGGCAATGGAAGGAACCATTGAACATTTGGAAAAGGGAATCAAGGGTGGCAACATTCTGATTCAGGGAGCAAGAGGAAGCGGTAAGACGGTACTTGCCACCGCACTGGTGAAGGCAATCCAGAATGAAATCGGAAAGCCGGGTAAGCGTGTCGGAAAGATTGATGCCGTTTCATTAAATCAGAAAAATATCCCGGAGCTTTTAAAGAAAGTTGCCGGTGGATGTCTTATTATAGAAAAAATCGGAGGAATCAACCGGGAGACAGCCGTGAAATTATCACTGGCATTAGAAGCAGATGATACCGGAATTCTTGTAATCGCAGAAGATACCAGAGAGGGAATCACCAAAGCAATGGGAAGAGATGAGTCCTTTGCCAGACGATTTACCGAGAAGATTACGCTTCCGATATTTACCAGTGACGAGCTGGTATCCTTTGCAAAATCGTATGCCCACGAACTGACCTATGAAATAGATGAGATGGCGGTTCTTGCTCTATACAACAGAATTAGTAACATTCAACGCTTAGACAGAGCGACCACGCTGACCGAGGTGAAAGAAATCGTGGACGAAGCAATTGCCAATTCCGAGAAATTCAGCATTAAGAAAGTATTTTTTTCAAAGAAATACAAGGATGATGATTACGTCATTCTCCATGAAAAGGATTTCGAAGAATAGGAAAGAAAGAAACGAGGTGTAGTATAAATGGGGAACTTCACAGAACTGGACATGTATTTATTTGGCCAGGCAACACACTATGATATTTACAAGAAATTAGGAGCGCATCCGGCAGAGATAAGGAAGAAAAAGGGGATTCTTTTCGATGTCTGGGCACCACATGCTGCAGAGGTCTATGTCATTGGAACCTTTAATGACTGGAATGAAACAGCAAATCCGATGCAGCGGTTAGAGCCGTCAGGAATTGGAATTTTCGAAGCATTTATTCCAAAGGCAGAGCTGGGAGATTTATACAAATATCTGATTATCACACCAGATGGACGGAAATTGTATAAAGCAGATCCATATGCCAACTATGCAGAGGTACGTCCGGGAACAGCATCCCGTATTGCAGACATTGAGCATTTCAAATGGACTGACGATAAGTGGATGGACAAACGGAAACAGACAGAAGATGTCTATGCAGAGCCGATGGCAATTTACGAGGTACATCCGGGTTCCTGGATGCGCCATCCGGGAAGAGAAGATGATGGATATTATTCCTATCGTGAAATGGCAGAAGCACTGACAAAATATGTTAAGGGAATGGGATATTCCCATGTAGAATTAATGGGAATTTCGGAATACCCATACGATGGCTCCTGGGGCTATCAGGTAACCGGCTACTATGCACCGACTTCACGGTATGGAACGCCGGAGGATTTTGCTTATCTGGTAAACTACCTGCATAAGCACGGCATCGGCGTTATCTTAGACTGGGTACCGGCACATTTCCCGAAGGATGCTCACGGACTGGCTGATTTTGACGGCTGCCCGCTATATGAATATGCAGACCCACGGATGGGTGAACATCCGGAGTGGGGAACCAAGATTTTCGATTATGGCAAATCAGAAGTAAAGAACTTCTTAATCGGAAGTGCTTTAATGTGGATTGAACATTATCACATTGACGGACTTCGTGTAGATGCGGTTGCATCCATGTTATATCTTGACTATGGCAAGAAGGACGGGCAGTGGATTGCCAATAAGTATGGTGAGAACAAGAACTTGGAAGCTATTGAATTCTTCCGCCATATCAATACCTTAATTACCGGAAGAAATCACGGTACTGTTATGATTGCGGAGGAATCTACCGCATGGCCGATGGTAACCGGACCGGCAGACAAGGGTGGATTGAATTTCACATACAAATGGAATATGGGATGGATGCATGATTTCTTAGATTATATGTCCTTAGACCCGTATTTCCGTAAAAATAATCATCACAAGATGACTTTCGCCATGAGTTATAACAGCTCTGAAAAATACATTCTGGTGCTGTCTCATGATGAGGTTGTGCATCTGAAGAAATCCATGTGGGAGAAGATGCCGGGTGATGAGGAAGACAAGTTCCGCAATTTAAAGAGCGCCTACTCCTTTATGATTGGACATCCGGGCAAGAAGCTTCTGTTTATGGGACAGGATTTCGGACAGCTTCGTGAGTGGAGTGAAGAGCGTGAATTAGACTGGTATCTTATGGAAGAACCACGTCACAGACAGTTAAATGAATACTTCCGTGAACTGCTTCACATTTACCGGAAATATCCGGCAATGTATGAGCAGGACAGTGACTGGAACGGATTTGAATGGATTAATGCAGATGATGCAGACCGAAGCATCTACAGCTTCGTCCGTAAGAGCAAGAATGGCAAGAACTCTCTTCTCTTTGTCTGCAACATGACACCAGTAGCCAGAGACGATTACCGTGTGGGCGTACCAAAGAAAGGCACTTACCATCTGCTGTTAAACAGCAACGAAGCCCGTTTCGGCGGTACAGAAGCAGATAAGAGCAGACCGGCAAGCTACAAGGCAGTGAAGTCGGAATGCGATGGCAAAGAGTACTCCATTTCCTATCCATTGCCACCGTTTGGTGTCGCAGTGTTCCGGGTAATGTAAGGGAAAAAAATTACAAGACAAAGCAGCACGTTAGCCAGGTTGGTTAACGTGCTTTTTTGATGCCATGCATTCGTAAAAAGCAAAAAGTGAAGCCCCAAATTATAAAAAGATAATAAATTTCATAAATAAATCATGAAGAAATACAGATTGTGAAAAATATTTTCCAGTTGTTTTCGATGGCTTGTTTCTGCGATTTAAGTGCCTTAAGATGAAAGTAAATAAAATACAGCAGAAAGGAGAAGAACGTGTATAATCATTTATTTCAGCCAATTTCTATTAATGGAATGATATTAAAAAATAGAATTGTGGCAACACCGACAGGTGATGATTTTGAAGAAAAAGCATTGGGCGGTGCAGCACTTGTAATTGCGGGACATGCAATAGTAGAACCGGGACGTTCCAGTTTTGCAAGTCCGGAAGAACCGTATCCATTTGCCAAGTATGAAAGAGAAGCAACCAGAAAGAAAGTGCTTAAGATTCACAAAGGCGGAGCGAAAGCTTCTATCGAAATCTTTCATGCCGGACAGGATGCAAGAACGGTGGATTATGCGAAAGGACCGTCTGGATTTATCCGCCCGGATGGAGTGGAAGTAAAGGAAATGGATGAAGCGTTGATGGAAGAAACACTGCAGTGGTATGCCGAGACCGCAGCAAGTGCAAGAAAAATTGGTTTCGATTCCATTTTTCTTCACTTCGGACATGGCTGGCTTCCGGCACAGTTCCTTTCCCCACATTACAATCACCGGACAGATTCCTACGGTGGAAGCATCGAAAACCGCAGCCGTTTTCCACTTCGGATATTAGAAACCGTCCGGAAAGCAGTTGGAAAAGATTATCCGATTGATATGCGTGTCAGTGCCTATGAATGGATTGAAGATTCCATAAGCTTTGAGGATGTGATGTACTTCCTGAAGCAGGCAGAGCAGTATGTGGATACCGTTCAGATTTCATCTGGAATTGATAAAGTGTTTGAAGCAAATGTGCATTGCATCACAACCAATCTGGAAGAAGAAATGCCGAATCTCAAATGGGCAAAAATTGCAAAGCAGGAGCTTAAGATTCCGGTTTCTGTGGTCAGCGCCGTTATGACGCCGGAAATGGCAGATGAAATTATTGCAAAGGGCTACGTGGATATGGTGGCATTTGGAAGAACACTTCTGGCAGACCCGAACTGGCCGAAGAAAGCACTGGAGGGGCATCCGGAAGACATTGTTCCGTGTCTCAGATGCTCCAACTGTTATCACATTTCCACAGACCACTGGAATGTAGGCTGCTCGGTAAATCCAAGATATCACAATGAGGAATTTATTCCATCGGGACTGGATTTGCCGGAAGCAAAAGAGAAAAAGCATGTGGTAATCGTTGGCGGAGGTCCGGCAGGCATGAAAGCTGCCATGACAGCATATGACCGGGGACATCAGGTGACATTACTGGAAAAAGAAAGTGAACTGGGCGGCATGCTTCGCTTCATTGAAAAAGAAGCACACAAGGAAGAAGTTAAGCGGCTTTTAAATTATTACCGGACGCAGATGGCAAAAAGAAAGATAGAGGTTCGTCTGAACACAGAAGCAACACCGGAGTTCATAAAAGAGCTTCAGCCGGATTCATTGATAGTTGCCCTTGGTGCCGTAGAGAGGATTCTTCCGATTCCGGGAATTGACGGTTCCAAGGTACAGCTTGCAACAAAAGCAATTGCATATCCGGAACAGTTAGGACAGGAAATTGTAATCCTCGGTGGAGGAAGCATTGGATGCGAGATAGGATTGGAGCTTGCCGAACAGGGAAAGAACGTTTCCATTCTGGAACTGACCGATACACTGGCAGCAAATGCCAATTCCTTATACCGGGAAGCATTACGTCAGAAGTTTTTACAGTATGAGAATCTTCACAGTCTGTTAAAATGCGGCTGCAGCAGAATCGAAGAAGATGTTGTTGTTTATAAAGATGAAAAGGGAGAAGAGAAGAGTATTTCCTATGACAACCTGATTCTTTCTACTGGACTTGCAGCACAGAAAAAACTTGTAGAAGCATTTTACGGAATCTGTAAAGATACCATAGCAATTGGGGACTGTATCAGTCCATCGAACATTATGAATGCAAATTTTGAAGGGTTTGCAGCAGGATTAAATATATAAGTAAAAAGTGCGAATCGCACAAAAGAAAGGGGTAATACGAATGAAAGACTACTCAGAATTAATTCAGGCGGTTATCGCCGGCGTGGGTGGCGCAGAAAATATTGAGAATTGCATTCACTGCGCAACAAGACTACGTTTTACATTAAAGGATGGAGCAAAATTTGACCAGGCTTCCTTAAAGAAAGTAAAAGGTGTACTGGGAACCTTAATCGGCTCCGGATATTATCAGGTATTAATCGGACCAAATGTAGGTGATATTTATGCACAGCTTGCAGAAGTTCCGGCATTGAAATCCAAATTAAAAGCAGAAAATTCGGCAGAAGCTGCAGATGGCGAAAAGAAGAAAGTCGGACTTTTAGACAGATTTACCAAAATGATGTCTGATGTATATGCACCGTACATTCCGATTCTGGCAACTGGTGGTATCGCATCCGGATTGATTGGATTACTGGCAAACCTTGGCGTAGTAGACAGCGCAGGTCTTACCTACCAGACCTTTTACGCAATCTTCTATTCACTGATTTATTTCTTCCCGATTCTGTTGGCATTTACAGCAGGAAAGCATTTTAAATGTAATCCATATGTAGCCGTTACACTGGGTGCATCCATTATGTATCCTGGAGTAGCAGACCTTCTGGTAACCGGTGAGAAAGCTTCCTTATTGGGAATTAACTTTACCGCATATAACTTCAGCGGTTCTTTCATCCCGATTTTACTGGCAGTATTCTGCATGAGCTATTTTGAAAAATGGCTGAAAAAGATTTTGCCACAGGTAGTACAGTTTATCCTTGTTCCATTCTTATGTTTGATTGTATTCGTTCCACTTAGCATTCTTGTATTTGGACCGCTGGGCGGACTTGTTGCAAACGGAATCAATGCCGTTTACGGTGTGGTAAGCGCAAGCAAGATTCTTGTAGGCATTGTATTTGGTGGATTATTCTCCTTAGTAATCCTTCTTGGTATGCATTGGGCAGTTACTCCGATTCTTCTTGGAATTATGGCAGAGCAGGGCCTTGAGCCGGCACTGGCAGCAGGTGGAATGGGTAACTACGCAGCACTTGGAATCTGCCTTGCAGTAGCAGTATTTGCAAAAAATGCAGGAGACAAGACAACTGCCGGTTCAGCAGCATTTACCAATGCACTTTGTGGTATTACAGAGCCTGGACTTTACGGAATCATTTTAAGAAGCAAATGGTTACTTGGAACAATGATTGTTTCCGGCGCAGCAGCAGGATTAGTTCTTGGAATCGGCGGTGTTGCAGCAACAAACTTCTCCTTCTCAGGACTGCTTGCCTTCAGTGGATGGTTTGGATGTGTCAACTTCCCAATGTACTGCGTAGGAATTATCGTATCCATCGTTTTAGGATTCGGAATTACAGCATTCCTGCTTAAGAGCGGAAAAGTAAAAGAATATGACTAGAATATAGTTTACGCGGGAAACTCGCAAAGCATGTTTCTTGTAGTTTACAATATCTTCCCTTTTTTTCCGGCGGATTCTCTGCTAAAATAAATGTAAAATTATTTGGCAGGAGTTGCCGGAAGAAAGGAAAATGCTATGATTATAGAAAAACTGATGAAGCAGACAGACTTTACAGAAGTTGAAAAAAGTATTGCTGCTTATTTGATGAAAAATGGGTTTGATGTAAAGAATATGTCCATTCAGTCTCTGGCGCGTGCGACTTTTTCGTCGCCTTCTACCATTACAAGATTCTGTAGAAAGCTGGGGCTGGATGGATATAAAAAATTTCAGATTCTGTTTTATTCAGAATATGAAGCATTTGCAAATCAGGGCGCAGTAGATGCGAACTATCCTTTTTCGGGGAGTGACTCTTTTGAACAGATAGCAAGGAAACTTGCACAATTAAATCATGAAACCATACGAAAAACATTGTCTGGATTCGATTATAACCAGTTGCACCGCATTGTGCGGCGGATGAGCAGAGCCGATATGATTAATATTTTCAGCGTCGGAACCTCTGCCACAGTAGCACTGGAATTTCAGCAGAAAATGTTGCGTTTTGGTAAAATAGTAAACTTGACGATGAGTTCCTGTTTCCTGCCGGGCTATGCGCTGACAGCAACGGAGCACACCGTCAATCTTGCAATTTCACAGTCCGGCGAAAACCGGGATGTGGTAGAAAGCTTAAAGCTTTTGAAAAAGAATAAACGCTACTGCGTAGGAATTACGGCAACCCCGGATAGTTCCGTAGCGAAAATGTGTCAGGAAGTCATTCTGGTGGACATCCAGGAGCAGTATTCCTATGAAGAAAAGATAGACACCTTTGCCGTATACAGTGCCTTTCATTTTATATTGGATTGCATGTTTTCCTTTTTGTATCAGCTTGACTTTGAAAGCAATGAAAAGGAGACAAAGGAAAAGGCATATTTCATAAAAGAAAGCAAAGAGCAGTAGTAGAAAGAATGTTGTCTATAGTTATGTAAACCAATCTGGTTTGGCAGCATAGAAAAAGAAAAGAAAGGCGGGAAATAGAGATGTTTTCCATTTTTAAAAATAAAGAAAATTCCACAGAAGAAACGCAGACACCGGTTCTGAAAGCATATCTGTCTGGAAAAGTAATACCGATTGAAGAAGTAAAGGATGAAGTATTTTCCACAAAAGCCTTAGGCGATGGGCTGGCAATTGAGCCGGAAGGAAATGTTGTTACTGCTCCGTGTGCCGCAACGGTTTCCTTATTAATGGATGATTCGAAACATGCCGTAGGCTTAACCTTATCAAATGGAGCAGAAATTCTGATTCACGAAGGAATCGATACTGTAAATATGCAGGGTGATGGCTTCCGTTACTTTGTAAAACAGGGACAGAAAGTAAAAGCGGGAGACAAGCTCTTAGAATTTGACCCGGAGAAAATCAAATCCCAGGGATATGAGAAAACCTGCATTCTGGTATTTACCAACGGCGATGAGTACCCGGATATGAAGCTTCATACCGGAATGGATGCGGTACAGAACGAGACTGTAATCGTAGAATTTTAAGATTGGAAATTTGTAATTAAAAAAGAATAAAAGACACAGAAACTTCACAAATTTCCTTAGGAAAACTAAGGTACAACTAAAGTTCGTTTCCTATACTGTGTACAGAAACAAAGAAGAACACACAGAAAGGAAGTATGAAATATGAAGAAAAAATATCTTATTATAATGTTAGGACTTGTACTTAGTTTTTCAACTTTAAGCGGATGCGGAAACAATTCAGCAAGTGACACGGAGGTTTCCACAGAGGCAGAGGAAAGCGATACCTTATATGGCGAGGTCAGCAGTGTCAGCGATGATTCCGTTACAATAGAAGTTGGAACATACAGTTCCGATGATGGAACGCTTACACTGAGTGGAGAAGAAAAGACCATAACCGTAACGGATGATACAACCATCAGCCGCCAGGGAATGGGTGGTGCGCCGGGAAACGGTGAAGCATCGGGAAATGGTGAGGCACCGGATAATGGCGAAGCGCCGGGAAATGGTGAAGCGCCGGGAAATGGTGAAGCACCGGGAAATGGTGAGGCACCGGATAATGGTGGCGCGCCGGATAATAATGCCGACGGAACAGAAGTCAGCGATACATCTTCCGATAGTGACAGCAAGAACATGGAGCAGCCACCGGAGAAGCCGTCTGATGACAGCAGCAGCGACAGCAGTGACAACGGCAATGGAAACCAGCCACCGGAAATGCCGTCTCAGGAGATGAGTCTTTCGGATTTGTCGGAGGGAGATACCGTAAGCATTACCTTTGATGAGGATGGCAATGCATTAACCATTATCGTAATAGATGGCCAGGGCGGTATGCCGGGCGGCGGAATGAGCCAGGGCGGCGTAGATTCCTATGATGCAGTGACCGAATTTGCCGAAGATACCGAGGTGGATGGAGAAAGCTATACTTCAGAAGGAACCGATGAAAATGCCATTCACATTTTTGACGGAGCCAATGTAACCTTAAAAAATATTTCCGTTGACCGTACTTCAGAAGACAGCCAGGGCGGTGATAATTCCAGCTTCTATGGTGTTGGCGCAGCAGTTTTGAATACAGATGGAACCGCATATATCAGTGACAGTACCATAACAACCGATGCGAAGGGAGCAGCAGGTGTATTTTCCTATGGTGATGGCGTAACTTATGTAGCAGATACAGATATTACCACTCAGGAGGATACATCCGGCGGAATCCATGTAGCCG
This sequence comes from uncultured Lachnospiraceae bacterium, assembly GCA_900315735.1. GTDB lineage: Bacteria > Bacillota > Clostridia > Lachnospirales > Lachnospiraceae > Roseburia_C. Next base: position 38,878 of record ONAD01000004.1, on the reverse strand, counting down.
GAGGCGGAACCTTATATGCATGGGATTTGAATGTGGAGACCAATGGACAGTCTTCCGCAGCAATTCGAAGTGACCGTGGCGGCGGAACCATGGTAGTAGATGGCGGAAGCTACACCTCTAATGGCGTCGGTTCCCCTGCTATCTACAGCACCGCGGATATTACTGTAAATGATGCAGACCTTACAGCAAACGGTTCAGAGGCAGTCTGTATCGAAGGATTGAATACCATCCGTCTTTACGATTCCGATTTAACCGGAAATATGAGTGATGATGACCAGAATGACTGCACCTGGAATGTAATCTTGTATCAGAGCATGTCCGGTGATTCCGAAGTCGGTAACAGTACCTTTGAGATGCAGGGAGGCAGCCTTACGGCAAAAAACGGCGGCATGTTCTACACTACCAATACAGAATCCACCATTACACTTTCCGATGTGGATATCACTTATGCATCAGACAATGATTTCTTCTTAAGATGTACCGGAAATAATAACCAGCGTGGCTGGGGAGAAAGCGGTGCAAACGGAGCGGACTGTCTCTTTACAGCCAGCAGCCAGGAAATGGAAGGTGACATCATCTGGGACAGCATCAGCCAGCTTGATTTCTATATGATGGATAACAGTACCTTAACCGGCGCAATCGTAGATGATGAGACCTATGCCGGAAATGGCGGAGACGGTTATTGTGCCCTTTCCATTGAAAAAGGAAGCACCTGGATTGTAACCGGTGACAGCACACTGACTACCCTTTCCAATGCAGGAACGATTGTAGACGAAGATGGCAATACCGTTACCATTCAGGGTGAGGACGGAACCGTTTATGTAAAAGGAACCAGCTCCTATACCATCACAGTAGAAACCTACAATGACAGCGCAGACATGTCCGGAGCCAGCACACTTTCTAACTGGTCTGACTATGAAGTGACAAAACCGGAAGAGCTGTAAAATAAAAGCAATTTATAGAAAAAAGTAATATAAAGAAGAATGATATAAAAAGAATAAAATAAAAATATATAGAACCAGATAGTTCTTTCTTTTATAAGAAAAGGCTATCTGGTTTTGTAATGTATTCTTAAGTTTTTCCTCCAATCAGCCGACATAATAAAATAGCAGGACATTTGATAAGACCGTGAAAATGGAGGAATTTCATGCGGATAGAACAGAATCAGAAAATGGATGCCAATGTAGTAGTGACAGGAAATGCCAGACAGGAAAATGTGGCAGCTACGAAGAAGGATGCATCCATCGTAAGAATAGAAAAAGACAGAAAGGCAGACCGTCTGTTAGAGCAGCCGACTTATGGCAAGCCGGAAAAAGAGGGAAATGCCTTAGAGGAGATTAAGGAGCAGGCATCCAATCTGGACGCAACCCAGATGAAAAATGAGATGCTTTTTGCATCAGACCATACTACGGGAAAAGATGTAAAAGCAATGGAAGAGGATGGATTTTCCCTGACAGATACCGAGATTCCAACGGTAGTAACCGAGACCGATAAGATGAAGATGCGTCTGGCAAAGTCAGGAGAAGACATCAGCTATTTCGGGGACGGACTCAGTGATGCCCAGATTGAAGCGATGGCAGGAAGCACTGCAATGGCACAGCATATTGAATCAGCCCTGAATACCATAAATATCCCGGTGACAGAGAATAATGTAAAAGATATTACAGAGACTGCCAATATGATGGAAGAACTTCATACACCGGATGAAGGAAGCATGAAATATATGCTGGATAATGAACTGCCGGTTACCACTGCCAATTTGTACAAAGCAGAATTTTCCGGAAGTGCAACTTATGCCGGAATCCAGCAGATGACAGACCTTGATTATGATGCATTAAAGCAGCAGATAGAAGCCGTGATATCTGAAAGCGGTATGGATGTAAATGAGCAGAATATGGCAAATGGCAGATGGCTTATTGAAAATGGTATTCCACTGACTGCAGAGAATTTGGAAAAGTTATCCACCTTGCAGCAGTTGCAGCTTCCGCTTGGTGAGGAAGAAATCGTAACGGTAGCGGCAGAGGCAATTTCCGATGGAATCCGTCCACAGGATGCCGTACTTTCCGGGGATGATTTCAAGGAGCAGGCGCAGGATGCGTTGGATGTCATTACCAATGTAACGGATGAGGAGCTTGCCTATGTGGTAAATTCCGGGGAACCGCTTACCATCGAGAATCTGAAAAAAGCTGCGGATGAGATAAAGAACAAGGACACAAAAGTTTCAGCGGCAGCGGATAAAACAGCTTATACGAAAAGCGGCTTAGACCTTCTGACTGCAAGAAGACAGTTAGAGGAAACCAGACTGAAAATGACCAGTGAAGCGAACCTTTCTTTACTAAAGAAAGGAATTTCCATTGATACCATGGAATTGTCCCAGCTGGTGGAAGAACTGAAAACACAGGAAAATGAATATTACAGCAGACTCCTTTCCGGGGATGGCATTGCACCAAAGGAAGCCGATGTGGCATTGTTCCGGAATGTCATGGACACATCTGAAGCATTAAAAGCGATGCCGGCATATGCCCTAGGAATCCATCCGGTAGATGAAACAACATTGCAGAGTCTTTATGAAGATGGAGCTGCCTTAAAGGATACCTTTGAAAAGGCAGGGGAACGATATGAGACCATGATGACAGCACCACGTCAGGACATGGGAGATTCCATTTCCAAGGCATTCCGCAATGTGGATGATATTTTAAAGGATTTAGGCCTGGAGACAAGCTATGGAAATCAGCGTGCCGTCAGAATCTTAGCTTATAACCAGATGGAGCTGACACCGGAAAATATTGCGGAAATGAAAGCTGCGGATGAAGAAGTGCAGCGGGCATTTGACCATTTAAAACCGGCAGTTGTTCGTACCATGATAAAAGAAGGCATGAATCCGCTGGATATGAGCTTTGAAGAGATAAACACCGTATCTGAGCAGATTCAGGAAGAACAGGGCATTACCGAAGAGGAAAAATTCAGTAAATACCTTTATAAATTAGAGCAGAATAAGGAAATCAGCGAAGAAGAACGAAGTGCTTATATCGGTGTATACCGGCTGATCCGTCAGGTAGAAAAGACAGACGGCGCAGCAATCGGAGCCTTGCTGCAGCAGGGCGGAGATATTACATTGCGTGGACTTCTGACCCAGGTTCGTTCCGCAAAGCATGGTGCCATGGATTATCAGGTAGATGATGATTTTGGAGGCGTACAGACCAAAGAAGGAGCCGGCATTTCCATTACGGAACAGATTGAGGGAGCGTACCAGAAGAATAAGCTTTCCGATGTGAAAGACGGACTGGCACCGGAGAAGGTGGCACCGTTTATGAAGGATGAAAAATGGCTTTCCATGACACCGGAAGAGCTGGCAGATGCCATGAAAGAAGTGGAGCAGAAAGAAGAAACAGAGGCAGCTTACCGGAAGGAACAGGTACAGGAGCTGTCCCAGGCAGCAGCGGCACCACAGGAAGTCTATGAGTGGTTAGAACAGCTTGATATGCCGGCAACCGTCAACCGGGTGCTTGCAGCGGCAGATTATATGAATAACCGGAATCAGGTATTTAACCGTCTGTTTAAGATGGCAGACCGGAGCGAAAATCTGTCAGAGGAACTGGAAAATATCAAAGAAAAAATATTTTCTGATTTTGCAGAGGCAGTTAAGACGCCGAAGGAAATGGCAGAGGCTCAGCGGAAGCTGGCAGATACTGCAGAGAATGTCATGAAGACCATGATGATGTCGGAGGATAATCTTACAAGCCTTGATTTGCAGGAGCTGAAAATGATGCATACCCAGATTGCTTTGGGAAGTGCGGCGGCAAAAAAAGAAGAATATGCAGTTCCGGTGCTGGTACAGGGCGAGACCTGCAATGTGTCTCTTAAGATTGTCCGTGGCGAAGAAAAGAAAGGTCTGGTGGATGTTGTTTTTGAGACAGACCGCTTAGGAAGAGTGGCAGCACAGCTTCGTGCCGGCAGGGATAAAATTTCCGGTTATATTGCAGCAGAATCCAAAGAGACAACTGCATTATTTGAAAGCCATGCGAAAGAGTGGGAAAATCTTTTTGCACAGGAGCCGGGACAGGAAGTCAGCATCAGCTATATGACCGGGGAAATAAAGAAGGATGGAATCCGACATGATGCAGACATTTCTTCAAAAGATACAGACAAGCCGGAAGAAAAGAATTCTTCGGATACGGAAATTCAGACAAAGACACTTTATGGAATGGCAGAAAGTTTCTTAAAAGCAGTTAAGTCCTTAGAAGGGTAGTCCGATATAGAATACATAAGACATGGAACGTCGATAGACCGCAAGGATGCGAGCATGAATGGAAGAAAGGAATTAAGATAAATGAAAGTAAACCATAACATGTCAGCGGTAATTACAAATAAACAGTTATTGCGTACAGAAAATAAAGTAACCGAGGCAATGGAGCGTCTGTCCTCCGGATTAAAGATTAATCATTCCAAAGATAATCCGGCAGGTATGGCAATTTCCAATAAATTAAATTTACAGATTGAAGGACTTGATCAGGCATCCCAGAATGCGTCTGATGGTATTTCCGTATTACAGACAACGGATGGAGCCTTAAATGAAGTGACTTCCCTGATTCAGAGAATGCGTGAGCTTTCCGTACAGGCAGCCAGTGATTCCAATACACCGGATGATAAGAAAGCAATTCAGCAGGAAGTAGAAGAATTAAAGAAAGAAATTAACCGTGTCAGCAAGGACACTGAGTTCAATACCAAATCCTTACTGGATGGCAGCATCCAGCGAAGAGTATATGGAACCAATGCTACCAGAATGGCAGTATCCAGTAACGTAACCGCAGCAGATTATACCATAACCATCAATCAGGCAGCAGAAACTGCAACAAAAGATGCAGATATGGCTGCGTTTAACGATATGACAGCAACAATCGGAGCATCCGGTAAAATGAAAATCAACGGTTCATCCGTAGAAATAGAAGCAACCGATACCTACGAGCAGGTCTTTGAGAAAATCAGAACAGCCGGCGAGTTAGGAGAGACTACCGTAACAGCAGATGGCGGCAAGCTTTCCTTTGAATCCACTGCATATGGTGAGACCGGCAAAGTAGAAATCACAATCAGTGATGCAGCATTGGCAGCACAGCTTGGATTTAATTCCATGACACCGGCAGTTTCCTACGGAACCAATGCAGAAGTAGATATTCATGCGGCAGGAAGTGGATTTTCAACCACTGCAACTGCAGCAGTAGATGGCAATAAAGTAACCATTACAGATCGTGACGGATTTGAAATGTCTTTCCTTACCAAGAGCGGACTTGCAGCAGGAAGCACTGTAAAATTAGAAGTTACCGATATTGGAACCATGGACCTTCAGGTAGGAGCCAATGAGAACCAGACCATTAAAGTCGATATTCCGGAGATTGATACCGAGACCTTATATCTGGATGATTTGGATGTTACAACTGTAACCGGAGCAGACCGTGCAATCGTTGCATTAGACGAAGCACTGGCAAGAGTATCTTCCGTACGTTCCGCAATCGGAGCCTGCGAGAACCGTCTGGATTCTACCGTAGGAAGTCTTGATGAGACCAGCGAGAATATGACATCTGCACTTTCCCGTATTTCCGACGTAGATATGGCAGAGGAAATGACCAATTATACACAGCAGAATGTATTGTCCCAGGCAGCAATTTCCGTATTGTCCCAGGCAAATGATATTCCACAGCAGGTATTACAGTTACTTCAGTAATCAAAGGAGACTGTCATGGATAGTAGAACAAAGCAGGACTTTACCAGAAGGATTACCCAGAGTAACCGCAGTGAACTGGTAGTGGTCTTATATGATATCTGTTTTTCTTATCTTGAGGAAGCAGAAAAAAATCTGAAGGAAAAAGATTTTACTGCATACAAAGAAGCCGTCCGGAAAGCAGATTCAGTGATTGGAGAACTTCAGGCGGCATTGAATTTTCAATATGAACTTTCCACACAGCTCTATCCGCTGTATTCCTATTGCAGAAGAGAACTGATGCGTGGTATGTATCAGCAGAACGGCGATGGCATTGCCCATGCAAAAAGAGTTCTAAGCGGTCTGTATCAGGCTTTCTGCGAGGTTGCAAAGCAGGATACCTCAGAACCCTTAATGCACAATACCCAGCAGGTATATGCGGGTATGACGTATGGAAAAGAACAATTAAATGAAAACTTTCAGGAGTCAGATACTTCCAGAGGATTCTTCGCGTAAGAATCCTCTGTTTTCTGTTTCAGGCGGCGCAGCAGAAATTTATATTTAAGCTGCATGGCATTTACTTCATAAATATAGGCATCAATCAGATCCGGTTCTACAACATTCTGAAAATTCGCATATGCGAAGTCCAAATCATTCTTTGTCCGGTTTAAATCATCTAAAAGTAAGCGGTAGCCGGCATCCGGCGCAGGTGTGTTTTTTGCAATTCCAAACAATACGATCCCCACTTTCTTTATGGAAAATAAATCCTCTTTTTACTAAGTATAATCAGAAAAATCCAATCTATACAAAAAAAGGAATATTTTTTTTGCAGAAAAATATGTTAATGGTAAGGAAATGGAAATCAAAAAGGGTTTGAGGTAGTACCATGAGCAAGGAAACAGGAATTGCAGTAATCGTAGGAATCTGTCTGTTGGTTCTGTTAATCGGAATTATAAAGCAGAAGGCAGAGCTTGTTGTAAATTTTGTTGTCCGGATGGCGGTAGGAGCAGCAGCTATTGTTTTTTGCAACCAGCTTTTTTCTAAGAATGGCATAGACATTATGGTGGGACTGAATCCATGGAGCCTTACCACGGTGGGACTGCTGGGAGCGGGAGGATTTACCCTGCTTTATGGAATTATGGCATATCGTCTGATGTAATATTTTGTGGAATATGACGAAAGAAAAAACTTTCCCAATTCGACATGTACAAGGTTATGGGGACATCGTATAATGCGATTACAGCGAAGGGGGAAGGAATTATAACAATACTGGTGATAATCATGCTTGGACTGGCAGTTTGTTTTGACTTATGGAAGTCAAAGATACCGAACTGGCTGACTGGCATGGGGGTGATGATAGGATATGCAGCGCATATCCGGGGAGAAGGAGAAAAGGGAATCTTACTGGTAACAGTAACGATGTTAATTCCCGTGATTCTATTCTATTTATTATTCTTAATACATGCATTAGGCGCCGGAGATATTAAGCTTTTTATGGCACTATCATGCATGACAGATTATTCTATCGTGCTTCGCACAATTATTTTTTCCTTATGTTTGGCAGCAGTATATGGATTGTTCCGGCTGATAAGGCAGGGAACATTAATAAAGCGCATACTGTATTTTAGAACTTATATGCAGAACAGTCTGGTGAAAAAACAGTGGGTGCCATACCGGGAGCAGACAGGTATGGACAGCTCCTGCATGCATCTTGCACCGGCGGTGCTGGGCGGATATTTATTGACATTGGGGGTAATGTAATGAATCAAATATCAATTGCAGTCTGTGATGCAGACCGTACTTATGGAAATAAACTGGCAGAATATCTGCTGGAGACTGGAAATGTGGCAAAGGCAGAAGTATATACGGACTGGAACAGTGTGGAGGCAGATTTAGAGCATGAGAAGAAGGATATCTGGCTGGTGAATTCCGGCTTATTAAAGGAAGCAAAGACGCTTCCGTTAAAAGAGGAAATGGTATGTCTGGCAGAAGAACGGGTAGGAGCCAGAGAGGCAGCACTGCCCCATATTTATAAGTACCAGTCTGCCAATGTTATCCTGCAGGAGATGTATGCATTGCTGGCAGGGCACCCTGCAGAAATCTGTCTGAGAGGAAGCAAAAAGGGCAGTACCATCGGGCTGCTGTCACCCTGGTATGATGGAGTATCCCTCTTAGCAGGACTGGCACTGGCACAGGTTTTAGCAGAGCGGGGAAAAGTTTTATACATTAATACCAGAGGATATTGTGGAATGCGGTTGCCGGAAATGGAAGAAAGCCATAATTTATCCGATGTTTTATTGTCGCTCCGGCTTGGAAGTACCAATGGGGGTGCCAGTGTGATGAGTGGAATTACTTCTGTGGGTGAACTTGGCATTATGGTTCCGGTAGAACAGGCGGTTTTGTTGGGTGAAGTAAAAGCACAGGATTATCACAGGCTTTTAGAAATTATCTGGCAGGAATTGTCCTTTGATTATGTGATATTAGAGATACAGCCGGAGCTTGCAGATACAGGAAGAATTATGGAAGAGTGTGACAGGGTGTATGCATTTTTAAAGCAGGAATATGGAATGGATACAGTAGAACAACAGCTTATGTCACAGGAAGGAAAAGAAAAGATTCAGATCATAAAGATTCCGGAACGATTGCAGACAGGTGAAAGATATGAAAATTCCGGCAATCCGGTTGCGGCAGCAGGCTATCTTAAAGAGTGGATAGCACAGGAACTGGAAAGAGAAGAAGGCAATGAAAAAGGAATGCCTTAGGAAAGAAGTAGATAAGGAAATGGATAAGAAAGTGCATAAGAAAGTGCATAAGGAAATGTGTAAGAAGATGTGTGGGGGAAAGGCATTCAGATGGAGACAAAGGAGAAGTTAAAGGAACGCTTGAAGCATCAGGTAATGGAACGGATGGACATTTCAAGAACCATGGAAGATGAAGAAATTTTAGAACTGGTGCAAAAGACTTTGGAAGAAGACAGTCATAGAATGCCTATGAGTATTTCCATGCGGCAGAATATGATTCGGGAAATTTTCCATTCCCTGCGGAGGCTGGATATTTTGCAGGAGCTTATTGAGGATGCTGACATCACAGAAATTATGGTAAATGGCACCAAAGGAATCTTTTATGAAAAGGCAGGGAGACTTTATCAGTGGGATAAACACTTTACATCAGAAGAAAAGCTTCAGGATGTTATACAGCAGATTGCGGGAGGTAGTAACCGGATGGTAAATGAATTGCATCCTATTGTAGATACCAGACTGCCGGATGGCTCCCGGGTAAATATTGTCTTAAAACCCATTGCCATAGACGGAACAGCGTTGTCTATCCGTCGTTTTCCCAAAGAACCTGTCCGGATGCAGACGCTGATAGAATGGGGGTCTATTTCAAGGGAAGTGGCAGATTTTTTAAAGCGTCTGGTATGTGCCGGTTATAACATTTTTGTGTCGGGAGGAACAGGAAGCGGCAAGACTACATTTTTAAATGCCCTGTCGGAATTTATTCCAAAAGAAGAACGTGTTGTTACCATTGAAGACTCGGCAGAGTTACAGCTATTGGGGCTTCCGAATCTGGTGCGTCTGGAGAGCCGGGATATCAAGCTTCCGGGAGCAGAGGAGATTACCATCCGGGATTTGATAAAGAGTGCACTTCGTATGCGGCCAAACCGGATTATCGTCGGGGAATGCCGTGGAGCAGAAGCACTGGATGTTTTGCAGGCAATGAATACCGGGCATTCAGGCAGCCTTAGTACCGGACATGCCAATTCGGCAATGGATATGGTAAGCCGCCTTGAGACGATGGTGCTGATGGGAATGGATATGCCTCTGGCGGCAATCCAGAGCCAGATAGCATCTGCCATTGATATTATCATACAGCTTGGCAGAATCCGGGATGGCAGCAGAAAATTACTGCAGGTTGTAGAAGTGAAGGGGGTAGAAAATGGCAGGGTATGTTTACACGAACTCTTCCGGTTCAGAGAAAAAGAAGAGCAGGGAAGCATCGGCGGAACCTGGGAGAAGAAGGGGGAACTTCTCTACCGGGAAAAATTACAGGCTGCCGGATTATTGTAAATATCATTTTAAGAAAAAGCAGTTTTTATTGTATTTGGGAGAATTTCTGCTACTAGATGTGCTGATAGGCTGGCTGTTTTATCAGTCCACTCTGGCAATTCTTGCAGGCTTTGGTTTGTATCCATTGTTTCTTCGAAGCAAAAAGAATTCTGCGAAGATGCAGCGTCAGAATAATTTGAAGATTCAGTTTAAGGATGCACTGTTATCGGCGGCAGGAGCAATGCGGGCAGGGTATTCCATCGAAAATGCATGGCGGGAAGCAAGAAAAGATGTGATACAGCAGTATGGCATGGGAAGTGATATGGCAGTGGAAATGTGTCAGATGATACACCAGATGGACTGTAATGCGCCATTGGAGCAGCTGTTAGAGGATTTTGCAGAGCGAAGCCGGATAGAAGATGTAGAGCAGTTTGCAGGAATCTTTTCCTATGCCAAGCGAAGCGGCGGGGATTTTACTGCAATTATGGGGAATACGGTACGGCAGATGGCAGACCGTATGGAATTGCAGGAAACCATAGAGACAGCATTGACAGCAAGGAAGATGGAACAGAAGGTAATGAATGTAATTCCTTTATTTATACTGGCATTTGTCAATGTGACGTCGGGAAGCTTTTTAGAAGCACTGTATGGGAATGTAGCAGGAGTGCTGATTATGACAGGGTGTCTTATGCTTTATGGACTGGCATATCTCTGGTCAGAAAAAATCGTAAGACGGATTGGAGAAAGTATATGTTAAAGCAAAAGAAGAGGCAAAAGAAAAAGCTGGTAATTCTGGTGCTTTTGGCAGCAATTTTATTGGGAGTTGCTGCGGAGTGGATGCAAAAACAGGAGTCTCATTTTAAGGAGAACCGTTTGATAAGAAATGAGCCTGGAGAAGGAGACTATCAGGAAGCCTTAAATTACATAGAAGAAGACAGTGGAAAAAAGGGGCAGATTGTATTAAATCTACAGGAACGCACCTTAACAGCGGCGGAATGGAAAGAGATATTGCCGGAGGCAGAAAAAGAAGCAGAAGAAGTCTTTCGAAACGGGCAGCAGGCGGATCATGTCAGCGGACAGGTGGTATTATGCGAAAGTGTAAAAGATGGTCTCATTTCTGTGGAATGGAAGTTAGAACCGGATATCTGGATTGATTTACAGGGAAATATAGAGGAAGAAAATTTATCTCCCGGACAGATGGTAACTGCCACTGCAATTTTATCCAATGGGAAAAATCAGGCAGAGTATTCCTTTTCCATCTGCCTATACCCGGCAGAAAATCAGAACGAAACCAGTCTGGGAAAAAGGATTGAACAATATCTTTACAATCAAAATGCAGAAGAAAAAGAAGTAGAGCTGCCGCAGAATATGGATGGTGTAGCACTTAGCTGGAAAGAAGAAACCGGGAAGCCGTTGGTTATTTTTCTCTTCCTTGGGATACTTGCTGCCGTAGTAATTCTATGGAGTGAGAAAAAGGAACAGCAGGATGCAAAAAAGCACCGGGAAGAGGAACTGGTAAAGGATTATCCGGAAATTGTCAGCCGTCTGGGGTTACTGTTAGAAGCCGGCATGTCATTGCGTCAGGCATGGAAGAAGCTGACAGATACCTATGAGAGCAAGCGGAAGAATCAAAGATTACAAAAGCGAGCAGGTTATGAGGAAATGCTGTTTACGAAAAGAGAGTTAGAAGATGGAGTGGGGGAAAGTCTGGCATATGAGCGTTTTGGAGAACGATGCGGACTGGCATCCTATCGCAGGTTTGCATCAATTCTGACACAGAATCTTAGGAAAGGAACTGTGGGAATCGGCAGGATTCTTGCAAAAGAATCGGAAGATGCTTTTACCCAGCGAAAGACCATGGCGCAGCGTCTGGGGGAAGAAGCCGGAACAAAATTATTGTTTCCCATGCTAATGATGATGGTGGTGATTATGGTCATTCTTGTTGTGCCTGCATGTATGACCATGCACATATAAGTTACTAAGCAGTCGCAGAAATCTGCCGGTGACAGGCTCTGTCGGTAAGCAAATGACAGGTAACTAAAACGATAGGTAAAAAAGGAGGAAGGAACATGAAAGGTGTAGTGAATGTAAAGCAGACAAATCGAATGAGCATTGCAAAGAGAATAAAAGGAAGTCTGACCCGTTTTTTAAGAGAGGAAGATGGAGTAGGCGTTGTGGAAGTGGTTCTGATTCTGGTGGTTCTGATTGGTCTTATTGTTATTTTTAAATCAAAGCTGACGGCTCTTTTAAATGGTATCTTTTCAACAATTACACAGCGGACCGGTTCTTTGTAGAATATGGAAAGAGCAAGGGAAAAAGGAAGTATTACATTATTCCTAAGCCTTGCATTGACGATGATTCTAAGTCTGGTATTTACTCTGCTGGAATCTGCACGCCTCTATGGATTAGAGGCGCAGAGCAAAATGGAAACGGAGCTTTTGCTGGAATCCAAAATGGCAGAGTATGATACCGCACTTCTTGAGCAGTATCATCTCTATTTTCTGGAAGCAGGCAGAAAGGGAGAACCGGAACTTAGTAATCTGGAGCAGTCCTTGCAGGAGCTTGGAGAAGAGAATCTTATGGCGAAGCCGGGATTCTTAAAAATGTCATATACCAATCTTTATGAGATGCAGTTAGAGAACTGTTATATTACGAATTACACCATGGCAACCGATGAAGCCGGAGCTGAATTTCGAAGACAGGCAGCCGACTATGTGAAGCGTTCCCTGGGAATTACCGCAATTGAAAAATTATATGAAAAAGCAACAGAAGCAAAGGAACTGACGGAAGACAATAAAGACATCGAGAAGAAGTTCGAAGCTGCTATTCAGGAGACCCATACACCGAGTGGACTGGAAAGAGACACAAAACTGAATGCCGCAAATCAGAAGAATGAAAATCCGCTGGATTATGTAAAAGAACTTAAGAATAAGAGTATTCTATCTCTGGTAGTAGATGATGTATCCGCAGTATCTCCACAGACCATTGACTTATCCAATGACATTGCAAAGAGAACCTGTTTTACAGGAAATGGAGAGGCACAGCAGGAGGATATGACAACGGGACTTTTCTTCCGGGAATATTTGCTGAAGCAGTTCGGTGATTATCTCAATCAGAGTGAGTCGGAAGTGCTGCAATATGAGATGGAATATCTCATTGCAGGAAAGAATTCTGATGTGGCAAATCTTACAGGAGTTGCAGAGCGTATTCTGGCAATCCGTGAGGTGGCAAATTACATTTATTTAAAAGGGGATACCGAGAAAACAGCACTGGCGAATACCATAGCGCTTGTGACGGCGGGTTGGACAGCCAATCCTGCGGTAGTCAAAGTTGTGGAAGAAGGAATCCTTGTGGCATGGGCATTTTCGGAAAGTGTAAAAGATGTAAAAACGCTTTTAAAGGGCGGGAAGGTTCCTTTTTTAAAAGGAAATGCCGAGTGGACATTAGATGTCGGTGCATTGTCGGATTCTTTTGCAAAAGAAGAGGAAAGTAAGACCAGTGAAAGTGGCTTAAGCTATGGGGATTATTTAAGAATTTTACTATATCTTATCGGGCAGGAAAAGCTTACCTATCGGGCAATGAATCTGATGGAGCAGAATATCCGGCTGCTTCCGGACAGGGAAAACTTCAGGATGGACTGCATGATTGGAACCATGGAAATACAGTGTACTTATCAGGCAAAACCACTGTTTTTCGGATGGTTTGGAAGCGGAGAAGGCTTCAAAGGGGATTATCATTTTCAGGAAAAGAATTCATTTTCCTATATCTATTAACAAAAGAAGAAAGGGGGTGCATAAAGGTGTCTCTTCTCAGAATTCAAGCAAAAAATCAATATAAAAAAACTCTCTCTAACCCAGATAATACAAATCTATTGTATAGCAATTCTACATATAGAAAAGAGACACCTTTATGTGCCTCCACAACAGCTTCTATGACAATAGAAGCAGCTATCGCATTGCCGCTGTTTGTGGTCTGTGTACTATCGGTAATCTTTCTTTTCCGGGTATTAGAGCTGCAGCAGGATGTGGAATGCGCCCTGCAGTATGCTGCAAGAAAGAGTGCCATTCATGCACATATGACCCATGAAAGCGGGATGGATTCTGTGGTGTCAATTGCAGAAGCAAAGATCCTGTTTCAAAGAAAATTAGAAGAACTTGAAGCACCGGTAATTTATGTGGAAGGGGAAGAGAAGGGTTTCTCTTTCTGGCGTTCTCAGTTAACAGGAAATGATATTGATTTATGCGTATCTTACCGGATTGAAAATCCATTGCAGTTATTGGGACTGTTTTCTTATGACATGGATCAGCGGGCAAAAGTACATAAATGGATTGGCTATAGAGGTGATGGAGATGAGGATGGAACTTATGTCTATATTACAGAGACGGGAAAATCCTATCACTGGTTTTCGGACTGTACTTATCTGGATTTAAGCATTCTGGCAATATCGGAAGATGCAGTATCCGGATTGCGGAATGCCTCCGGTGCAAAATATAAAGACTGCGAAAAATGCCGTATGGGAAAGAAAGATGCAAAAACAGTATTTGTAACGGAATATGGAGAAGCGGTGCATAACAGTCTTTCCTGCAGTGGATTAAAACGTACGGTATATCGTATCTTGTTGGAAGAAGCCGGGGATCATTCGCCTTGCGGGAAATGTGAAAAGAGAAAAGCTTCCTGAGCAAGAAAAGCATCAGATAAAGAAAAGTGCCAGATAAAGAAACGGCAGATGGCAGGTTACAATCCATAAATTGTAGATAAAAATAACAAATAGTGAATCATAAATAACAAATCACAAATAACAAATAACAAGGAGATAAGGGGATGGTGACGATATGTTCTGTACTTGGAATGTTGGGGATATGTTCCATCGAAGATATCCGAAAAAAAGAAATACACAGCATAAGAGTATTGTGCTTTGGCGTTGTGGGAATTTTGCTGCATCTCTGGCAGAGAAACCAGTCATTATACAGCATGTTAGGAGGCATTGCCGTCGGGGCAGCAGTCATTATCCTGTCGCTAGTGTCCGGAGGAGTGATTGGAATTGGCGATGGACTGGTACTTTGTGTGGCGGGAATATACATCGGAGGAATCAATACCATGCGTCTGCTTCTGACAGGACTTTTCCTGTCCTCTCTGTATGCACTGGTATTACTGTTAATGCACAGAAAAAGACGCAAAGATACCATTCCATTTATCCCGTTTCTGCTGGCAGCATATCTCATTTTGTTGATTTTATAAGACAATGGAAAAAGAAATGTTATCTGCCTGCTTCTTATACCATAGAGGCGGCAGTTATAGTGCCAATGATATTGGTGATATTCTGCACTTTTATTACAGTCAGTTATGAACTGCATGATAAGGTAAAGCTGGCAGCGGAAGAAAGCAGCAAGAGCAAAATAGAATGTATGGAGGAAATTTATATTGGAGATATGTTATAAGAGAAATCTGAATCAGAGTTATATGTTCATTACATCAAATCCCGCATATTCCGGGTATCAGATTCATATGTGCCGGCAGAATCATATTCATAATTTATTGCAGTTTGAACCGGTAGTTTCAGAAGGGGAGACGCAGTTTCGATATGAAATTACCGGGAAACGTTCTTTGGACCATGTGTTGGAGAGCAGTGATTTTGCCATAGATATGTTTGCAAAAATGTTAGAAACATTACTCGGAATCTGTCAGGAGATTCGTCCATATCTTTTAGAGGAAGAGGGCATTCTATTAGAACCGGAAAGTATTTATCTTGAGAATGGAACCAAGAAGTTTTACTTTACCTATTGCCCCGGTAGAAAAGAACCTGTTACAGAAGGCTTCCGAAAGCTGATGGAATATCTTCTGGCAAAGATTAATCATGAAGATGAACAGATGGTACTTGCCTCTTATGAAGCATATCAGAAATCGACAGAAGAAGGCTTTTCTTTAGATGAAATCCTGAGGATATTATATCAGTACCGGCAGCAGAATGTAGAAGATTATGTACCGGACCGACAGAAAACCGTTTCTTCGAAAAAGGTAGCGGCATTGCAGAAGGGCGTTATGCCATGGGAGCCGGAGAAGAAAGAGGTAGATGCAGAGGAAGAGACAGCAGGTCAGAAGAAAAAGAAGGGGTATTGGAAAAAATATGAGATAGATATGATTGAAAAGGATGATGAATATTATAAGAAGGATGCCCAAAGCCGTGGCTGGAATATGGCAATGGAAGAAAAATTGCAGGAATGCATTGCTGCAATCAGCCGGATTCCAGCATTCTTAACAGGAAAGATAAATCATGAGAAGGAGGAAGAACAAATCGTGTGTACACCTATGGATTACAAAGAAATGCAGGAGGAAAATCCGACTGTTTATCTTGGAACAGAGCGGGCTCCGGAGGGAGTCTTGCGTTATGATGGAAAAGAGGGTATTTCGAATATCAGAATGGAGTATTTTCCATTTATCATAGGCAGCAGTGAGCAGGCGGACGGAAATGTATGTATACAGGGAGTCAGCCGCATGCATGCACGCATTACCAGGGAGAAAGAGGATTATTATGTGGAAGACTTAAATTCCATGAATGGAACATGGCTCAATGGGAAAATGCTGGCTTATCGGGAGAAAGAGCAGTTATGCATGAATGATGTGATTCAGCTGGGGCGTGAGCGGTTTACATTTCTTTAAGAAAAAGGTTATATTTCCTTCGTTGACAGTGTCTTTTGAAAGTGCTATTGTCAGATGCATAAAAGACTGGAAGAGGGAAAAGTTATATTGATTCAGAAAATAGATGCATGTTTAAAAAGTCGAGGATATTCTTTTATCAAAGTATCGCCGGAAGAAGTCGGGGTATACTATAGATTTACAGATGGCAGGGCGCAGGTGGTTGCCGGAATCTTTATGCATACAGGATTTGTACTGGAAGCAGAAAAATTACAGGCAATTCAGGCGAGGCTGCAGGAACTGTTTCTACATCCAGAGGGAAGAATACCGGGATGTGAGCAGAATATGGCAATCTACCAGGTGGATTTACTGACTTTACTGGTAGCAGATGAAATGGAACAGGCTCGTATGCTCTGTGGCAGCTGCCGGAATGTCTGGCTTATCAATGAGCGGTCTGGACAGCTTATGATTTTTGAAAACCAGCCGGGAGATTTCTATGGATTAAGAGATGCATTGCAGGAACAGAAATCCGGTGGTGGTGTGCAGCGGCTTACTTTATGGCAGAGATTCAAACAATATCCATCCTGGTGCAATGCAGGTATTGTTCTGATAAATGTCATGGTATTTTTGATACTGAGCACACTTGGTGATACGGAATCTGCAGCTTTTATGGAACAGCATGGAGCAGTATTTCCGCCGGATGTATTCGGGCAGGGCGAATGGTGGAGATTGTTTACTGCCATGTTTTTACATTTTGGACTGGCACATCTTGCCAATAATATGATTGTACTATTCTGGACCGGAGACAGGCTGGAACGTCTGGTGGGAAAGTGGCGCTATCTTATCATTTATTTTGGCGCAGGATTATGCGGTAATCTGCTTTCACTTCTGGTAACGCAGAGCAAAGGAACCCTGACGGTGTCAGCAGGGGCTTCCGGTGCGATTTTTGGTGTATTTGGAGCCTTACTCTGGGTAGTGCTTGCCAACAGGGGAAGAGTAGAAGAACTGAATATCAGAGGAATTGTAATTATGATTGCATTGAGCCTTTATTATGGATTTACCAGTACCGGAGTGGATAACTGGTGCCATATAGGTGGACTGATTGGAGGATTTTTACTGTCGCTGCTTCTATATCGCAGAAAGGAAAAGGATTGATTTTATTCCGGAAAATTTATATACTGTTGGTATATGATGGAATGAAGTAAAATGAAAAAACTTAAGATGCGGAGGCAGAAATGAAAGTAAATATATATTACGGTGGAAGAGGACTTCTGGATGATCCTACTTTATATGTAATTGGGAAAATGGAAGAAGTTTTAAAAGAGCTTCGTGTCAGTGTGGAACGGTATAATATATATGAACACAAGAACAGTATCTCTACGTTGCCACAGACCTTAAAGGATGCAGATGGCATTATTCTGGCAACGACAGTAGAGTGGCTTGGAATCGGTGGTTATATGCAGCAGTTTTTAGATTCCTGCTGGCTTTACGGAGACAAGGAAAAAATCAAGACAACCTATATGCAGCCAATTGTTATGTCAACCACATATGGAGAACGTGAAGGGGAACTGACATTATCCAATGCATGGGAAATCTTAGGCGGACTGCCATGCAGCGGAATGTGTGGTTATGTAGATGATCTGGTAAGCTTTGAAATGAATCATGACTATTCCCTGATTATTGAGAAGAAAGCAGAGAATCTTTATCGTACGATTTCACAGAAACAGAAGAGCCTGCCGACTTCTAATCAGGCGGTGACCAGAACCATCTTGCGGACACAGCAGATGGATTTAACACCGCAGGAGAGTGAGCAGTTATCCCAGTATGTGGCAGATGATTCTTATGTGAAGAAGCAGAGGGAAGATATTGAAGAATTAGCTTCCATGTTTAAGGATAAGTTAAGCGTACAGCAGAATGACACACAGACAGAATATATTACAGAATTAGAAAGCCATTTTGTGCCACAGGGGGATTTCACGGCGAACTATCTCTTTATGATTGAAGAGAAGAAAAAACCATTAGTAGTAGAGGTCGCCGGAGAAGAGTTAAACTGCTATTATGGACAGCAGGAAAATGTAGATGTATATGCGAAGCTTACCGGAGAAGTCATGAATAATATCTTAGCTGGCAGAATGACTTTCCAGAGAGCATTTATGACCGGTGAGATGACTGCAAAAGGAAACTTTAAGACACTGCGTACTTTAGATCAGATTTTTATTTTTGAATAGAAAGAAGGAGTAACCATGAAAGACGATAATTGTATTTTTTGTAAACTGGCAGCAGGCGATATTCCGACAAATACTGTATATGAAGATGATACCTTCCGTGTCATTATGGATGCCAATCCTGCAACAAAGGGACATTCTTTAATCATTCCAAAAGATCATTTTGCAAATCTTTATGAGATTGATGAGGAGGTAGCAGCAAAGGCAATGAAGCTTGCCAAGAAAATGGCAGTTCATATGAAAGAAAAATTAAACTGTGATGGTTTTAATTTACTTCAGAACAATGAAGAGACTGCAGGACAGACAGTATTTCATTTCCATATGCATCTGATTCCAAGATACAAGGGAGATAAGAATGATGATATCTTAAGATATACTCCATTAGAGCTTTCAGATGATGAGATGAAAGAAATTTTAGATATGATAAAAGTAAAATAAAAAGAGAAACAACATAAAATCAGAAAATAATAATTAGAAAAATGAAAGGTGTAAAGTCTAATATAAAATTAAGACTTTACACCTTTTGCACTTACGCTTTCTTTTTCTTCTTCTTTTTTTGGCTGGCTTCTTCAATAAGATTCAGAATTGTATGAATAGAATCTAACTGCTGGCTGGATTTCATGTTAGAAACATAACTCTCCTTTTCGGTCATGACTTTCTTAATGGCAGCGTCTAAGGTTTCTTTGGTCAGATTCTCTTCTTCAATTACATAGCTGTAACCCTGTTTTTCAAAAGAGCGGGCATTTAAAATCTGGTCACCACGGCTTGCAGCAGCAGACAGTGGAATCAGAATATTCGGCTTGTGAAGAGCAAGCAATTCACAGATTGCATTTGCACCGGCACGGGAAATCACAAGAGAGCTTAAAGCAAACATATCCCGAAGTTCTTTTCCGGCGTATTCAAACTGGACATAGCCGGAGCGGTTGTTATATAATTTATCTATATTTCCCTTTCCGCAGAGATGGATAATCTGGTAGTTGACAAGCAGGTCATCTAAGAGACCGCGTACAGCATCATTGATGAATTTGGAGCCGCTGCTTCCACCGACTACTAAGATAACCGGTTTATCCATGGTAAAGCCACAGAGCTTGGCAGCCTGTTCTTTGTCACCACTTAAAAGTTCCTGGCGGATTGGAGAACCGGTAAGAACTGCCTTCTCTTTTGGAAGATAGTCTACGGTTTCCGGGAAATTACAGCAGACCTTGCAGGCTGCCGGAATTGCAATTTTATTAGCAAGACCAGGTGTCATGTCGGATTCATGAATAATAGCAGGAATCCGGAGGTGTTTCGCTGCGAGAACAACAGGAACGGAAACGAATCCGCCTTTTGAAAAGACAACATCTGGTTTGATTTTTCTTAAAAGAGATACAGACTGTGCGTAGCCCTTGATGACACGAAACGGGTCTGTGAGGTTACGGAGATCCTTATAACGACGGAGCTTTCCGGAGGAAATTCCATAATAAGGAATGTTCTGTTCTTCAATTAACTGTTTTTCCATGCCGGCATAGGAACCGATATAGGAGATTTCATAACCGGCTTCCTTTAAAGCAGGAAAAAGAGCAATGTTTGGAGTTACATGACCGGCGGTACCACCGCCTGTTAAAACGATTTTTTTCATGAAAAGAATCCTTTCTTTAATATCAGATTACTTATACTGTAAAATGATTTGCTGAATAATATATTATACTCTTGGCAAAAAAAGTCAACTTAATTTAAAATCTTATCCAATCACAAAATACCAGAGAATTTTATGGGGAGGTATGAGAAGATGAAAGCATTATATTATCGATACTTATTTGAAAATGTAGAAAATGGAATCATTCAGGCGGGCAGCATTTACAATGAAGAAAAAGACTGTGGTGTGAATTATGTATATTTGTCCGGAAATCCTGTGAGCAGCACAAAAAGAAATATCCTGAGCGGCAGTATGAATGATGGTATAAATGGCGGTTTTAGCGGCATGAGTGAAAGTGGGGCACTGGATGAAAATACCATTGACCGGTTAAGCGGAGCACCGATTGACCTTGTAGTGGTAGGAGAATATACCAGAACCTGCATCTGCATATTGTATACACTACTGAAACACACGACAATTCGAACTGTGATTATGCCCTATGTGGCACCGATTTACCGGATATTGGTGGAACAGGGAATGCCTGAGCCATGGGAATTGTTTTGGAAGGAAGATAATGAAGAAATTGCAAGCCTTATCCGCCAGCCATACCATGTATTAAAAGACATGGGCGTGGAAAATGTTTATTTATTATATGGCAATTGTCCGCCCTGTTCCTTAGATGCGGTGCAGAATGCCAGAGAAGGCAGTTATTTTGAACTGGCAGATGCAGAAGATCTGGAAACCATAAAGATTATGGAACGGGAATATATCCCGGTGGTAAAAGCCGGATGCATAATAGAGAACAAATGGGTATTTTATTTCTCGGCATATGGAATGGACGTGACGGAATTATACCAGTTTACCAGAAGGTATTATACGAAGGAAGGCTATGACAGGGCACTTCGTCATCCTGAGAATACACAGTATCAGGCGGGAATGCTGCGGGAACTGGAGGCCTATAAAAAGACCTATGGATTAGAAGCATATGCGGCAGTTATTATGTATGCAGGCCCGGCGAGGGTAAAAGAGAGTGGGAGCAAAATTGATGGTGCCATGTATGAACAGTCTTTTGGCAGGGAAAATCAGTGCTCACCCTATCTGGATGCCGGTGGAACGGTATGCATGCTAAAATGCATCCAGCGAAATGATTATGGAATGCTTCGGAATCAGTTTACCAGGGAGAGCAGAACGCTTCGAATGGGCGTATTATTTCTGGGAAATGTAAATATGCACAAGAACATGGAGGAGATTTTAAAACGTTACCGGGGGTATGGAAAGACGGTACGGATTGTATCAATTCCGGGCAATGAAGATGTGTCTAAATGGAATCCGGAATTTCCGTGGAAATTTGAAGGAGAGGGTATCCGCTACTGGGTTGGAAATATCAATGAGCGTATGGATACGAAGATATTAAAAGATATTCTGCTGGCTGGATCCTATAACCGGATTATCGGCGTAAATGAAGAGTATGGCTGCTGCCTTTCCGGATATATGTTGGATGGGGAAGAATATCAGCAGCTTTTGTAGAAGACCGCAGAAACAAAGGGAAAAATGGAAAAAGATGCGGCGAAAACACAGCTCTGTCCTCTTTTCAAATGAAAGGTTCCTTTTTATAATAGAAAGAAAAAGGAAAAGAGGTTATAAGAATGGGAGCTTTCGTGAATTTTGTGTATGAATATGCAAATTACATAATTCTGGCAGGAATGCTCTTACAAATGATAATCATTCTGCAGATTCTGGTTAAAGTGAACCGGACAGGCCGCAGATTACAGGTGATACAGGATAAGGTAGAAGATTACCTGAATGTCATATTAACGGAGGATGGCACAAAAGAAGAGCCGTTGGTATCAAGACAGGAAGAACAGATGCGGGATTCTATCGAAAAGAAGAGAAAACAGCAGGAAGAAGCGGTATTTAATGCAGTTTTGAAGGAAATTTTTCCTTGATAAATGCATATAGGTTTGATAAAATAAACTCTAATGAAATTTTATTCATAATTAGGGAATTGTGTATAGAAAAAACAAAGGAGTGAATTTGAAATGAGTAAAGTAACATTTGATTACTCAAAGGCAGCTTCCTTCATCAGCGAAGAAGAAGTTGGCTATATGAGCAAACTTGTAGACAATGCAAAAAAAGAGTTATTGGATAAAACCGGAGCCGGAAATGATTTCTTAGGCTGGCTGGATCTTCCGGTAGATTATGATAAGGAAGAGTTCGCAAGAATCCAGAAGGCAGCAGCTAAGATACAGTCTGATTCTGAAGTGTTAGTAGTAATCGGAATCGGTGGTTCTTATCTTGGCGCAAGAGCAGCAATCGAATTCTTAAGACATGGATTTTATAATAATGTTTCTAAGGAAGTTCGTAAGACTCCTGAGATTTATTATGCAGGAAACAGCATCAGTGGCAGCTATTTACAGGGACTGCTTGATGTAGTAGGAGACCGTGATTTCTCCGTAAATATCATTTCCAAATCAGGAACAACAACTGAGCCGGCAATCGCTTTCCGTATCTTCAAAGAGAAGTTAGAGAAGAAATATGGTAAAGAAGAAGCTGCAAAGAGAATTTATGCAACCACAGATAAAGCAAAGGGAGCATTAAAACATCTTGCAGATGAAGAAGGATATGAGACATTTGTAGTACCGGATGATGTCGGAGGACGTTTCTCCGTACTTACCGCTGTAGGACTTCTTCCAATCGCAGTAAGTGGCGCAGATATCCAGAAATTAATGGATGGTGCTGCAGAAGGAAGAAAGCTTGCTTTAGAGCAGGATTTCGCAGAGAACGATGCATTACAGTATGCAGCAGTTCGTAACATCTTATTAAGAAAAGGCAAAGCAGTAGAAATCCTTTGCAACTATGAGCCAAGTCTTCATTATGTATCTGAATGGTGGAAACAGTTATTCGGAGAGAGTGAAGGAAAAGACCAGAAGGGTATCTTCCCGGCATCTGTAGATTTAACAACAGACTTACATTCTATGGGACAGTTCATTCAGGATGGTTCCAGAATTATGTTTGAGACTGTTATGAATGTTGAGACTCCAAAGCACAATATCACAATTCAGGAAGAGCCGGTTGACTTAGACGGATTAAATTATCTTGCTGGAAAAGATATGGACTTTGTAAATAAGAGTGCAATGAACGGAACCATTCTTGCACATACCGATGGTCAGGTTCCAAACTTCATGGTAAAGATTCCGGAGCAGAACGAATTCTACTTAGGAGAATTATTCTACTTCTTCGAGTTTGCATGTGGTGTCAGCGGATACCTGCTTGGAGTAAATCCATTTAACCAGCCAGGTGTAGAAAGCTACAAGAAGAACATGTTCGCATTACTTGGAAAACCAGGTTATGAAGAAGCAAGAGAAGCATTAATGAAACGTTTATAAAAACTGCTGAAGCAGGGTAAGATAAAATCATTTAAATTTGAATCAGTCCTTGCATTACAGCGAAAAAGAACTCCATCCGATTGGAATATCCAGCCGGGTGGAGTTCTTTCTATTGCATATTATAAAGTAAATGAATTCATATTTTCTTCTAGGATGGAAGCAATCTCTTTCAGACGATTTGCATTTTCCATGATTTCCTGCATAACATTGCTGACTTCCATAACGGAAGCGGAAGTTTCTTCGGTACTTGCTGCATTCTGCTGGGCAATTGCGGTAAGATTCTGTACGACATCCACAACATCTCCACGGGCTTTATCAAGCTGTGTTGTTCTGGTGGCAATCTCGCCTACGCCACTGATAGAAGAACTGATTCCATCACGAACCTGTTCGAATACCTGACCGGTCTTATGTACGTTTTCACTCTGCAGGTTCATAATAGTTTTAACCTCATCCATGGTCTTAACTGCTTTTTCAGAATCTTCAATCAAAGCATGGATAATCTGGTCAATTTGGTTTGCAGATTCATTGGACTGGTCAGCCAGTTTCTGAATCTGCGATGCAACAACGGCAAATCCACGTCCTGCCTCACCGGCACGGGCAGCTTCGATAGAAGCATTTAAGGAAAGAAGGTTAGTCTCTTCTGCGATGGAAGAAATCAAAGTTGTAGCTTCTTTAATCTTCAGGGCAGAGATATTAGTTATATTGGTCTGTTCATAAATAACATCAATAGAAGCAATTGCCTGCTGGTTGATGTTGTCCAGTTCTTTCAGGGTGGCAGCAGCTTCCTCGCTGGATTCACGCATCAGGTTAGCAGTGCTTGTAAGATTTTCAACCTGACTGTTGGTATGTTCAATCATGTTACCCATATTAACGATATCATCGGTAGCTTTCTGGGTTTCGGAAGCCTGGTTGGTAGCTCCGGTAGCAATTTCATTTACTGCAGTTTCAACATTTCCTACGGTTGATGTAGTGTGGGATGCATTGGTATCCAGTTCAGTAGATGCATTGTAAAGCAGTTCACTCTGGGACTTAATCTGTGAAACAATTGTAACTAACTTCTCACGTAAATCTCCGATAGCTCTTGCCATCTGCCCGGTTTCATCCTTACGTTTGCTGATACGGATGGTAGTCGGGCTTTCTGCAAAGTTCAGGGAAGAGAAACGTTTGATAACATTGGTAATCTCTACAATCGGACGGGTCATTTTACTTGCAATAAGGAAAGAAAGGATACCAAGTATAATAAAGATAACAACTGCGGCACCACCGGCGCGGGCATAAATTGCATCTTTAGAACTTAAAATATCTCCACGGTCAGCGGTAATGACTAAAATAGCTGCTTTATTAGAAGTAACATAGTAAGCCGCATATTTTTCAGCACCTCTGAATTCGTAGATTGCCATACCCTTCTGCTGTTCTTTACCTGCTTCCAAATCAGCTACCACCTGTTTAATTGCGGCATTTTCTACAGGTTGTCCGACTTTACTTTCATCCGGATGGTAAATCATGGTTCCATCTGAACCAACCACATAGGCGTAACTGGAATCCAGATCATTGATGCAGACATCACCGATCAGAGTTTCAAGATATGCCTGATTTAAAATAATGTTACCGCTCCGGTTCAGGGCAGCATCAACATTTAAACCGCAGGTATCACAGACATCACGCATATAGCTTTCTGCCAGAGTGGAAATTGCATTATCAGCAACCGGAATAATCATAATCAGAAGAGAAGCAACACTGATGATAATACTCAGCAGAACTAACTGTACGACATTAAAGCGCATGGAGTGAAGTCCGGTTTTTTTCTCCTTCTTCTCCTTAGGCACTTTCGGTGCTTTCGGCACTTTCTGCGCTTTCGCAGGCTTTGGAGCCTTTACTGGATTCTGCTTCAAAGCAGGATCTTTTTGCTTACGTTCCTTCATGTAAATACATCCTCCTTATTACTATCACGAAAAAAGACGAAACTTTTTCTGGTGATTTTGCGTAATTATTATAGGAGATTATATCATGAATTGGATAAAAAGTACAGAAACTTGACAAATAAAAATTACTTTGTTATAATCCGGGACGTAACAAATTTGTAATAAATGTAATAAATATGAATAAAATGACATATACTTGTTAATAATCCTTAAAAAATGAAAAATATGGTATATGTTATGGAGGTCAAAATGAATTTAAGAAAAAGAGTGATTGAGAGCACAATTATAGCAGTGATGCTTACCGTTGTAACCGCAGTCACAGCAGTTATGCAGACAGCACCAGTAGAAAATGTACCGGAAACACAGCAGGAAACAAAAGTTGTGGCAGACGTACAGGCATATGGCTCCGCCGGCATTATAGAAGAATTGGCATCATTGGGAGACACAGCAACCGCGCAGGCATCCATTGAGCGTGCAGATGTGACAGTCGTTGCAGAAGCACAGGAAGAGGAGCCGCAGCTCAGCGAAGAGCAGCAGGCATGGAACAGTAAGCTCATGGCGAATGTGGATGATTTCTTATATATAAGAAGTTCCGCAGATGGAGAGTCTGAAGTAATTGGAAAATTATATAAAGGTGCAGCAGCTGATATTGTAGAAACATTAGATGGCTGGTATCACATTACATCCGGTTCTGTAGACGGATATGTAAAGAGCGAATATTGTGTGGCAGGTCAGGAAGCATACGCTTATGCACAGACTGTATGTGACACTGTAGCAACTGTAACTACCGGCGGACTTCGTGTCCGTAGTGAGGCAAATCCGGAAGCATCTGTTATCAAGGCAGCATCCGAAGGAGACAAACTTGTGGTTGATACACAGACAGAAGCTCCGGAAGGATGGGTTGCAGTCAGCTTAAAGAATTCCACAGCATTTGTTTCAGCAGATTATGTAACGGTATCCTTAAATGTAACATCAGCAGTTTCCATGGAAGAAGAAAGAGCTGCATTAGCAGAGAAGGCTGCAGAAGAGGAAGCAAAGAAAGCAGCACAGACTACAACAACCATGGTAACACAGAATGCATCTGTAGCAGCAAACTGTGATGAAGTAACACTCCTTGCAGCATTAATCCAGTGTGAGGCAGGCAGCGAATGTTATGAAGGACAGCTGGCAGTCGGAGCAGTTGTTATGAACCGTCTGAGAAGCGGCGCTTATCCATCCAGCCTTTATGATGTTATTTATCAGAGCGGTCAGTTTACACCGGCAGGAAATGGAAAAGTTGCATCCGTTATTTCAAGCGGTGTCAGCGGAAGCTGTTTACAGGCAGCACAGGAAGCATTATCCGGTGTGGATAATACCGGTGGAGCATTAAGTTTCCGTCGTGCAAGTTCCGGTCAGGCAGGAGTAGTAATCGGAAACCATGTATTTTTCTAGGAAAATTTAAGAAAATATAAGAGAGAATCAATTCAGGGTGTCAAAAGAGTTTTTTGGCACCCTGTTGTAATCTTGGAAAAAGTATAGTAATATGTGAATAGTTATTCAAAAATATAAGTTTTGGAGGGTAAAAATGGAAGGATTAATAGCACTTATCATTTTAGTAATACTTGTACTGGTAATTATTGTGTCATGTATCAAGATTGTACCGCAGGCAAATGCAGTTGTTGTAGAGCGTCTGGGTGGATATCTTGCAACATGGGGCGTAGGACTTCATTTTAAAGCACCGTTTATTGACCGTATCGCAAAGAGAGTTCTTTTAAAAGAGCAGGTGGTTGATTTCCCACCGCAGCCGGTAATTACCAAAGATAATGTAACCATGCAGATTGACACCGTTGTATATTTCCAGATTACAGATCCGAAGTTATTTGCTTACGGTGTTGAGAATCCGATTATGGCAATCGAAAATCTGACTGCAACCACACTTCGTAATATCATCGGTGATCTGGAATTAGATGAGACACTTACTTCAAGAGAGACTATCAATACCAAGATGAGAGCTTCTCTGGATGTGGCAACAGACCCATGGGGAATTAAAGTAAACCGTGTAGAGTTAAAGAATATCATCCCACCGAAGGCAATTCAGGATGCCATGGAGAAACAGATGAAGGCAGAGCGTGAAAGACGTGAGGCAATTCTTCGGGCAGAAGGTGAGAAGAAATCTACGATTCTTGTAGCAGAAGGTAAGAAAGAATCTGCAATCTTAGATGCAGAGGCAGAGAAAACTGCAGCAATCTTACGTGCAGAGGCACAGAAGGAAGCAACCGTAAAAGAGGCAGAAGGTCAGGCAGAAGCTATCTTAAAGATTCAGCAGGCAAATGCAGACGGACTTCGTTTCTTAAAAGAAGCAGCGCCGGACGATGCTGTATTACAGCTTAAGAGCTTAGAAGCTTTTGCAAAGGCTGCTGATGGAAAGGCAACAAAGATTATCATTCCATCTGAGATACAGGGTGTTGCAGGGCTGGTAAAATCAATTACAGAGGTTGCCGGAGATAAATAATTAAAAAGGAAACCATGAATCGAAACGAAAATCGGGCTGCCACATCTATGTAGGACAGCCCGTTTTGTATAAAAAGAAGAAAAGAGGAGAAATACAATGAATTTAAAAGGACGTAATTTCTTAAAACTGATGGATTTCGAACCGGAAGAAATTCTCTATATGATAGACTTGGCAGCAGACCTGAAAGCAAAGAAAAAACAGGGTATTTTGCATGACAGCCTGATTGGCAAGAATATTGCACTGATTTTTGAAAAGACCAGTACCAGAACCCGCTGCTCTTTTGAAGTGGCAGCCCATGACCTTGGTATGCATGTGACATACCTTGACCCATCCGGTTCCCAGATTGGAAAGAAAGAGAGTATCCCGGATACCGCAAGAGTTTTGGGACGTATGTTTGACGGAATCGAATATCGTGGTTATGGTCAGGATATCGTAGAAGAGCTGGCAAAATATGCAGGCGTTCCGGTATGGAACGGACTGACCAATGAATTTCATCCGACCCAGATGTTAGCAGATATGCTGACCATCCGTGAGCATCTTGGCAGATTAAAGGGCGTAAAGCTGGCATATATGGGAGATGCCCGTTATAATATGGGAAATTCCCTGATGGTAACCTGCGCAAAACTGGGTATGCATTTTGTGGCATGTACCAATAAGAAATATTTCCCGAATCCAAAGCTGGTTACATATTGTGAAGATGTGGCATCCCGCACAGGCGGAACCATTACTCTGACAGAAGATGCCATGGAAGGAACCAAGGGCGCAGACATTGTCTACACCGATGTATGGGTATCCATGGGTGAGCCGGAAGAGGCCTGGAAAGAGCGTATTACAGACCTGATGCCATATCAGGTAAATAAGAAGCTGATGGATAACGCAGGAGAGCAGGCATTATTTATGCATTGTCTCCCGGCATTCCATGACCTTAAGACCAAGATTGGACAGGATGTCTATGAGAAATTCGGATATTCCGAGCTGGAAGTAACCGATGAAGTATTCGAAAGTGAGAAATCCATCGTATTTGATGAAGCAGAGAATCGTATGCATACGATTAAGGCAGTTATGCTTGCAACTTTAGGAGAATAAAGACCTATGAAAGCAAAAATACTTGCAGCACTGCGGGAAGCGGAAGGTTATGTTTCCGGACAGGAGCTTTGCGAACGCTTCGGCGTATCCAGAACCGCAGTGTGGAAAGCAATCAATCAGTTGAAAAAGGATGGATATGAAATCGAAGCAGTGCAGAACCGGGGCTACCGGATTGTAGGTACACCGGATATCTTAAGCGAAAATGAATTGAGCAGCATCCGTAAAACCGACTGGATTGGAAAGAAAATCTATTATTATGATGAAACAGATTCCACCAATGTGAGAGCCAGCCGTCTGGCGGAAGAGGGAGCCGAGCATGGAACCCTCGTGGTAGCAGACCAGCAGGATGCCGGAAAAGGCAGACGAGGAAGAGGCTGGAGCTCTCTGCCGGGAACCGGAATCTTTATGACACTGATTTTAAAACCGGAGATGAATCCTTCCAATGCATCCATGCTGACTCTGGTGGCAGCCATGGCAGTGGCAAAGGGCATTACCCGTTGTACCGGTATGGAAGCAAAGATAAAGTGGCCAAATGATATTGTCATCAACGGAAAAAAAGTGGTAGGAATCCTGACAGAAATGAGTGCACAGATGGATTATGTAAACCATATTGTGGTAGGCATTGGCATCAATGTGAATAATGAAAGTTTCCCGGAAGAGATTGCACAGAATGCCACCTCGCTTCTTTTACAAAGTGGAAAACGGGTAAACCGTGCAGGATTAATAGAAGCTATCTGGGAAGAATTCGAGTATTATTATGACCGGTTTATGGCATATCAGGATTTGCGGGATTTGCGGAAGGAATACGATGCAAGCCTTGCCAATAAAGGGCAGAAGGTAAGAGTGTTAGACCCGAAAGAGCCATTTGAGGGAGTGGCACAGGGCATTACTGACCGGGGTGAATTAATCGTAGATACCTGGGAAGCAAGAAAACTGGTGTCTTCCGGGGAAGTATCTGTCCGTGGCATTTATGGATATGTATAAATAAGAAAAAGGAGTATGAATATATGGAGCAGGAAGAAATCGTTTTATGCGGTTCCAGCGCTTATACCAAGAAATTCTATCTGAATCCGTTGTTTAACGGACTTCCGGAGGGAATCAAAGAGGACTTGAATATTCTTTGTGTACTGTATACAGAGGATATCGGAGGAACACTGCAGCTCATATTTGACAAAGAAGGAAATCTGAATTTCCGGACAGAGTGCGAGGATGGGGATTTCTTTTATGATGAAATCGGCAGTGTGTTAAAAATCAAACAGATGCAGCGGGAAAAGACAGAGCTCTTTGAATCGCTTGAGATGTATTACCGTGTATTTTTCTTGGGAGAAGAATTCACAGAAGATAAGGAGGACTAGTATGTTACTGGCAATTGACGTAGGAAATACCAACATTACCATCGGAGTGTTTGATGAGGAAAAATTAATCACAACATTTCGTATGACAACAAAAATGCAGAGAACTTCTGATGAATACGGTATTACAATCATTGATTTATTAGAGCATAATAAGATTTCCCATGATGAAATCAAGGATGCCATCATTTCATCGGTAGTACCAAATGTCATGCATTCCCTCTGCAGCGGAATGATTAAATATTTTGATATTAAGCCAATGGTTGTGGAGCCGGGTGTGAAGACCGGAATCCGCATCACATCCGAGAATCCGGCACAGATTGGAGCAGACCGTATTGTAGATGCGGTAGGTGCTTACGAACTTTATGGCGGACCGGTTATCGTAATCGACTATGGTACTGCAACCACCTATGATTTCGTCAATGGAAATGGTGATTTCTTCGCAGGAGTAACTTCTCCGGGAATCCGTATTTCAGCAAAGGCACTCTGGGAAGATGCCGCCAAGCTTCCGGAAATCGAGATTAAGAAACCGTCTACCATTCTTGCAAGAGAAACTATCAGCAGTATGCAGGCAGGACTGATATTCGGACAGATTGGACAGACAGAATATATCGTAAAAAATATGATAAAAGAATCCGGACTTAAGGATGTAAAAGTAGTTGCAACCGGCGGACTGGGTAAAATCATTGCAAATGAGACAAAATATATTCAGTACTACAATCCGACACTGACATTAGAAGGAATGCGTCTTATTTACGCAAAACAGAAACGATGAAACTGACAATAGGAAATGTAACACTTGATAATAATTTGATATTAGCACCAATGGCAGGGGTAACAGACCTGCCATTTCGTGTACTTTGCAAAGAGCAGGGAGCAGGACTTATCTGCATGGAAATGGTCAGTGCCAAGGGCATTTATTATAATAATAAGAATACCGAAAGCCTGCTTGCCATTGATGAGCGGGAGCATCCGGTTTCACTGCAGCTTTTTGGCTCCGACCCGGAGATTATGAGCGAGATGGCAAAGCGTATCGAGCATCGTCCCTTTGATATTCTTGATATTAATATGGGATGCCCGGTGCCAAAGGTAGTCAATAACGGTGACGGCTCCGCACTGATGAAAAATCCGCTTCTGGCAGGTGAAATCATCGAAAAGACGGCAAAAGCCATAAAGAAGCCTCTGACGGTAAAAATCAGGAAGGGCTTTGACGAAGCCCATGTCAATGCGGTAGAAATGGCGCATATTGCGGAAGAGTCCGGGGCAGCTGCCATTGCAGTGCATGGGCGGACCAGAGAGCAGTATTATTCCGGCAAAGCGGACTGGGAGATTATCCGGAAAGTGAAAGAAGCCGTAAAGATTCCGGTCATCGGAAATGGTGATATTTTTACACCACAGGATGCATACCGGATGCAGCAGGAAACCGGCTGTGACGGGTTGATGATAGCCAGAGGAGCACAGGGAAATCCATGGATATTTGCACAGATTAATCATTTCTTAGAAACAGGTGAAGAACTGCCGAAGCCATCTGCCAAAGAAATGGTGGAAATGGTGCTGCGTCACGCAAAGATGCAGATTGCTTTTAAAGGCGAATTTACCGGAATGCGGGAAATGCGCAAGCACGCAGCCTGGTACACCGGCGGCTACAAGCATGCCTCCAAGCTTCGAAGCCTGCTCAATGAAGTGGAAACTTATGAGCAGCTGGAGGAATTATTAGAAACCTTTGCATCATATAATGAAGCATGAAATGGTGGAAAAAACTAAAAAGTCTTTTACGCAGGAATAAAAAGGAAAGAAACGCAGACGCTAAAAACAATCTGCAATCGGAGAGCAGGAACAGCCAGCAGGATGACCTGATGGAAAAAGAAATTTACTTTCCCTGCAATGCATCTTTTCGAAAAGTAATAGAAGCAGTATTGGAACAGAAAGGCATTTCCTACCGGAACATGCGGCTTTTCGTCATTGATACGGAAGCTGGCGCATATCTAAGACGGGAGGAAGAACAGTATATGCTCAGGCAGCTTTATCCGGGACTTAATGCATATACGCTTTGCACCGGTCAGCCGGAACATCACCAAAGGGAAATCGATTATCTCTATGAGGAGCTGGGACTGATTGTAGAAGTGCTTGAGAAGAAGGAAAATGCAATGCAAAAAGGAGCCGGTCCGGAAGAGGGCAGACTGATACTGGATTTTGAGGAAAATGGAAGAATCCGGGAAGATTTTTTGTTGGAAAAAAGTATCTATATTTCCATTTATAAAAGGAACTGGTATCAGCGGGCAAATCTTGACATTGAGGTACCTATTGGGTATAATATTATGATTGTTAAGGGAACCGGATTTACAGGTCGTGAAGCGGTTTCAGATCGATTAGAGCGAGAATTTTATGCAGAATAGAAAATCTATAAAAGGAAGGGCTAATGAGCATGGATAAGAAAAACATTTTGACCTATCAGGGTTTACAGAAACTGGAAGACGAGTTACAGAATCTGAAAGTGGTCAGAAGAAAAGAAGTTGCACAGAAGATTAAAGAAGCAAGAGAGCAGGGAGACTTATCTGAGAACGCTGAGTACGATGCAGCAAAAGATGAGCAGCGTGATATCGAAGCAAGAATCGAACAGATTGAGAAAATCTTAAAGAATGCAGAAGTCGTAGTAGAAGAAGAAGTTGACTTAGACAAGATTAACATCGGATGTCAGGTAAAAATTCTTGATATGGAATTCGATGAAGAACTGGAATATAAAATTGTTGGTTCCACAGAAGCAAACAGCTTAAAGGGAAAGATTTCCAACGAGTCTCCGGTTGGTAAAGCATTAATCGGTGCCAGCGTTGGTGACGTAGTAGAAGTTGAGACCCAGATGGGTAACTTAAAATACAAAGTATTAGGAATCCACAGATCAAACTAACAGATTAGGAGAACAAAGATGGCGGAACAGAAGAACGTACAGGAACAGGATATTAACCAGTTAATCAAGGTGCGCCGTGATAAGTTAAAAGAACTTCAGGAAAATGGAAAAGATCCGTTCCAGATAACCAAATATGATGTAACAAACCACAGCACAGATATCAAAGACGACTTTGATGCCTATGAAGGAAAAGAGGTATCTATTGCAGGTCGTATGATGTTCAAACGTGTGATGGGAAAAGCTTCTTTCTGTAATGTACAGGATTTAAAAGGAAGTATTCAGGCATATGTCGCAAGAGACGAAATCGGAGAAGATTCTTATAAAGATTTCAAAAAATATGATATCGGAGATATTTTAGGAATCAAAGGAAAGGTATTTAAGACCAAGACCGGAGAAATCTCTATCCATGCATCTGAGGTAACTTTATTATCCAAGAGCTTACAGATTTTACCAGAGAAGTTCCACGGACTTACTGATACCGATACCAGATATCGTCAGCGTTATGTAGACCTTATCATGAATCAGGAATCCAAGCAGACTTTCATCAAACGTTCCCAGATTATCAAGGAAATCCGTAATTTCTTAGCTGGACGTGACTTCATGGAAGTTGAGACTCCAATGCTGGTTTCCAACGCAGGTGGAGCAGCCGCAAGACCATTTGAAACACATTACAACGCATTAAATGAAGATGTAAAACTTCGTATTTCTCTTGAGTTATACTTAAAGAGACTGATTGTTGGTGGTTTAGAGCGTGTTTACGAAATCGGACGAGTATTCCGTAACGAGGGTGTTGATACCCGCCACAATCCGGAATTTACATTGATGGAGTTATACCAGGCATACACCGATTATGAAGGCATGATGGAACTTACCGAGAGCATGTTCCGTTATCTTGCAGAAAAAGTATGCGGCACTACAAAGATTACTTACAATGGCATTGAAATCGACCTTGGAAAGCCTTTCGAGCGTCTGACCATGAACGATGCCATCAAGAAATATGCCGGCATCGATTTCGATACCGTAGCAGATGATGAGGCTGCAAAGGCTTTAGCAAGAGAGCATCACATTGAATTCGAAGAGCGTCATACCAAGGGCGATATCATCAACCTTTTCTTCGAAGAATTCTGTGAGAAAGAACTGATTCAGCCGACCTTTATCATGGATCATCCGGTAGCAATTTCTCCGCTTACCAAGAAGAAACCGTCTGACCCAACCAAGGTAGAGCGTTTTGAATTATTTATCAATACATGGGAAATGTGTAATGCATATTCCGAGTTAAATGACCCGATTGACCAGCGTGAGCGTTTCGCAGCACAGGATGCCGCATTTGAAGCCGGCGATGAGGAAGCAAACCATACCGACGAAGATTTCTTAAATGCACTGGAAATCGGTATGCCACCTACCGGTGGAATCGGATATGGAATCGACCGTCTGGTTATGCTGTTGACAGATTCACCGGCAATCCGTGACGTATTGCTCTTCCCGACGATGAAGTCACTCGATAAGTAAAATGCCGAAAATAGGGCATTTTCAAGCGATTTAGAAGGCTTATATTTGTATTTTGCGACAGAGTTACGACAAATGGTGAGCCATGGTATGGTAAAAATTATTTCTAAACTTGAAAAAACAGGTTGATTATTTCAAAGATACTGTATATACTAAGGATAGAAGTAAATGTTTGCCGCTTGCTGATGGTGCGGGATATAAATAATTCAGTTCGTAAATGAAGCCACTTGCTATACAGGTGGGATAAAAATAGTATAGTTTGTAAATGTTCCCCATCAGTGAAATGCTGATGGGGAATTTTATCACACAGGAAAGGTTGCTTATGGAGATACGACAGGGATATTCTTATCATATCAAGGATGAATTTTTTAACTTAGTTCAGGACAAATACTTGATGAGCAATAAGGAACAGGGAAATTATCGTCCTCATTATTATGCAATTCAGGATAAAAAGAATCCAAAATTATATTGGATGATTCCGATTAGTTCACAGGCAGAGAAATATAAGGGAATCGTTGACAAGAAAAAGAAAAGATATGGTAAATGCAATACGATTGTAATTGGGTTATTTGCGGGAAAAGAAAATGCTTTTCTGATACAGAATGCGTTCCCTGTTATTGAAAAATATTTTGACCATATACATACAATTCAGGAGCAACCAGTTACAATACATAAAAAGCTGGATAAATTACTTGTTGAAAACCTAAATGAAGTGCTGGCAATGCATAATCGTGGAATAAAACTTACTTTTACGGATATTACAGCAATCAGAACAATTATGGAAAAAGAGTTGGAAAAGTAGAAAAGACATCATTACTTATGGAATAAGTAGTGGTGTCTTTTGCCTATTTATCGGATTTTTCAATAGCATTCAAATGTTCCTTTAATACCATATTTATATACTGACTGAATGACCTATCATCATCCTCTGCCAGTTGTTTTATTCGCTCAATAATATCTTCATCGGGGTAATACTTACTTTATTTTTTAATGGTTTCATTCAATCACCTACCTTGTAGATAATATACTACCAAGTCATACTTAATATTGAAAAGTAGGATAAAGTATGGTAAAGTAGTATTGTGTAAAGTGCTGATGAAATGACCTAATATAAATAAAATTATGGTAATATATAACATATAAGAGGTGGTATTTATTAGAATTTATCATACATTGGGTGGACAGTATCTTATACATGGAAAGGAATTTCCGAAGGGCACTGTTGTGTTGCAAACAGATAATGGGATAGAGTTGTTTTGCACAAATTTTAATACGGCACGAAGTAGGGAAATACTGGTTATCATATATAATCCGATAAAGAAAAAATGGACTCGGTGTATGATGAAAAATGAATATACCGAATTTATGTGGGACTATTATAGAAGGAATAAAAAGAAGATTAATCCCAAAGTAAAACATAAGAAAAGATACTCACACAAGGAGAATAAACATGGTACACAGCCTGTTAAAATACCTGAAAGTGTAAGATGGGCTATACAACATCCTTATCAGGGTGGTGGCGTGTCACCAAAATAAAATGAAGGAGCAAATATATGATAGTATATTATAAACTTGACAAATTATTAGATGAACGCAAAATAACAAAGACACAACTATGCAAAGATACTGGTATTAGTACAAATGTTGTGTCTAAAATAAGTAAAAATGAAGTATTTAAAACGGACACGTTAAACCGTATCTGCGAATATCTTCATGCACAACCATGCGATATTATGGAATGGATTCCAGATACAGAATACAATGCACAAAATACAGAAATTGCTTCAATAGATGCTCAAATTGCAGAATTACAAGCAAGGAAAAAAGAATTACAAGGTATCCAGATAAATTTGCATAACAGTGATGATAGAGGGAAAGAAGAACATAATATACCTGAAAAGAAAATAGTTCACAAAGTTCCAGAAAATATCAGAAGACAAAGCATAGAAACCTTAAAAGTACGCAAAGAATCATTAGAATATCTACGAACTAACGGATTTAAAACCATTGATGATATAATTGATAGACAAAATGAGATCCCAACTGAAATTATAGGAAATATCTATGCTTATATTATGTTTGGCATGGAAGATTAGAAAAAAAGGGTTTAGTCACTAAACATGATAATAAATGTACTTTAAATGTAGGAACAAGTCCTTATTATGGGACACATAAAAACTTATAATTGAATCATGTGAAGGAGGTAATTATTATGGCACAGTTAATCGGATTTTTAGTAGCAATGTACTTATGTATTTATCTTCCTTGGAAAGCGAACCAAAAGGAAGAATCTCGTAAGAGACAAGATATGTATAATAACTTAAACAAGAAGTCTGTAGATGAAATGGAAAAGTGGAGAAAATAGTAATGTAAAATAAGAAGGGTGGTTGATGATTATGTTCGGAGGACTATTAGCATTCTTAGGAATTTATGCAGGAAGTGCTGCAAAGGCAGCTAAAGATAACTATGATATGAAGAAAATTACTCGTACAGTTGATGAAAAAGGGAATGTCCATTATGCGGATAGATTATGCAATGACTACATTAATGGAGAACGAGTAAAGAGAGTTGAGACAACTGATAGAAATGGGGTTAAGTTGTATTCAACTGTTGGTGTGAATAGCAGTAAAGTGTATGACACTTCTTATGGAAGAGGGACACAGCAGTTATTTGAAATGAGTGAACGTGAAAAGCAAGATGCAATTGAGCGTGGCAAATTAGCTTATATGCAGTACAATCCTTATTTTGGAAGATCAGTTACAACGGAGATTGCTACTGGTAGAACAATTACTTGTCTATTTTCTGGTAAAGATCCAGAAACAGGAAAAATGATTTATAAGAAATGGTATTTCCGTCCAGAATGCCAGGATAAATATGATTGGAGAAATACTGTTAAAGGAGACTATGGTATTGATATTACAGAAGATGAATATAATAGACTTAAGACGGTATTGAGTAGTTATACAGAAATTCCTAGTGATGGACAAGTGTTAAATAAATTATGGGGATATACTTGTTTTCATTAGTTAGGAGGTTATAAAATGAATGAGCAGAGAAGAGAAAAGATAAGGGGCTGTCAGATGGATAGCCCTTTTTTTAAAATTGTAAAAGTGTCAAAACTCAAAAGTATTGACACCGAAAATTAAATGTATTAAAATCAAGACATAGAGAGGTGTCATAACTTGGTGTCAAAAGCGAAAGGAGATTTTACTATGATTTATGGGTATGCAAGAGTAAGTACAAAAGGACAAGCGAAAGACGGGAATAGTTTAGAAGCACAAGAAAAGGCTTTGAGGGAATCAGGTGCTAATGAAATTTATGTGGATGCTTTTACAGGTACGAAAACAGATAGACCTGAATTTGATAAGCTGATGAATAAGATACAAAAAGGTGATACACTGATTGTCACAAAGCTGGACAGGTTTGCAAGAAGTATGTCACAAGGTAGTGAATTGGTATCAGATTTAATTGAAAGAGGAATTAAGGTTTATATTTTGAATATCGGTGTTATGGATAATACACCATCTTCAAAATTGATAAGGAATGTATTTTTTGCTTTTGCTGAATTTGAAAGAGATATGATTGTTGAGAGAACAATGGAAGGAAAAGCTATTGCAAAACAGAATCCCGATTTTAGGGAAGGTAGACCGAAAAAATATAGTAGAAAGCAGATAGAACATGCTTTAGAATTATTGGACAGTAATTCATATAAGCAAGTTGAGGATTTGACAGGAATTAGCAAAAGTACATTAATAAGAGCTAAGAAAAAGAGAGGGTAGTAAAAACTGAAAATTCAGATTGTAATATTAGAATACATATTAGCTACTACACGCATACACTAACTCGATATAGGTCACGATATTATTTTTTTATTCCAAAAGTGGACTTTTGCCAAGAAATACAAGGGAAAACGATGATTTGGATATTCTTGTGCGGCAGAGCCGCCTGTCCAGTATAGACTGAGCCACCTGTCCAGGCGGAGTGAGCCACTAATAAAGCATACTATTTGTATGATG
>ONAD01000046.1 GCA_900315735.1 uncultured Lachnospiraceae bacterium | reverse complement strand
CGACAATTCTATTTTACCATAAACCTAGAGGAGATATTTTATTTTTGCAACAAAAAAATGCCGTATTTATGCGGCTTACGGCGTTTGGCAAACGCCTATTTATTATATAAAAAAGAAAGGAGACTACAATGATAGTCTCCTTAACGCAAAAATAGCGTGTTCCGAAACCTCACAACACGCTACTTTCTATATTTACTTTAAAAGTAAGACCATTATTTAAAGAACTGCAATACATTGGTAAGCTCTATGGACTGATTCTGCATTTGCGATGCCATTTCGGCAACACCATGCATCATTGCATTCAATTCTTCTATGTTTGCATTCATCTGCTGGGTTGCAGCCGCATTCGCTGCACTCACATCCGTAAGACCGTCGCTGCTTGTTGTAATACTACTGTTCAGTCTTACCATTTCATTGATCAGATTCTTGATTTCCTCCGCCTTTTCTGCGGTAAGCACAATCTGCTCATCCAATTTCTGGAATTCATCTAAGACACTATCCAGCTCTTTCTGTTGTTCAAGGCTATCCTTCACAACAGTTTCGGAAGCTCTTACACACTCCTGCCCTTCCTGTACAAGCTCGGCAATAATTGTTTTAATATTGTTCAGCTCACTACTTGTATTATCGGATAAGACTCTGATTTCCTCTGCAACAACCGCAAATCCTCTACCAGCTTCTCCTGCTCTGGCAGCCTCAATGGATGCGTTTAAGGACAACAGATTCGTCTGTCCGGAAATGGATTCAATAACAGATACAATGTCGCTAACCTTCTCCACAACAGAATTTACATTCTGGATACGCTGTGAAATCGTAGCAATTCCTTGCTCCATCTTCAAGTTGCTTTCCTTCATATTGTGCATCTTCTCATTCATAGAAACGCTGCTGTCCTGTACCGTCAAGGTCTGCTGCTTGATATCTGCTACGGACATATCAATTGTATTTGTCTCGGAAGACATATCTCCAAGGTTCTCATTAATGTCGGAAATCGATGTTGCCATCTCGGTAGAACCTTCTGCGACGTCTTCTACCGCCTTTGAAATTTCATCGTTGGCTGCTAAGGTCTGCTCACTTGTCACATTAAGCTCCGAGCTGTTATTTGACATGAAGATACCCACCTGACGGATTTTATCAACGATTCCACTTAAGGTCTCCGTCATTGTCTTTATATCGCTTGCAATGAGTCCAACTTCGTCATTGGTAAGCCTAATCCTGGAGTAGTCCACATTCATATTTCCGTCAGCAACCTCTTCAACAATCTTACTTAAATCAACAAGTGGCTTTGCCAATTTTTTCCCGAAGAAATATGCCATGATAATTGAGCTTAATAAAATAACAATTAAGATAGCAATTGCCATACTTGTTGTCCGATTAATGGTTTCAAAGGCATCATCCTCATCCACTGTAATAACTAAGATATTATTGTTGGACAGGACATCATATCCTGCATATTTCATGACTCCATTAAATTCATAGGTTGTAGTATCCATTTCCGGATGCTTTCCGGCCTGAATATCTGCCACCAGGCCTTTTACAACCACATTCTCTACCGGATTACCAACCTTATCCTGCGTCGGATGGTATAGCATGGTTCCGTTCTCATCAACAACATACACATAGGAGCTGTCCATTCCTTCAATCTTTACATCTGATAAGATCATGGAAAACTGATCATAAGAAAGCTCATCGGTCTGATACATCTCCAAAGCATTCTCCGTCATGGTAGAATAGCTTTTTACCATATCATACATACTGTCTTGAACAATAGTTGCAATTGCATTACGCGAATTCATTACAACCAATAACAAACAGATTACATTCGAAAAAACTACCATTGCAAGTACCAGTCCACAAATTTTTCTTGCAATGCTCCCCCTTTTTTTTGACATTATATGTACCTCCTTTAGGAAACCATTCATATAGTATGATTTTACCATATTTTTGAAAATCTACAATAATAATTTGAGAAATTTATATAAAAAACGTCAAAATAATTGGATAGTAAAGCTGAGTTTCTCAGCATCTTAATGAAACTCATAAGTGTTTTATGCATATCATAATAGGTGTTATCCCATTCTTCGGTTCCGCGAATCGTTCCGGGATAAGCACGCAGGTCTTTCTCTGGATAAATGTAGACCATACGTCCACATTTAGATGAAGTACACGTTTTTTCACAAAAGCATTGTCGATGGGCTTTTTGAGTCGTCTTGTCGTAGATCCATTTCATTTTTGGACAGACGAACTTGGAAGTGGGAATACCGCTTCGTAAGTTTGATTTGCTACCTTCTGGTTTCATGGGGAGTGATGGATCATGGGGACAACAGGGGATACCATTTTCATTGATGGTATAATCCTGATTTTCAAGGCCGAATCGTGCATTCAGCGGAATATAAGCTTTTGAGAAATGTTTGTCATCACCAAAAGTGTCACCGGTAAGAAGGCTCCTATAAAGTTCTACGATATCAAAAGCAGCATCTCCGAGGAAGGTTTACGAATTGATCAGTGGATGTTTGGAAAAGAAGTCTTTAAGTGTTGGAATAAAAAGTTTTGAATCATGAACACTTTTATCTTCGTCAGGGGAGTCGGATTTCTTTTCGACAACAATATCAGGATGAGACACCATAAAGTCTTTGTTATAAAAAGATATGTGACGGATGATACCTAACCCGTTGGTGACAATGCCAAACTTGAAGACGTAACAAAAATGCCCATTGATATACAACTGCTTAATCTCAGGATTAGCAGAAGCGTGTGTTGGCATGGAACCATAAGCGGCTTTATAAGGATCATAAGATTTATCAAAGCCCACAGGAAAGCTTGCAAAGGGTATTTACGGGTTCTGCCCGTCGATGCATAGAAATGATTTCTGAAAAAAATAGGTATCAGAATAACTCCTTTCTTGGATGGTGGTTAATGGTTTCTTGT
Source organism: uncultured Lachnospiraceae bacterium (assembly GCA_900315735.1). GTDB lineage: Bacteria > Bacillota > Clostridia > Lachnospirales > Lachnospiraceae > Roseburia_C. The sequence goes on along the minus strand of ONAD01000046.1, from coordinate 2,715 downwards.
CAACTCTATTATACCATATCCGGTGAGGAGTTATTTGTTTTTGGATAACAAAAAATGCCGTATTTATGCGGCTTGTGGCGTTTCGCAAACGCCTAAGTATATTAAATCAAAAGAGGAGAATGATATGTATGAATGTCCCAATTGTGGAGGAAATCTGAGGTTTGATATTCCAACACAATCACTTTTCTGTGACTACTGTCACACACAGCTGAATCCTTACAGTTATCAGAAGGATCACGATGCTGTGGAGACATCTACTTATGATGTCAACATTTTCACCTGTCCGCAATGCGGTGGTGAAATCTTAAGTACGGAGAATGCTGCAACCGGATTCTGCAGTTTCTGTGGTGCTTCTACGATTCTTGACAGCCGGATTGCCAAGGAAAAACGTCCGGACTACATTGTTCCTTTCCAGATTACCAAGGAGAACTGCAAGAAGGCTTATGGCAAAATGATGCGCCATGCCATTTTTGCTCCCAAGGAACTGAAAGACCCGCGCAATGTAGACAATTTCCGTGGAATTTATATGCCTTACTGGGTATATAACATTACCCACGAAGGTACGGTACAGCTGCCGGCTGAAAAAAGCCACCGGGAAGGCAACTATATCGTAACCGACCACTATAACCTGCTCTGCCAGACGGATGCCTATTACAAAGGGCTCTCTTATGATGCGTCTTCTTCCTTTTCGGATGTTATCAGCGAGAATATTGCTCCTTTTGATGTGCGTGGCATGAAGAGTTTTACTCCGTCCATTCTGTGCGGTTTCTATGCGGATACTGCCGATGTGGACAGTGATATTTATCTGGAAGATGCGAAAGCCATTGCCAATGAGCAAACTTATTCCAAGGTCAAAAAAATACCTGCCTTCCAGGAATTTAATTTCACCTATCCGGAAACTGCCCACTACATGAATTATGCATTAAATACGGAATGTAAAGAAGCTGCCAGCGCCATGCTGCCGGTATGGTTCTTATCCTACCGCAACAAAGACCGTGTTGCCTACGCTACAGTTAACGGACAGACCGGAAAAGTTGCTGCAGATATCCCGGTAGATAACCGTAAATTTTTACTTAGTTCCTTCTTACTGGCTATCCCGATTTTTCTGCTTTTAAATCTTTTCTTTACAATACGGGCAACTTCAACCCTGATACTTTCTGCTGCACTGGCACTTTTTGCCTCCATCATTTATTTTGTGGAGCTGAGTGAAATCCATAAGCAGGAAAGCTATGAGGATGACAGAGGATATCAGTTTAAACAGGGAAATGTGAAAAAAGAACCCAAAGTCAAGGTGAACTTAAAGCCCCATAAAAGTGCAAAGACAACATTTGAAAATATTATTCCTTATCTGTTTTTAAGTTTATTTGCCATTCAGGTACTAATAGGAATCTTTGGTTCCAGCGGTTTTTCATTTTCCAAAATTTTTATGCTTATTGTAATTGGCGGCGGCATTCTGACTTCGCTGATTGGATTTTCCCAGTTCAGTGAAACTACCACCCGTGGAAAAATTCCGGGATTCTTAGGTTCCCTGATTTCCATTGCAGTTGCCGGAATGATTACTTTCCTGCATCCGGTTTCCGACCTTTATTACTATGGCGGTGCAATTGTATCTTTTGCCGGAATTATCTTTACGCTTCTTAGCATTTTAAAGGAATACAATATGCTTACCATGCGGAAACTGCCGCAGTTTAACCGACAGGGAGGTGATGACCGTGCCTGATACATATAAGAAGAAATGCAGCCCTTTTTCTGCAAAAATAATTCTTGGCTGCCTGCTTGCATGCTTCTTCCTCTTACTTAGCGGAAGTATTACCTGCAAAGCCGAAACCAAGACCTATACCAATAAAAGCACCGGTTATCAGGTCATCGTTGAGGACGATGCCGACCTGCTAACAGACGAGGAAGAAACTGCCCTCGGAAAAGAAATGGCTTCGATTACCGCTTACGGAAGTGTTGCTTTTAAATCCATTGATTACAATCCTTACTATTCTACTGAGGATTATATCAAAAACTATTACCGCGACACCTTCGGTTCCACCAGTGCAACCGTATTTCTCGTTGATATGGACGAGCGGAATATCTGGATTCACAGTAACGGAACCATTTATAAAACCATCACCAAAAGTTATGCCAACACCATCACGGATAATGTATACAAATATGCCTCGAACGGTGACTATTACACCTGTGCCTATACTGCTTTTGGTCAGATTAATACGTTATTAGAGGGGCGGAAAATTGCGCAGCCAATGAAATACATCAGTAATGCCTTTTTAGCAATTATCGTTGCTTTGCTGTTAAACTATTTCCTGGTGCGCTCCTTCTCCCGTGCAAAGAAACCATCCAAAGACGAACTTTTAGGAAAGGTATTTACGCAGTGTAATATTGCCAATCCAAGCATCCGCTTTATCCGGCAATCCCGTGTCTACAGCCCGCCTTCCAGCAGCAGCGGTGGAAGCAGCGGCGGCGGTGGCGGCAGCAGTGGAGGCGGCGGAGGTGGAGGCGGTGGCGGCGGCCACAGCTTCTAATTCCAAGGCCTGCCCCGGCAGTTCCATTACTGCTATTTCATAATATGTAAAACGTTGCCACCGGTACTTCTTATGAATACCTTGCAACAATCACAACCACCGGCTTAGCCGGTGGTTTGTTCTGCCCCTAGAAGGGGCTGTTACCGGCACTGGGGTCTAAAGACCCATCGAAAAGATTCGCCAGCCG
>ONAD01000003.1 GCA_900315735.1 uncultured Lachnospiraceae bacterium | reverse complement strand
CGACAATTCTATTTTACCATAAACCTAGAGGAGATATTTTATTTTTGCAACAAAAAAATGCCGTATTTATGCGGCTTACGGCGTTTGGCAAACGCCTATATTTACTTTATATAAAAAGGAGTTACCGCATCATGAACGAACCAGTTACGAAAGAACTTGTAATACATAAAATCAAACACAATCTGCGCCGTCTGCGCACTTCCATAAAATGGATTATTTTTTCTGTTCTGTCCGGTCTTCTCATCGGTATGGTGGGAATTGCCTTTTACTTTGGCATGACATGGGTTACCGATACAAGAACATCTTATCCATGGCTCATTTTCTTTCTTCCGCTGGGTGGAATCGTGATTGTGCTACTCTATCACCTTCTTCATGATGAAAAGGATACCGGAACCAACCTGGTGCTTTCCGCCATCCATTCCGGAGACGAAATTCCCCTGCGTATGGCTCCGCTTATTTTTCTTTCCACCTTAATTACACACCTCTTTGGTGGTTCTGCCGGTCGGGAAGGTGCTGCATTGCAGCTTGGCGGAAGCATTGGTAATTCTCTCGGAAGACTTTTCCGTTTTGATGAAAAAGATAAACATATTATGATTATGTGCGGCATGAGTGCTGCTTTTTCTGCTTTATTCGGAACACCTATGGCTGCTGCTATTTTCCCGCTGGAGGTTGTCAGCGTCGGCATCATGCATTACTCTGCTTTAGTTCCATGCGTAATTTCCGCTTTGGTAGCCCATGGATTGGCACTTTATTTTAATATTACGCCGCCATCCTTTACTATTTTGGAGATTCCGGAATTTGGAATTTCTTCTGCGGTTACCGTAACGATTCTTGCCATTTTATGTGCATTGGTCAGTGTCCTGTTCTGTATCTCCTTACATTACAGCGAAGCTCTCTACCGGAAATTTATTAAAAATCCTTACCTTCGTGCAGCAGCAGGCGGATGTATTATCATTGTCCTTACACTCCTCGTAGGCAATCAGGATTACAACGGAACCGGCGTCAACATTATTTCCAAATGCTTTGACGGCACAGTGGCACCGGAAGCTTTTCTTTTAAAAATCATCTTTACTGCCCTGACTCTTGGTGCCGGCTTTAAAGGTGGCGAAATTGTTCCGACTTTCTTTATCGGTGCAAGCTTTGGCTGTCTCTTTGGAACGTTGACCGGTTTCTCACCAACCTTATGTGCCGCCATCGGTATGGCTGCCATTTTCTGTGGCGTTACCAACAGCCCGATTACTTCTTTGCTGATCAGCTTTGAAATGTTCGGCTTCGCCGCAATGCCTTTCCTGCTTCTTGCGATTGCATTCAGCTATATGCTCTCGGGTTATTACGGACTGTACCGCAGCCAGAAGATTATGTATTCTAAATTTAAGACAAGCTATATCAATAAACAGACGCACTAAAAAAAGAGGCTATAATGCCTCTTTTATCTTTTACGCAAGTTGCTCGCAAAGCGTGTTTCTCGTAGTTTGAATATAGTTTTCACATATTCTTACATTTCAAGTGGAATCCCCATAAATTCATTGTAGACCTCTTTTGCATTATCTTCTATCGAATAATGCATGATAAACTCTGGAGATGTTTTTAACATCTTATTAACTGTGGACTTTGCAATCATTCTCTGAGCTTCTAATTCTGTAACATTATATTCACTCACTAATTCTTCCATCAAGAATAACTTAAATTTTTCTATATTAAATTTATTCATTTATAACATCTCCTTTCTCTTTATTCGGCTTTATTATATCACAAGTTTTCAATTCTATGCAACTGATACTTCTTTCTGTATGAAAAGATATCTGACAAGTAAGATAAGAATACAACATGGATTTTATATCTTCTTCTTTTACCCTTTTCCCTGATAATTTTAACATTTGGCTCAAAAGAACTATACTATTGTCTGCAATAGCTCCTTTTACAATATCATATTTTTTATAAATATTATGAAAGTGTGTCTCAGCACTTTTCATATATTCTATTCCATTTCTATTATTTATAATAAATTGCGCCCATTCTATATTTGTATTTTGAAATTGTAACACATTCATATTTTTTGCCAAATCCGTATCAAACTCATATGTCAGTACAGTTGGGTACACTATACATTTGCAATTATTATACGAATTTGTCTTTTTTGCTTTATTCACCGCAGTAGATTTAGCAAATTCAAATGAATTTGTCGTATAAAATCCCTGCCCAAAGTCAACTTTCTTCTTTCCTTTTTCTAAAACAATACCATTTTTTATTATATTATCTGCACCAGTCGATATTGTTCCGTGATATAACTTCATAGCTTCTTCTCCCTACTTTTCTAAATGTATTTGTATTATACGACACTATTCTTTCTTTTTCTACATATTTTCTTTTGTCCTTTATCAAAAAACTCCCACCAGTTTTTCCAACCAGCAGGAGTTCTTCTCACATTCATTTACGATATGCAACTTTCAATATTACAATAGTTCAAGCTCTTCTTATAAATATTTCTGAATTTCTTCAAATACGTTTTCTACCGGAACCTGTTCCTTTAAGGTCTTGTCACGGGATGTCACTTCAACGATTCCCTGTTTCATATTTCTTGGACTTACGATAACACGAAGCGGAATTCCAAGAAGGTCTGCATCAGCAAACATAACTCCGGCACTTACGGTACGGTCATCATAGATAACTTCAATACCGGCATTCTGCATTTTCTCATATAAATCATCTGCAAAAGCCTTTACTTCTTCATTGTCCGGTCTTACTGCACAAAGGTGAACCTGCCATGGAGCAATTTCCTTTGGCCAGATTGGACCATACTCATCATGATGTGCTTCACATACAGCGGCAGCAAGTCTTCCGACACCGATACCGTAGCAGCCCATGATTGGAGTCTGTCTCTCACCATCTTTATCTACATAAGTCATCTTCATGGACTTGGTATATTTGGTTCCAAGCTGGAAGATATTTCCTACTTCAATACCTTTGGAAATACGGATGGTCTTCTTGCCACATTTCGGGCAGATTCCACCTTCGTATACCTTTGCAAAGTCATGATATTCTGCATCTTTTACATCACGCTCCATATCAAGTCCCTTGAAGTGGTATTCTTCTTCATTTGCTCCACAGGATAAGTTATTTCTTCCTTCCAGAGACTTATCATATAATACTACATGAGGTGCATTGATATGTAAGCCAACCGGTCCGATATAACCTGCATTTAATCCGCACTCTTCTGTAATAACTGCCGGATGAATCTGGTCACCAAGATAATTTACAAGCTTGGTCTCATTGATTTCCAAATCGCCACGGATAAAGATAACTACATAGCTGTCATCTGAATTTTTCTGATAAACAACTGCTTTACAGGAGTTGCTGGTCTTATCACCAAAGAATTCACAGATATCTTCAATGGTATGGATATTTGGTGTATGAACCTTTTCCAGTTCTGCAGATTCTGCTGCTCTTTCAATATCAGAAATATTTTCTGCTGCTTCCATATTCGCTTTATATCCACAATCATCACAAAGTACAATGGAATCTTCTCCAATTGGTGTAAGAAGCATGAACTCATGGGAAAGACTTCCCCCCATCATACCGGAGTCAGATGCAACGGATACTACTTCCGGAATGCCGGCTCTTTCAAAAATACGCTCATATGCCTTGTGTACTCTCTGATAATACTGCTCTAAGTCTTCCTGGCTGGTATGGAAAGAATACGCATCCTTCATAGTAAATTCTCTTACACGGATTAAGCCGGCACGAGGTCTTGCTTCGTCACGGAATTTGGTCTGAATCTGATAAATCATAAATGGATATTTGGTATAACTCTGTGCATACTCACGAACCAACTGTACGGCTGCTTCTTCGTGGGTCATACCAAGTACCATCTTCGCACCGTTTCTGTCAGTGAAACGAAGCAGCTCATCTCCGATACTTTCATATCTTCCGGATTCTTCCCAGATAGATGCAGGCATAACAACCGGGAACTGTACTTCCTGTCCGTCTACCTTGTCCATCTCTTCACGAAGAATCTGCTCAATCTTACGTGTAATTCTCTTTAATGGCAGGAATGAAGAATAGATACCATTTGCTACATATTTGATGTATCCACCTTTTACCATAAGTGCGTGACTGTCAATCACACAATCTGCCGGTCTCTCTTTAAACCGGTCACCAACTAATTTTTCCAGTTTCATTTTCTTATCTCCTTTTTTCTATTCTTGCAACTCATCTGCTTAAAGCGAACTACGAGCAACACGCTGTGCGAGTTTCTTGCGTAAAAAAGCCCTAAGCTATGATTTAGCTTAGGGCGAATGTTTCATCCGTGGTACCACCTAAATTCAGGATTGCTCCTGCACTCCGGCACATTATCTTATGCCTTCTCTCTGTAACGGGAGAACCCGACATACCTTCACTTCTGCTTAGGTATGCAGCTCCAAGACTGGTTCATCATCTTCCGTCAAAAACTCTCACCTGCCGTTTTCTCTCTGAAGGCTTCCAATGATTACTATTTCTCTTCCACACTTTCTCATACATTTTACCAACGGATATTTTACTTGTCAATCCTTTTATTCTGCAATTTCTGTTGCGCTTTCCGTATTTCCGTCTTGCGCAGTATCTGCTTCTTGTGCCTCTTCCGGCTGTTCAGTCTCTTCCGTACTCTCTGCCTCAGTCAAATCCGCGATTCTTTTCTGGTAAGTGGTATATACTGCACTTCCTGCCAGATAAATGCTGTCAGACTGATCCGTCTTTACATAATACTGGCTCAGCATATCATTTTTATTTCCAATCAGAAGCGTTGTGGTTCCATCCTCTGTGGTCAGTGTAATGGTATTTGACGGAGTTTCAAGTCCATATTCGGATAAGTCTTCATAGTCCTTGATTTCCTGTTCTGCGGTAAGCTGTGCTGCAGTGGCAACCAATGTTTCCACGGCATCCTGATTGAGGGAAATGCTCTTATCTGCCTCATAATACCAGGTGTCATCTTCTTTCACAAAAGATAGTGTCTCATTATTATACTGATAGGAAAATGCATTTACGTCTTCTGTGGCAATGTCTGTTACCGTTACTTTTGAAGCTTCCTCCTCTTCCTGTTTTTTCTGCTCCTGACTCTTATTCCACTTCGTTAGTCCAACCCACGCCACAACGCAGACAAGAAGCAGGATGCATAAAGCAATCAACTGTTTTTTCTGTTTCTTCATTTACTTCTTTCTCCTTCTCATCCAGATTATGATACCGATTACCAGCAGCATTAACGGAACGACTGCAATGCCGATTACGGCTGATGCAATTACAACCGAAGCCGGTACGGTTAAAGTACTGCCGTCATATTCTTTGACCGGAATCACAACTGCGGAACCACTGTCCTCCGGGATATAGCTTGCAATGGATTTTGAAAATACAGATAAATTGTTTCCGGATACCATGCTGTCTGCATCATCCGTAAACATACTCACGGAAGAATATACAAGGATATCTGCACTTGCATCATCCTGGTTTTTCTCTGCCTTTAATCCTACCGTAAACGGTCCTGTAATATCATCCTCCGTCTGCTCTAAGGAACTTGTGGCATCCGTCTTACTGTATGCTGCATCCGAAGTGGTAAGTAATGGTGTATAGGTTACATTTTCGTTATCTTCATTATAGGTAAGGCCTACTGCATACGGTGTAAACACGTAACCATCCACACCGGAAGTCAGTGCACTGCTTTCTACATTTGGTAAAAGATAATATGGTGCCTGATAATAGGAACCGGTATTTGTTTCCATTACCATTCCGTTTACTGCTGTGATGCCAAATTCATTTAAAACCGAATAGAAATTGCTCATATCAGCATCCGTATAGGATAACGTCACAAAAAGCTTTCCACCTCTATTAATATAATCAATTACTTTTGCTGCATCATCTGAGGAAAAATCCGAAGTCGGTCCATTGATAATAAGTGCCTGGGCATCATCCGGAATACTATCCGCCTGCATCAGGTTGAGGCTGTTTAAAGTAACATTTGCTTTCTCAATAGCATCTTTAAAATTACCACTCAATGATGTTTCGCCATGTCCCTGCAGTTCGTACATAACCGGCATCTCATCCGATGTAACATAGGAAATGGCGCTGGTAAGCTGTCCCTCTCCATCATAGCCGGTAGTCTGGCTGGTATAGGTACTGTAATCAATACTGGTCTCATAAATATTGCTGTAATTAATTACTTTGAAACGTTTACTGCTTTCTACAATAAGGCTCTTTCTGGTGATTGACGTATCGTCCGTATAATTCCGGTAAAAATTAGGATATACCGATGGGTCTTTATATTCTACCGAAATATGGGAAGATTCGCTTTCATAACGCTTCAATGTCATCGCAAGAGTATCATCCATATTTCCTTCTGCTTCCAGGACATAAATTGTGACATCCTCGTCCAGATTATGAAGAATCTCTTTCGTATCATCGGAAATGGAATACATCTTCTGTGCTGTCAAATCGACTGATGTAATGGAAGACGGTAATGCATTTACCACAAGGTTCACTGCAACCGTAACAACGATTCCGATCACAACCATGGCTGAACTGAATACGCCAAGCTTTAATTTCTTACTGCTCATTCTCCAACGGCGCTTCTGTATCGACTGTACCGTCAGGAACAAAAACAGGATAATCATGGACATGTAATATACAATGCCGGATACATCAAGAATTCCCTGCATTAACATATCCATGTGTTTTGTCAAATCATAGCAGCCTAAAATCTTTGTAATAATATTTCCATTCTGTGAAATCAGATTGGTAATTCCGGTCATCAGATATCCCACAAAAAGAAATACAAAGGTAAGGACTGCTGAAATCACAATGCTCTCTGTCAGTGAAGATACAAAAGTTCCAATGGCAATACAGGTCATGCCATATAACCAGAAGCCCAGTACTCCCACATAACTCTTTGCAAATGCGACGCTTCCATAAGCAGACATAATTAACGGTGTCAGGCACATAACCGCTACACTGATGGTAAATACAGTGCCGGTGGCAAGATATTTTGCCAGAACCACTTTTTCTACCGATACCGGTGAAGTTAAAATCAACTGGTCTGTCTTATTCTTCCGCTCCTCTGCCAGGGTACGCATGGTAAGAATCGGCACAGTAACCAGAAACAGAAACGTTACTGCCGATAAAGTACTGCTGATGTCTGTCGAACCATAATACATATTGTATACATAAAAATAAAGACCAAACAGTGCCAGTGTTGCCGCAATAAAAAGCCATCCGGTCACTGTCTGAAAATAAGATTTTAATTCTCTTTTCCATATTGCACGCATTACTCTTCCTCCTTTGATGTAAGTTCAAGAAAGATATCTTCCAGCGATTTACCACCGTTTATCATTTCCAAAATCGGCATATCAGATTGTGCACAAATATGAAAAATCTCTTCTCTGACATCTTCATTTTTTTCTGCTGTTACAGTCACCTCAGTAATTCCATCCTCAGGCTGTTTTTTTGTCTCCACTGCAGTAATATGTTCTGCATCTGCAAAAGCTTCTTTTACTTTTGTTTCTTCAGCTTTTAATTTAAGCTCAATTACCTGTCCACCGGACATCCTCTCTACCAGTTCTTCCGTTTCTTCCGATGCAACTAATTTTCCATGGGAAATAATAAATATGTAATCACATACTGCCCGGACTTCCGAAAGAATATGAGAACTTAAAATCACGGTATGCTTCTTGCCAAGACTTCGAATCAGATCACGAATTTCAATCATCTGCTTCGGATCTAATCCTACTGTAGGCTCATCTAATATAATAACTTCCGGATAACCTAAGATTGCCTGTGCCAGTCCGACTCTCTGCCGGTATCCTTTGGAAAGATTTTTAATCAGTCTTCCTCTCATATCGGTAATCTTTGTAGTTGCCATGGCATCTTCTACATATGGTTTCCGGTTCTCTTTCGAAATCTTCTTAAGTTCTGCTGCAAACAAAAGATATTCTTCCACCGTCATATCCATGTATAAAGGCGGCAGTTCCGGCAAATAGCCAATACATTTCTTTGCTTCCTCCGGCTGTGCTAAAATATCAAATCCATTGATTTTAATAGTTCCCTCTGTCGCCCCCAGATATCCGGTAATCATGTTCATTGTAGTTGATTTTCCTGCACCATTCGGTCCTAAGAATCCATAAATCCTTCCCGGCTCAATGGTAAGATTCAAATCCTCTACTGCCACATGCGTCCCGTATTTTTTCGTCAAATGACTAATCTCTATCACGTCTCTTCCTCCTTATAACATCTTACCTCAGAAAGTTTATGAGAAAGTTGTGTTAAAAAGACGATGATTTTGTGACAAAAATGCGGTCAAACTGTGTTTTTTGTGTGACGGCTTTTTTAATCTAATAATTCTTCAAAGCTTACGATATAACGGTCGGATAGCTGCATAATTTCATTTTTCTCATAGGAGGAATGGATATCTTCCACACCTACCACATAGAAATCATCCATCTTTGCACCTTCCACACCTTTTAAAATATCTTCATATACCACACACTGCTTCGGTTTCAAAGAAAGCTTTTCTGCCGCAAGCTGGTAAACGTCCGGGAATCCCTTTCCCCTCTTTACTTCCTGCGTCACTGTAAATGCATCAAAATATTCCATGATGCCACAATGGTTAAGACAGGGACGAAACAGCCGCTCATCGGAAGAAGTTGCTGCTGCAATCTTAATTCCTTCTGCCCTCAGTTGTTTCAGGTAGTCTATAACACCTGCTTTCAGCTTTACTTCATTGGTATAAGCTTCAATCGCCATATCAAACCATTCTTTAATAATCTCTTCTTCTGACTCCGGCAGATTAAAACGCTCTTTGGTATATTCTGCTGCCGCATCAAAATTCTTAGAAGTAATTGCTACCAGATAATCATCCGGCACAACAAATCCTCTTTTGCCAAGAAAATCCTCATCAATTTTTCGCCATACTCCCATGGAGTCTAAAAGAGTGCCATCTAAATCAAAGATGGCACCCATTCTATTATCAATCATATATTTTCCTTTACATTCTGTCTGGTGCAGAGAAGCCTAATACATCAATACAAACCTCTAATGTCCGTTTGGTCAGCTTAAGTAAACGAACATAGGAAGCCTGCACTGCTTCGTCTTCTTCTGCCATAATCTTTGTCTCATGATAGAAGTGATTCAAGGCATTTGCCAGATCATAGATATAGGAACATACCTTATGTGGTGCTGTCTCTTCGTATGCATTTTCCATCATTGCATTGAAACGGGTCAGCTCTAACATCAATGCCTTCTCGCTTTCTGAATGTGCCGGAAGGATTGCTGCTGTTCCAGCTTCTTTTCCAGCCTCTTTATACTTGTTCAGAATGGATTTGATTCGAACAATCGTATAAAGGATATATGGACCTGTATTTCCTTCAAATGAAGTAAAGCGGTCAATATCAAAAATATAATCCTTGGAAGCCTGATTGGAAAGATCTCCATATTTTACTGCAGAAAGTGCAACTACTTTTGCTGTTGCTTTTGCTTCCTCTTCTTCTACTGTACGGTTCTCTGTAATCTTGCGGTACATCTCATCATTAATACTGGAAAGCAGTGTCTCTAATCGCATGACACCACCCTCTCTGGTCTTGAATGGCTTACCATCTTTTCCATTCATGGTACCAAAGCCTAAGAACTGAAGCTCTGTATCATCATCCACAAGATGTGTCTTTCTGGCACAACGGAATACCTGTGTAAAATACAATTCCTGACGTTTATCTACCACATAGATAATTTTATCCGGATGATAGTCTTTCATACGCCATACAATCGTTGCAAGGTCTGTTGTATTATAAAGAGAAGCTCCATCGGATTTTAAAATCATACATGGTGGAATTTCTTTCGTGTCGGTCTCTTCTTTGACGTCTACTACCAGTGCACCATCACTGATATATGCATAACCGTCATCTTTCATCTTCTGTACCATGTCAGGGATATATGGCTGTGCATCAGACTCACCCTTCCATAATTCAAAAGATACATTTAAATTAGCATAATTCTTCTTTAAGTCCGTTACGGATACATTTAAAATATGGGAAAGTAATGCCTGATAACCTCTTCTTCCATGCTGTAATTCATAAGTTGCCTGCATGGCAGCTTCTTTATAAGCTGCATCCTCTTTGGATTTTCCACTGGCTGTCGGATAAATTTCTTCCAGCTCGGAAATCGTAAATGGAGGTTCAACCGGGTATTCTCCCTCATAATTTTCATCAAAATAGCAAAGTTCCGGCTTGCGGAGCTTTAACTCGGTAATAATCAGTCCCATCTGAAGCCCCCAGTCACCCAGATGCACATCACCAATCATATTGTGTCCCATGAATTTACCAATACGTTTGATGCTCTCACCGATAATGGCAGAACGTAAATGTCCTACATGAAGCGGTTTTGCAACATTTGGTCCACCGTAGTCAATCATGATTGTTTTCGGATTTTCTACCTTGTCACAGCCTAAACGTTCTGTATCCTCCTGCATCTTGCTGATATAGGAAGCCACAAATTCATTATTCAGCTTTAAATTAAGGAATCCAGGCTTTACTGCCTCTACGGATTCAAACATCGCATTATCCTTAAGCTGTGTTACCACTTCCTCAGCAATCATAATCGGTGCTTTCTTATATTCTTTTGCAGCAGCCATAGCGCCGTTGCACTGATATTCACATAAGTCCGGTCTGTTTGAAACAGTTACTTTTGCATATTTTGCATCAAGTCCGGCTGCTTCAAATGCTTTCACCATCTCATCTGTTATTAAGTCCAGTATCTTTCTCATTCTTTCTCATGTTCCTTTCTGAGCATTCTATTTTTCCATTTTATACTCAAAGGTAAGCAGTTGTCAACTACGCCAGAAAGTGTTCTGCCATCAGAATTGTTCCGATTTTCTGCACTTCCCCGGTAAGGAAAACACTGCCGTCCTCCCCGATTTCTATCAGCAACTGTCCACCCGGCATTGTAACTTTGATTCTATCATCCACCAGTCCAAGCTTATAGGATGCTACCGCTGCTGCACAGGCTCCTGTTCCGGAAGCTAAGGTATATCCGGCTCCCCGCTCATAGATTTCCACCCGGATATGTCCTCTGTCCATTACTTTACACAACTGCATATTAATCCGGTTTGGAAAATAAGATGCATTTTCCACATAAGGTCCTAATTCCACCGCCTTTTCTTTACTGATTTCATCTAAATGAATCACACAGTTTGGATTTCCCATGGACACACAGGTTGCCCGGTAAGAATGGCCATGAAAAGACAGTGGCCTGTTTATAATTTCCGGAGGCGCACCTACATAAGCAAGTACCCCTCCGGTAAACTGTGGTTTTCCCATATTCACTTTCATAAGACTTCCATCTTCATTTAAGAAATCAATCTTTACTTCACCTGCTTTTGTATACAGGCAAAATGGTCTGTGACTGATATATCCGGCATCTAATAAATATTTTGCAAAAATACGCACACCATTTCCACTGCGCTCTGCTTCACTTCCATCCGGATTAAATATCTTTACATAAATCTTATCATCCTGCTGTAACGGTCCATATAAAATACCATCAGCTCCTGCGCCGATATTTCTCCTGCACAGCTTCACAATATGCCTTTCCAGCAAATGTATCTTATTCTTATTCGGGTCAAGTACAAGATAATCATTTCCTAATCCATGATACTTCTGTAGCAGCAATGCATCATCCATACTTTTGCTCCAGTTTCACTTCTTATTACAATATATGAATGAAATATTGTCCCTTAGAACTGACTATTCCTGCTCTGATTCTTCCACTGCTTCTGTCTCTTCTGACTCTTCGGACTCTTCTATCTCTTCTGCTCCGCTTTCCGGTTGAATTTCTGTATCCTGCGGTGCTTCCTTTATTTCAGAATTCTTTTCTCCTAAAATAGCCGCTAATTTGTCATCTGAAATCGTTTCACCTGCTTCTTCTTTATGTAAACGTACTCTTTCTTCCTCAATCTGCCGCCTTACTGCCGCATCAATCTCACGCTGCTTTTTTTCTTCTTCCTCTGCAGCTTCTCTTGCAAGACGATCAAGGATCTCCTGTGCCCGCTGCTCATCCTGCTGTTTCTTTCGTGCTGCCTGAATTTCTTCTTCCGACATATAATGAACATTCCAGCGTTTCACAATACTATGAGCAATTCGATCTCTTTCATTTCTCTTATCTATTGCATCCTGCATATTATTCCACTTCCATTTTTTTCTTTATGTATATCATAGCTTCCACTTCTTTGTTTTTCAAGATGAAAAATTATTAAATTTTTATTGTTTCCGGCATATTTTTCTGCAAATAAGGACATCCTTTCTGTATCAGCCAATGACTGCGAAAAACATTTTTAACCCGGAGGTAAGCATCATGTCCGTCTACAAAGTTGAAATCTGCGGCGTAAATACCGCAAAACTTCCAATCCTCAAAGAAGATGAAAAGGCTGCTCTTTTTGTCCGGATCAAACAGGGGGATATGGATGCAAGAGAAACATATATCAAGGGTAATCTCCGCCTTGTATTAAGTGTGATTAAACGATTTTCCGGTAATCAGGAAAATATTGATGACCTCTTTCAGATTGGATGTATCGGACTGATTAAATCCATTGATAATTTTGATGATACACTAGGGGTAAAATTTTCCACCTATGCTGTTCCTATGATTATTGGTGAAATCCGCCGCTATCTGCGGGACAACAACAGTATCCGTGTCAGCCGCTCCCTGCGGGATACTGCCTATAAAGCCATTCACGCCAAGGAAATCCTAATGAAAAAGTCCATGCAGGAACCTACTTTACAGGAGATTGCAAAAGAAGCCGGACTTACCAAAGAAGAAATTGTCTATGCTTTAGATGCCATTCAAAGTCCGGTCAGTCTTTATGACCCGGTCTATACCGACGGTGGTGATACGCTCTATGTGATGGACCAGATTAGTGATAAAAAGAATAAAGAAGATAACTGGGTAGAAGGACTTGCCCTTTCCGATGCAATGAACCGGCTCAACGACAGAGAAAATCATATCGTTAAGCTGCGGTTCTTTGAAGGTAAGACCCAGATGGAGATTGCGGATGAGATTCATATTTCCCAGGCCCAGGTCAGCCGCCTGGAAAAATCTGCTCTAAAAACTATGAAAAATTATCTTGCTCTGCATACCTGAGTTCTGATTTTTGGTGCAATCAAAATTGCCAGTGCCATTTTTACCAGGTCACCAGGAATAAACGGAATTACGCCAGCCCATAATGCTGCCATCATGTCCATCTTTGCTTCATAAGCAAGCCATGCTGTTCCTAATGCATAGCAGACAATGGTTCCAATAATCATTGCCAGCAGGCACAAGAACCATTTCTCGGTATATTTGTCAATTACAATACCAGCAATAATTGCCATTGGGATAAACCCGATTAAGTATCCACCGGTTGGGCCAAAAAGCTTGGCTGGTCCAGCAGTAAATCCAGAAAATACCGGTACACCAACCAGTCCAATCAGAAGGTAAATGACATAACTTAAAGTTCCAAGTTTCCATCCCAGTAAATACAATGAGAAATAAATAACCAGATTGGTAAGGGAAATCGGTACCGGACCAATCGGCAATGAAAATGGTGCTAAAATACAGGTCAATGCTGTCATGATTGCTACCAGTGCCATCTGCTGGGTTGTGATTTTTCTTTTTTCTGTTGTTGTGTTCTGCATAATTTTCTCCTAACGTTTTGTTGTTATTGGGTGATTGAAAAATAAATATGTTTCCAGTAAATTTAGCTATTCAAAAGACATTTGCTTTTCTGCTCTGAAATACCGAAGTTCTAAGATGCATGTTTTTCTTTTTCCTA
Organism: uncultured Lachnospiraceae bacterium; assembly: GCA_900315735.1. Classification (GTDB taxonomy): domain Bacteria; phylum Bacillota; class Clostridia; order Lachnospirales; family Lachnospiraceae; genus Roseburia_C. The sequence continues at coordinate 132,732 of ONAD01000003.1, read as the reverse complement.
TCAAAACCGTCTTTCCAATGTTTAACAGGATATCGGAACTGTTCGTTGAAGTGCGGATGCATTTATGTAACTGTTAGGGGCACTTAGAATTTCGTCTGTTTCAGGCAACGCTGGCACACGGACGTGCCAGCGAGGTGCATATGAGCACGGATGCGAATTTGCACCGGTTGCCGGATATTGTGATATTTTATCCGAAATTCTTAGTGCCCCTTGCAGGTATCATACAGCATCCGTACCCAACGGACAGTTCCGATATCCGGTTAAAGCAACGGAAAGACAGTTTCTATGCAAGAAAAACATGCACCTAAGAACTTCTGGCATTTCATATCAACCAAAAGCAAATATCCTTTGAATATGCAAAATTTAAAAAGAATATTATATTTATTTTTCAATCACCCGCAAAAATACCCTATAGATTTTTGTCCATAGGGTATTATAGGGTATGTGCCGTTTAATTGTCAACCTGTATTTTGCAAAAGGTTGACAATCGGTAATGTTATACAATTTGCTTCTTTGATTTCCAAAGATTCTCTTCTGTGGCTTATTCTGTTTTTCAGTGGTTTGTATTTTCTACGCTTCGTTAGATACCTTCACCAGCTCCGCTAACTTCTCTGCTGCTTTTCCGCTGTCGATTGCTTCTTTGGCAAGGGCAATTCCATCTTCGATGGAGGATGCTACTCCACCAACATACAAAGTTGCTCCGGCATTCAATAATACGATGTCACGTTTTGCGCCTTTTTCTTCTCCGGAAAGAATTTTCTTTGTAATGACGGCGTTTTCTGCTCCATCACCGCCACGAAGTTCCTCTAAAGTTGCACGTTTTAAACCAAACTGTTCCGGCGTTACAGTAAATGTGGTTACTTTTCCGTCTTTGATTTCAGATATTACCGTCTCAGTTGTGGTAGTAATTTCATCCATATTGTCTTTGCCGCTTACTACAAAGGCACGTTCCACACCAAGTCTGCTCATGGCAAGAGCAATTTTTTCTGTCAATGCTGCATCATAGACACCTACCACCATATTTTTAGCTCTGGAAGGGTTTGCAAGAGGTCCTAAGATATTAAATACGGTACGCACACCCATTTCTTTTCTTGCCTGACCTACATATTTCATGGATTTATTAAAGAGCTGTGCAAACATAAATCCAATTCCGGCTTTTTCCACGCAGGCTTCTACTTTTGCCGGCTCTGCCATAATATTTACGCCCAGTGCCTCTAATACATCTCCGGCTCCGCTCTTTGAAGAGATGGAACGATTTCCGTGTTTTGCTACCGGGAGTCCGGCTGCCGCAACTACAAATGCAGAAGTGGTAGATACATTAAAAGTATAGGTACAGTCTCCGCCGGTTCCTACCAGATCCACATAATTAGAAACCTTCGGTGAAATGGTATCTGCCTTATCCCGGAGCACACCTGCAAATCCGGTTAATTCATCCAAGGTCTCACCTTTCATGCGAAGTCCCATTAAAAATGCACCAATCTGTGCCTGGGATGCTTCCCCGCTTAATAAGATTTCCATTGCTGCTTTTGCCTGTTCTTCGGTTAAATCTTTTCCTTCTGCAACCAGTTCAATATATTCTTTCATCGTAAATTCCTCCTTTACTGATTCAGTTCTTTTTTAAATGTGCCACAATAATTTTCAATTGTCTGTAAATCATAATTGCTTTCTTCCATCAGCTTGATGAAATGTGAGCCTACAATTGCTCCGTCGATAATATCCTTCATCGGTGCAACATCTTCTGCAGTGCGGATACCAAAGCCCATCATGACAGGAATCTTTGATACTGCTTTCACACTTCCAAGATAATCTATTACGCTCTTATGGAAGGTTGCTTCCTGTCCGGTTACACCCATGGAAGATACGCAGTAAACAAATCCTCTTGCATCTTTTAAAATCTCAGGGATTCTGTCTTTCGAAACCGGAGATACCAGCTGGATTAGAATCGGTGCATTTTCTTTCTGTAAAAATTCCTTTATCTCGTCCTGTTCCTCTAATGGCAGATCTGGAATAATCAGTCCATCTACGCCGCTTTCGATGCAGGCATCTACAAATGCTTCCACACCATAATGAAGTACCGTATTATAATACATCATAAAGACGATTGGAATTTCAATTTTTGCACTGCGCAGCTTTTTCATAGCTTCTAATACTTTTTTTAAATTCACACCTTTTAAAATTGCATGATAGGAAGCATCCTGAATGACCGGGCCGTCTGCTACCGGGTCTGAAAATGGAATTCCAAGTTCGATAATGTCTGTTCCAGCCTGCTCCTGTGTGCGGATAATCTCCTGCATTTTATCAAATTCCGGCATGCCGGCTGTCATATATGTAATAAATGCTTTTTTGTTCTGTTCTTTTAACTGTGCTAATTTTTCTTCGATTCTGTTCATACTGCACCTCCTAGTTTAAATAACCCTTTCCTGCAAGATAATCTGCAATTGTATTTACATCCTTGTCTCCTCTTCCAGAAAGACAAACCACCATAATATCATCCGGTTTCATTTTCTTTGCCTGCTTCTTTGCATATGCCACTGCATGGGCACTTTCGATTGCCGGAATGATTCCTTCTAATTTACAAAGCTCCATCAATGCATCCATGGCTTCATCATCCTTGATTGCAACATATTCTGCTCTGCCGCTGTCCTTAAGGTATGCATGTTCCGGTCCTACACCCGGATAATCCAGTCCTGCGGAAATGGAATGGGCAAGCTGTACATTTCCATCTTCATCCTGTAATAAATAGGAACGCATACCATGTAATACACCAGGCTCACCCAATGCCATGGCACTGGCATGTTCTCCTGTTTCAATTCCTTTTCCGGCAGCTTCTACCCCAATCAGTTTTACGTCCTTTTCATCAATAAAATCTGCAAACATTCCGATGGAATTAGAACCACCGCCAACACATGCCATAACTACATCCGGCAGTCTTCCTTCCTGCTCTATAATCTGTTTCTTTGCTTCCTTACTGATGACGCTCTGGAAGTATTTCACCATCTTCGGATAAGGGTAAGGTCCAACGGCAGAACCGATTACATAGAAGGTATCCTCTGCTGTTTTTGCCCAGGTACGAATTGCCTCATTGGTGGCATCCTTTAAGGTATTGCTTCCGGATGTGACCGGCACGACCTTAGCTCCAAGCATTTCCATACGCATCACATTCAGTGACTGACGTTTCATATCCTCTGCACCCATGTATACGGTACATTCCATATTAAAAAGGGCTGCTCCGGTTGCCGTTGCGACACCATGCTGACCGGCTCCTGTTTCTGCAATTACCTTAGTCTTTCCCATTCTCTTTGCCAGAAGGATCTGACCGATTACATTATTAATCTTGTGGGCTCCGGTATGGTTTAAATCCTCTCTTTTTAAATAAATCTTTGTTCCATATGCCTCACTCAAACGGCTGGCAAAATAGAGTGGTGTCTCTCTTCCTACATATTGTTTGAGATAATAATCCACTTCCTTTAAAAACTCCTCATCTTTTGTATACTTTTCAAAAGCATCATCTAACTCTTTTAAAGTATTCATCAATGATTCTGCTACATACTGTCCACCAAATGCTCCATAATAACTCTTCTTATTCATGTTCTCTCACCTTTCTTACAAATGCTTCTACTTTTTTATTATCTTTTCCATGTTCTCCTTCTACGGAAGAACTGACATCTACTACATCCGGTTTAAATAGCCGGATTCCTTCTTCTACATTTTCGCAGCTTAAGCCACCGGCCAAAATAAATGGTGTCTTTCTTTCCTGCCATTCCCTTCTTTTCTCCATCGGGAAATCCTTCCAGGAAAAAGTTCTTCCACTGCCATATTCCGGCGCATCCAATAAAATGCCGGAAGCACCATCCGGAACTTTTATTGCTCCGGCATCTTCTCTGCTTCGCACCTGGTATGCCACCCAGACCGGAATTTTTAGATTCTCCGGAAATTCTTTCATCTTATGAATCTGTAAAATATCAAAGCCTGCTTCTACGATTTTCTCTATCAAATCCGGTGCCGGATTTACGGTAACTGCTACAGTCTGAATGGATGGATTTAAGCTTTTCTTAATCTCCTTCGCCCGCTCAATCGAAACGTTTCGTTTGCTTTTTTCAAAAAATACAAAGCCTGCATAATCTACCTGCATCCGGTTCAGCACTTCTGTCTCAGATTCATTTGTGATGCCACAAATCTTAATCTTTGTCATACCATCTCTCCCTACTTTGCAGCTTCCTTATAAACCTGTTTCCAGTGGGCTGCCAGTGCCTTTGGATTTTCATGTTCCATAAATGCTCTTCCAATCAAGAATCCACTGACACCGCAGTCTGCAAGATATGCTACATCATCATCTGTTACAATTCCGCTTTCTGCGATTAACAGCTTATCCTTTGGCACCATCTTCGAAAGTGTCTTGGTTCGTTCCAGCGAAATCGTAAAATCCTTTAAATTCCGGTTATTGATTCCAATAATGTCAGCATCCAGATTCAATGCCCGCTCCATTTCCCATTCATCATGGGTTTCCACCAGTACATCTAACTTTAATTCCTTTGCCAGCTGGTAAAAATCATGCATTTCTTTGTCATCTAAAATTGCTGCTATCAGTAATACCGCATCTGCATCGATGGCTTTTGCTTCATAAAACTGATATTCTTCAATCATAAAATCTTTCCGTAACATTGGAAGCGGTGTTAAATTTCTTACTTTCCGGAAATAATCTGTATTTCCAAGAAAATGTTTCTCCTCTGTCAGGCAGGATACTGCATCCACAGAAGCGGTATAATCTTCCATACGCTCTTCCAATGAAATCTTGCTTTCTATCTTTCCAAGGCTTGGGGATGCATTTTTAAATTCTCCGATAATGGAAAGGCCATCCTTCGCAAGATTCTGATAAAAGCTTCTTGTCTTTTCTTTCTTTTCCGCTTCTTCCCTTAACTTCTCTTCTGCCAAGGTCCGCATCACGGTCAGATCCGTCTTCTGCTTATCCCGAAAAAGCTGCTCTCTTTTATCTGCAACAATTTCATCTAATATCATGTTCTATATCCTCCCATTTAAGAAATTCTCTATCATACGCTTTCCATGCTGTGTATAAATGGATTCCGGATGAAACTGCAGTCCTGCTACCGGATAATCTTTATGGCGCATTGCCATGATTTCGCCATCCTCTGTCTCTGCTGTTACCACAAGACACTCCGGAAGACTGTCTTTCTGAACTGCCAGTGAATGATATCTTGCTACCTGAATCGGACTTTCAATTCCCTGAAAAATTCCTGTGCCATCGTGGGTAATCAGGGACTGTTTTCCGTGATACAGTTCCTTTGCATAGCTTACTACACCGCCAAAGGCTTCTCCGATGCACTGATGTCCTAAGCAGATACCAAGAATCGGAATCGTTTTATAAAATTCTTTTACTACATCCATACAGATGCCGGCATCCTTTGGTGCCTTCGGTCCCGGCGAAAGAATGATACGTTCCGGGTTCATGGTACGGATTTCTTCTATTGTAATTTTGTCATTTCGTTTTACGATAATGTCCTTTGTAAAAATTCCTATATACTGATACAGGTTATATGTAAATGAATCATAGTTATCAATCAGCAGTATCATAAGTTCTCCTCCTCAACCAAAGTCTTTGCTAATGCCATTACTTTATTGCAGCATTCATAATATTCATTTTCCGGTACGGAATCTGCTACGATTCCGGCTCCTGCCTGCAGATATACTTCATTTCCTTTCTTAATCATGGTTCGGATTGTAATACAAAAATCCATGTCTCCACTAAAATCAATATATCCGGTAGCGCCGCCATACAAGCCTCTTCGTACGCTTTCTAATTCATCAATAATTTCCATGGCACGAATCTTTGGTGCTCCGCTTAAAGTTCCTGCTGGAAGGAAGGATGCCACTAAATCCAACGGATGGGATTCTCCCTTCTTGCGACCCTCTACCTGGGAAACAATATGCATTACATGGGAATAATTTTGCACTTCCATAAATTGTGTTACCTTTACGGTTCCAAATTCACTGATTCTTCCCATATCATTTCTTGCAAGGTCTACTAACATAACATGTTCTGCCCGCTCTTTTTCATCGGAAAGAAGTTCGTCCCTCAGCCGTTTGTCTTCTGCTTCATCTTTTCCTCTCTTGCGGGTTCCTGCAATCGGACAGGTGAACACTTTATTTCCCTGCTTCTTAACAATCATTTCCGGGGAACTTCCGATAACTTCAAATGTTCCATAATTAAAATAATAAAGATAAGGAGAAGGATTTAATTCTCTCAATTCCTTATATAATTCAAAACCGGTCTGCTTGGTTTCGATGGTCCAGCGCTGAGACAGTACGGTCTGAAACACATGGCCTTCTCTGATATAATGTTTGATTTTCTCTACCTTTTCACCATATTCTTCGATGCTGTCTGATTTCTTAATGATTTTGCCATCATGGAAAAAGTTTCGCTTGCATTCCTTCTTCTCCATGGCTTTCTTTATCATCTGCTCAGCCTTTTCCATTGCCCTCTCTCTTCCCTCTTCCGAAGGTTCTTCTAATACCACAGCAGTCAAGGTTTCTGCCACATGATCTACCATAAGGAAGGAAGTCATCAACATCATCTGTATGGTTTCGATTCCGATTTCATCCGGGTTATTGTCCGGAAGCACTTCAGAATATCTTACAAAATCATATCCAAGATTTCCAACCAGTCCACCGGAAAAAGACAACTCTTCGTCTTCTTTTTCGATGTGGAATTCACTGTAGTATTCTTTCAGACGCTCCAATGGATTTCCCTCTCTGACCTCTTCTGTGCCATCTGCCTTTGTAATCACCAATGCATTTCCTTTTGATGTTACAATCTCTTCCGGATCCATGCCAAAGAAAGTATAGCGGTCATAATTCTTATCATAACTTTCAAGCAAAAATCCTTTTTTATCTCCTACCAGACTTTCATACATGTCTGTTGATTTTTCATTAACAATGCTCACTGTTTTCTTGAATACTTTTCTGCTTCTTACCATAATCATCCTCCTATAAACCGGCTTTATCAATTGCTACCCCATAAAGAAAAAGTCCCCAACCGGAAAATATTCTTTTCCAGTCAGGGACGCTTATCACGTGGTGCCACCCATCTTCGCTATGTTTGCTTTTTACCTGCAAGTAATTAAAAAAGCGGATATTTTCAATTAGAAAATATCCGCCACTAATTCAAACATAACCTCTTGGATACAGAAGTCTCCTTCGATATCCTCGTCCCTGTAACGTGGGAAAACGGCATCCGCTACTATTGTTCACTTCGCATCTGACAAATCCATTCCGAATAAACTATCTTACCGGCTTCCACCAACGCCGACTCTCTGTAAAGAAATCATTTACCGTACTACTTTTGCTCATTGATTTTGTTTATTCAATTCATTGATTGAGCTCAGTTTATCACTGTAAAGTGATGATGTCAATGCATTTTTATAAATTTTTTGGTTTTTTTCTGCAAAAAAATGCAAAAAAAGAAAAACATTGTCAAGCTGACTTTAATATGATACCTTAGTATAGTGTGTAACCATTCACATAATATATGAAAAGGAGAAAGTTATGTATAATTTAAACGGAGAAAATGTAAACGACAATCCAAATGGTTTTTCCGGAAATGAACCTGCCGGAACTCCAAACACAAACGACAATGCACAAATGAACTATGGTCCACAGACCTATGATGCCCCAGATGCAAATCAGCAGCAGGCATTCAATCAGGCCGATTATAACCCAAACAGCTTTAATCAGAATGACTTTAATCAGAACGCTTATAATCAGTCTGCTTACAACCAGCCAAATTACGGACAGCAGGCATTTAATAATGGAAATACCTACAATGCAGCACCTTCCTACAACGCAAACGGAACCAACGGCAATGCGCCGAAGAAATCCTGCGTCTTTGGTGTCCTTGGTCTGATTCTTGGTATCGCTGCTTTACCATTCGGATGGTTTGTTCCAATTATCGGAATCATTCTTGGTATCGCTGCTATTATTCTTTCCATCTTTGGATTAGGTAAAAACCGCGACCTTCGTGGTGCAGCAATTGCCGGATTAATTATTTCTATTATAGCAACCATCTTCTCTATCGGTGTTGTTGTATATGCCGTAGTTACTGTTTCTAAAACTTTGAGCAATGCCGGAAAAGAAATTTTTGATAACAGTGGCATCACATCCGATCTTGATGACTTTGATTTTGATTACGATTCAGATGATAGTGATGACTATGATGACAGCGATTACAGCTATGGCGATGACAAAGAAATTCCTTTAGATAATGTTGTATTATATTCAGCCAACGATGTTACCATTACCGCTACCAGTATTGTATACAGCTACTATGATGATTCTGTCATGCCTGAAATTAAAGTTACGATTGAAAACAATACTTCTAACGACCTTGGAATCAGTGTTGATTATTGTGCAATAAATGGCGTAACCATGTATGGTTATATTTCAGGTGATATTGCTGCTGGCAAAAAGAGCAACGAAGAACTTAGTATTTCTACTGATGATTTCTCTTTAGCCGGTTTTGACAGCATTGATAATATTAAACTTCAGGTAAGTTTCTATGATTCTGATACTTATGATACTTTGATTAATGATGGTGCTGTACAGGATATCAATCTTTCTGATTCCTATACCCCATTCTCTATTTCCTCTGTTCCGGATGCTGTTGCATTAGATTCTTCTAATGGCATCAATGCATATTATGTTGGCACAACAACAGGATGGGATGATACACTTGAATTTGTATTCTATCTTGAGAATACTACTGATAAAACCTGTGTTGCTGAATCCGATGATTTTTCAATCAATGACTTTATGCAGGATGATTACGGATATGGATATATTCTTCCTGGAACCGGTACCTTTATGTCAATTGAAGTAAATGATGATATTACATCTATTGATGATGTAACCAATGCTTCTATTAAATTTGAAGTACGTGATTATGATTCTTATGAGACTTTCTATTCCTCTGATGAGTTAACATTTATCTCAAATAACTAAAGGAATTCACAAGAATACAGACATGTATAAAAGGACCTGCCGCTTGATAAGTGGCAGGTCCTTTTTGGACAGACATCCGATAAGAAGATGCCTGTGACAAATTCATGTAAGTATCTGAGAATGTCTTCCCTGAAAAGCATCCCAGCTCTGATATTTTTTCCTGGTTTTACAGATTTTCCTGTAAGAATGCACTTAATTTTGCAATTGCAGCATCCTCATCTTCGCCTTCGGCACGAAGTGTAATTTCTGCACCTTTCTTAGCTCCCAGACCCATAACGCCAAGGATTCTCTTTGCATCTACTTTCTTACCATCCTTTTCAATGGTAATCGCACTTGCAAATCCTGCAGCTTCCTTTACCAGTAATCCTGCTGGTCTTGCATGGATTCCCTGCTCATCTGTGATTGTGTAAGTAAATTCCTTCATGTTCTTCCTCCTAAAAAGTTATATTTTTTCCGTTTTTTATACCATAGTTTTAATTTGCAAGTATATTGACTCGCTCCGCTCACTATTCGTGATGACATCATTTATTATATCATACAATCTTCTTTTTTAACAATCCTAAAAGTAGACAAGATACTGCTGAACCTACAATTAATGATAAAAGATACCAGATTGCATTACCCATTACTAAGAATACGAAAATTCCACCATGAGGTGCCATCAGTGTACAGTTAAATGCCATAGACATTGCTCCTGCGATTGCAGAACCTACCACACAGGCCGGAATCACACGCAGTGGATCTGCTGCTGCAAATGGTATTGCTCCTTCTGTAATAAAAGATAATCCCATGATAAAATTTGTCGGTCCGGCTTTTCTTTCTTCTGCTGTAAATTTATTTTTGAAAAATAAGGTTCCAAGTGCAATGGCAATTGGTGGTACCATACCGCCAATCATAACAGCTGCCATAATATTATAGTTTCCTGCAGCAATGGAGGCTGCTCCGAATACATATGCTGCCTTATTTACAGGACCGCCCATATCCACAGCCATCATACCAGCTACCAGGGCTCCCAGCAATACAGAGCTTACACCATTCATATGTGCCAGTCCGGTGTTAATTGCAGTATTTAAAGCTCCAACCGGCGGCTCTATGATAAAGGTCATCAATGCTCCTATCAACAGTACACCAAGCAGCGGATACAATAAAACCGGTTTTAATCCATCTAAGCCCTTCGGCAGTTTTTCAAAGATTTTCTTTAATAACTGGATGATAAGACCTGCCGCAAATCCTGCTACCAAAGCTCCAAGAAAGCCTGATTTTCCATTTGCTGCAATTGCTCCGCCAACGAAACCTACTACCAGTCCCGGACGGTCTGCAATACTCATGGCAATATAGCCTGCCAATACCGGAAGCATAAAGCCAAATGCAAGACCTCCGATAGACTTAAAGAATGCTGCTGCCGGAAGAATCGTACCAAAGTTAGCACGCTCATCTGCCGGAAGTGAAGCAAGGTCTACACCAAGACTGTCAATCAAGAATGCAATGGCAATCATAATACCACCACCGACAACGAATGGAAGCATATGTGAAACACCATTCATCAGATGTTTATAAATTCTATGTCCAAAGCTTTCTCCACCCATGCTTTCACTTTCTGATGCTTCACCACTGCCTTTATAAATCGGTGCATCCTTTGCCATAGCACGCTGTAATAATTTATCTGCTTTACTGATTCCATCGGAAACCTGACAAATGATAACCGGTTTTCCGGCAAACCGATCCATTGGAACTTTAGTATCGGCTGCAACAATAATGCAGTCTGCTTCTTCAATTTCTTTTGCAGTAAGCACATTTTTAGCTCCGCCGGAACCTCTTGTTTCCACCTTAATAAAGCATCCTAATTCTGCTGCTTTCTTTTCCAGACTTTCTGCCGCCATATATGTATGGGCGATTCCAGTCGGACATCCGGTTACTGCAAGAATTTTTTTCTGATTTTCTTCCGGTGCTTTTACTTCTGCTTCCTTCTGTTCTTCTTTTTCTTCCTTCTCAGACTCTGCTTCGTCAATAACTTTTAAGAATTCTTCTACCGAAGCAGCCTGCTTTAATCCATTGGTGAAATTCTCATCCATCAAAAGGACGGAAAGACGGCTTAATACGTCAAGATGTACATTGTCTTCTGTGTCCGGTGCTGCAATTAAGAAGATTAAATGAACCTTCTCTCCATCTAAGGCCTCAAAATCTACCCCATCCTTTAATACCATTGCGCTTAATCCCGGTTTCTTTACTGCTGCTGATTTACAATGAGGAATTGCAATGCCTTCTCCAATTCCAGTAGTACTCTCTTCCTCTCTTGCAAAGACTCCTTTCCGGTAAGTCTCTTCATCTGCAATTTTTCCACTCTTTACCATCAGGGAAACCATCTGGTTTAATACATCTTCCTTTCCGGTTGCTGAGCCATTCAACTGAATGCTTTCCGGTGCCAGCAAATCTCTGATTCTCATATACCTTCCTCCTTTTTTTAAAATGAAAATGCATGATTCTTTAATAATTGTTCTACTTCTTCTCTGGTTGCAAGTTCTTCTGAAAATGCGCTGGCACTTCCGGTACAGACCCCCATCTTAAACGCCTGTGCATAATCCTTATGCTCTAAATATCCTGCCAGGAAACCTGCCACCATGGAGTCTCCTGCACCTACAGAATTCTTTACTTTTCCTTTTGGAGCTTCGCTCTCATAAGCTTCTCCATCTTCTGTCAAAAGCACTGCTCCATCACCTGCCATGGAAACAAGGACATTTCTTGCACCCTGCTCCTGCAGTTTGGCGGCATATTTCTTTACATCCTCTTTGCTGCTGATTGTCACACCGAATAACTGTCCTAATTCATGATTATTCGGTTTAATCAGGAATGGATGAAGCGGAAGCACATTTGCCAAAAGGTCTCTGGTTGCATCCACTGCAATCATGACATCCTTTCCTTCCAGATATTTCATGATGTCCATATAGATGGACTGCGGCATAACATCCGGTATACTTCCTGCCAGTACCAGCACATCACCGGCCTTTAAAGTATCTAATTTTGCATAAAGCTTTTCAATATCTGTATTACGAATCATCGGACCCTGACCATTGATTTCTGTTTCTTCTGTGGACCGAAGCTTCACATTAATTCTCGATATTCCTTCCTCCACCTGAATGAAATCGGTATTTACACCCTCTTCATCCAGACGCTTGCTGATTTCTTCTCCGGTAAAGCCAGCTAAAAAACCCCAGGCGGTGCTCTTTAGTCCCAGATGATTCAGTACAATTGATACGTTGATTCCTTTTCCTCCCGGGAACATCTTCTCCTGCTCAGTACGATTTACCTGACCGGTTTTGAAGTTTTTTACATCCACCACATAATCCAGTGACGGATTAAAAGTTACGGTATAAATCATTCTTCCACCTCCTTTATATTTTTATACTTCCGATAAGTTTCTAAGGTAAGACCTGTCGTTATCACATCTGCCGAAGCAAATGGTGCAAATGTCACACTGGATATCTGTGCAAATTTGCTCTTATCTCCCAGGATATAACACTGGCTACAATTTGCCATTGCTTTCTTCTTTACCATGGCTTCTTTGACATCCGGTGTGGTATATCCTTTTTCCACATTAATTCCATTGGTTCCAAAAAAACCTTTTGTAAAATTATATTTATCCAAGGACTCCACTGCCTCAGCACCTACCACAGCTTCTGTGGATGCTTTAAACTCGCCGCCGATGATATAAACCTCACATCCCAGTTCAGAGAGCCGTTTTGCATGGGCTACTGCATTGGTTACCACACAGGATGGCTTCACATCCATAAAGTCTATCATACAGTCTGTTGTGGTTCCTGCATCCAGATAAATAAAATCATCTGCTGTAATTAAGGATGATGCATACTTTGCTATGATTGCCTTCTCATCACGATGCATGTTTCTTCGCAACGGCACATCATCATCCTGTGTATGAAATACCGTTCCTCTTAAAATTGCTCCGCCATGAACCTTCAAAAGTTTTCCGTTTTCATCCAAAGCGTTCAAGTCTCTTCGCACCGTTGACTCAGAAGCATCTAAAAGCTGCATCAGTTCAGTTACCTTTACACTGCCCTGTTCTTCCAGTATAGAAAGGATTTTTCCATATCTTTCCTCTGTCAGCATATCATCCCTCCCAGTCATATTTTCTGCTTTCTATGGTTTTATTATACGTTCATAATCAGTCATAGTCAATCACAATCCGTCATTTTCATTCACAAAAATTCATCCTTCAATTTGTGCAAAATATACAAGAAGAGGTCTGCAAAAGGATTATCTTTTACAGACCTCTTCTCGTCTTATTGAAACCGTTTCGGGTTCTTATTCTTATTATTCTTTTAGAAGCTTCGGATTTTCTCGTTCTCTTCTCCGGTATTATCAATCTTACGGATAATGACATCGTAACTGTAATCGTCATTTACCTTTACACTGACACGGTCTCCTACCTTATGGCCAAGCACTGCTTTACCCATAGGAGATTCGATACTGATTAATCCTTTCAGAGAATTGCCACGCATGGTGGTCACTAATTTGAAGGATTCTTCCATATCGTCTTCTTCAATATAAACCGTCACCGTATTATTGATGCCTACCTCATCTTCTTTGGAATCATCTGATACCACTACTGCGGTACGAATCATACGCTCTAAATAACGAATTCTGCTTTCGTTTTTATTCTTATCTTTCTTGGCGGCATAATACTCGAAGTTTTCACTTAAGTCACCCTGTTCTCTTGCTTCCTGCACAGCACGGATTGCATTCTTTCGTACCACTAATTTCCGATATTCAATTTCTTCTTCCATCTTCTTGATATCACTTTGTGTTAATTCGTTATGCATACCGTCACCTTTTCATTCTAACAGCTTAAGCTAATGCAGCTGTAATAATTGCCATGGAATATACTTCTGATGCATTACATCCACGGGATAAGTCATTGATTGGTGCATTTAAACCAAGAAGGATTGGTCCGTATGCATCGAAGTTACCAAGACGCTGTGCAATCTTGTATCCGATATTTCCGGCATTGATATCCGGGAAAATAAAGGTATTTGCATGACCTGCTACTTTGGAATCCGGACATTTGGTACGTGCAACTCTTGGAGATACAGCTGCATCAAACTGAAGCTCTCCTTCGATTGGAAGCTCCGGATATTTTTCTCTTGTCTTATGTGCTGCATTACGCATCTTGTCTACATCTTCGCCCTTTCCGGAACCTAATGTAGAATAGCTTAAGAATGCTACCTTAGGATCTACGCCGAAAATCTTTGCACACTCTGCTGCTTCTCCTGCAATCTCAACCAGTTCATCTTCTGTCGGATGAATGTTGATTGCACAGTCAGCCATTGCCAGTACTTCGTTCTCACCAGTTGCAGAAGGACGTACCAGAATAAAGCAGGATGATACAATGCTGTTACCAGGTTTTGTCTTAATTAACTGTAATGCAGGACGAACAGTATCTGCTGTAGAATAGGTAGCTCCACCTAACAGTGCATCTGCATATCCCATTTTTACTAACATGGTTCCAAAATAATTTGCCTGTGAAAGAATTCCTTTTGCCTGCTCCGGTGTTACACCTTTGCTCTTTCTTAATTCACAGAACATGGTAACCATCTCATCAAATTTTTCGAAATGTAATGGGTCGATAATCTTGGCTCCACGAATATTAAATCCGCTTTCCTCTGCTGCTTTCTGAATCTCAGCTTCATTTCCAACCAGAATCGGGCTTAAGAAATTGCTTGCCAGCAGACGGGATGCTGCCTCTAAAATTCTCGGGTCATTTCCCTCTGTAAATACGATTTTCTTTGGGCTTTTCTTTAAAATATCAATCAGTTGACCAAAACCAAACATGTCTTTCTCTCCTCTATTTATTATGTATTATTTTAACTGCATATAATTGTACCCTCTTTTAAATAAAAATCAAGTTTTGAATTCAATACAATTTCTCAAGAGAGGTTTTCAAGCTGCGGAATAGAAAATTCTGCCCAGCTGTACTGTTTCATATATTCTCCATGATAGCTGTTGATTGCCGCCACATCATGCCGCAGGAAATGATAATAATCACATTCAATTTTTTCCGGATCAATAGCAAACTGATTTCTTTTATAAAGGAAAACATCATCTGCTTTGCATTCATGCAATGCCTTTTTTAAATCTGCCACAAGGTTTCTAAGATAATGTCTGTTTTTTTCAGATTTCACAGAGTCCTCCCACAGTATGGAACATAATTCTGCCGTATTCACGGAAGCTCCCTTTCGGTCCACAAGGTAAGCAAATAATTCCTTTGCTTTATTTCTTGCAAAAGCCACCGGCTCATCCTTATAAAACACTTCGAAATTTCCAAAGCACTGCACCCTTAAAATTCCTTTTTTATATGTTACCGGATAACGGAGATTTTCAAATGCATGCTTTAACTTTTCCTTCTGAAGTGGTTTCATCAGATATCCGCTGGCATATACGGAAAAAGCCTCCAACGCATACTCCGAATATGCTGTGACAAATATAATATTTATGGAATCATAGATTTCCTTTAACCGCTTTGCCAGTTCCAGCCCATTCATCCCTGGCATCTCAATGTCAAGAAGAGCAACATCCGGTTTTTCCCTCTCTGCTATTTCCAAGGCTCTGCTACAGGTGTTTACACCAAAAATTTCTGCTTCCGGCTGTACCTTTTCTGCCACATCTTTTGCGTCTTCTAATGCCATCTGTTCATCATCAACAATCAATATCTTCATCTTCTATTTTCCTGCTTTCTTTGGAGATTTTGTATAATGTTCTGCCGGTATGAAAATAACTACATGAGTTCCTCCTTCTGCACGATTGCTTATCGAAAGAGTTCCATCCGACATACTCTTCAATCTGCCGGAAACATTACTGATTCCTGTATGTATCTTATCATCATCTGATGGCTTATATCCTACACCATCATCATCAATGATTACTTCGTACCCCTGTTCTACCGCTCTGCTGCTGATATGGATGGTTCCTCCATTTTCTTTTTTGGTAATACCATGCTTTACTGCATTTTCTACCAATGGCTGCAGTGTCAGTGCCGGTATCATAAAGTCTTTTTCTTCTATATCATATTCCACCTGAATACGGTCACCAAACCGTTTCTTCTCTATTGAAAGATAATTTCTGACATGATTCAGTTCCTGTGTAAACATAATTTTCTTTTTCTGCGTCAGGGAATCTATATTTCCCCTTAAATATACCGCAAATTCATCCACGGTTTCTGCCGCCATCTCCGGATTTGTCCGGCATAAATGTTTGATTGCAGTCAGGGTATTATAGATAAAATGCGGACCAATCTGGGATAACATCATTTTGGTCTGCATCTCTGACATTTCTTTTTCTTTCCGTAGAAGTTCCCTGCTCTGTTCAATATTTGCCGCAATAAACATAAAAATTACCGATAGTGTCATTGCTATATTAGTCAGGGAAATGCCATAGTAGAAAAACAGTAAAACCACCGAAATGATTGGCAATATTATGTATGACAGCATGGAAATCAGAATACCCTTTTTTATCTTTCTGCGATACTGGATAATCAGGGATAAATCCAAAAGCATTCCGGATAATGGAATAATCAGTGCAATTGGATACCAGACATTCCGATGATAAAAGTTATTCACATCAAAATAATAATAAAAGTCAGTAAACTGTGATATAAGCACGATAAGCATCCCAATCGTTCCAATCAGATATCCCAGCCAGACCCGCACCGGTGCTTCCTTTTTTTCTGTCTGTTCAAAAATCTGGCACCACACATAAGCATGAAAAAAAATAAACATAAGGTCACTGGCTTCAAATACACAAAAATTACTAATACGAACCATCCAGTATCCCACATTTCCCGGATAACCGCGAAATGCCCAGGCAAGTGCATCCATAAATAAAAGAAAAGCTGCTACTCCAAGAAGAGCAATTAAGATAGTACGTTTTTTGCTTTCAAATTCATGGCTGAATACCATACATATAATAAAAATAATACAAAAGAAACAGCCCCATGTTTCTAACGATATATGAAATATATTAATCCAAGGCATATTTGTTCCTCCTATTGCAGGTATGCATCCTTATTCAGGATGAAATGATTCTTACGAAAAGAAAGCAGTCCCTCATCTCTTAATTTTCCAAGTTCTGTTGACATTGCACTTCGTTCTACCGAAAGATAGTCTGCAAGCTGCTGTCTGGAAAATGGAATATCAAACTCTGATGTTCCATGCTTCTGCGCTTCTGCCGACAGATAGGATAATAACTTTTCCCTGGTATTGCGCTTTCCCATATGGGTTAATTTTTCATTAAACCTAAGATTCTTTTCTGCCATATTCTCCAATAAATTCCGAAGCAGTTTAACTTTCCAGTTTTCTATTTTTTCCCTGTCCACCAGAATATTCCTGATATCCAGCCATAGTACCGCAGAATCTTCCTCTGCAATTACACTTACATTTATATTCTGTTTCTGCACACAGGCAAAAGTCTCTGCAAAGACATCTCCCGGTCCAATCCTTGCAATCAGATTCCGGTTGCCCCAGAAGTCTTCCTGCACAATTAAAAGTGCACCGGAAAGAAGTAATCCCATCTCTTTTACCTTCTCTCCAAAATGAAGGATGTAATCCTGTTTTACATAGGTTTTCCTATGGGCTTTGAGTCCCTTTAGTATTGCACCTTCCTCTTCCGGTTCAATTCCTTCAAAAAAAGGTGATGTTTTCATTACTTCTGGAAAATTTTTCATTTTACAACCTCCGTTGTTTTTCCAACCGATTATTCATTGTTATTATAGTATACTGACCATACAAAATCAATGAGGAGGAATTTTAAATGATTCGAAAAATAATTCATATCGATAAAGAAAAATGTAATGGATGCGGTTTATGTGCATCCGCCTGCCATGAAGGTGCTATCGGCATGGTTGATGGCAAGGCCCAGCTTTTAAGAGAGGATTACTGCGATGGTTTAGGCGACTGCCTTCCGGCATGTCCTACCGGTGCTATTACCTTTGTAGAGCGGGAAGCTGCTGCTTATGATGAAGCCGCTGTAAAAGAGCACTTGAAAAATCGGAAAGCCGAAGCTTCTGTTCATACTGCAGCTTCTGTCAATGCTGTATCTCCAGCCAATAACGCAGCTCCAGTTTTTGGCGGATGTCCTGGCAGCCGTATGCGCTCCATGCAGCGTAAGAACAACCAGACTGCTTCTGCAGGCTCAGATGCATCATCCAATGCTGCATCCAACACTGTTCCGGCATCATATGTACCGGAAAGCCAGCTTACCCAGTGGCCGATTCAGATTAAATTAGCCCCAGTCAATGCTCCATATTTTAACAATGCAAGACTACTGATTGCAGCAGACTGTACTGCCTTTGCCTACGGCAATTTCCATGAAAAATTTATAAAAAACCACATCACCCTGATTGGATGTCCCAAACTGGATGATGTGGATTACAGCGAAAAACTTTCTGAAATTATCCGCAACAATAACATCAAAGATATCAGTATTGTTCGCATGGAAGTTCCGTGCTGCGGTGGCATTGTAATGGCTGTTCAGAATGCCTTAAAGCAGAGCGGAAAAATGATTCCATGGCAGGTTGTTACCATCTCCATTGATGGCGAGATTATGGAATAAGCTTACTTTTCTAATTCTAAGACAACGGTCTCACAGCTGTCTAATGTAATTGTTCCATTTAAGGCTGCCTCAGCATTGATTGCTTCCTGGCGGCCTTTATTCGTTAACAAGACCTTTGCGACTTTATGCTCTAATGTGATGGTATGTTCCTCTGTTCCAAAGTTTGCAAGAACTAAAATCTTCTGGCCACTTTCTTCATTTACCCGCTCGAAAGCAAAAATGTCATCTTCATCTTCATATTTTGGTCTAAAAATACCATAAGTAAAGGTATCCTTATATTCTTTTGCCTTACGCAGTGCAACTAATTTCTTATAATAGGATAATACGGAATCTGCCTTGTTTTCCTGTGATGCCACATTAATTTCCGTGTAATTCGGATTCATGGCAAGCCATGGAGTTCCGTCTGTAAATCCGCCATTTTTTCCATCTGACCACTGCATTGGTGTTCTGGCATTGTCACGGCTGTTCTCATAGCAGCATTTCAGTGCTTCTTCTTCGCTGAGTCCTGCACGCAATGCCTCCTGATACTGGTCAATGGTGCTGATGTCATCATATTCTGAAATATCATTTCGTTTGCAGTTGGTCATTCCGATTTCCTGTCCCTGATAGATAAATGGAATTCCGCGCAAAAGAACGGATACGGTACCAAGCATCTTCTTTCCGGCATCATTTCTGGCATGCTCCGGCAGATAATGGGTTGCTCCTCTTGGCTCATCATGATTTTCAATGATATTGGCCTTAAAGCATTTTCCCTGTAATTCCTGCTGGGAATCGAAAATTACTTTCCGCCATTCCTTAAAACGCAATGGTTTCTGATCGTACCAGCCATGCTCACCAAAGGTAAGCACATGGGCACTGAAGTCAAACATCGTAGAGAAATGTCCATCCTCTCCGATGAATTCTAAGATTTCATCTTCCTTCATATTAAAGACTTCTCCTACAGTAAAGGCATCATGCTTTTCAAAAGTCTCATGTTTTAATTCCTCCAGAAAATCGCCTACTCCATTTACCTCTTCTACCATCTTGATACAGGTTACAAGTCCGTCCGGTCCGTCTGGCTCAAAGGATGGGAAATTAATATCTTTCTTAATATTGATAATTGCATCAATGCGGAAACCTGCCACACCTTTATCTAACCACCAATTCACCATTTCATAAATTTTCTGACGCACTACCGGATTCTCCCAGTTTAAATCCGGCTGTTCTTTTGCAAACATATGTAAATAGTATTTATCACTATTTGGTACCTTCTCCCATGCACTTCCACCAAAATAGGAACGGTAATTGCTTGGGGCCTTGCCATCTTTTCCTTTTACAAAATAGAAATAATCTGCATACTCTCCATCCGGATCTGCTAATGCTTTCTGGAACCACTCATGCTGGTCGGAGCAGTGATTTACCACCAGATCCATCACGATATACATATCACGTTTCTTTGCTTCCGCAAGTAACTCGTCAAACTCTTCCATGGTTCCGAATTCTTCTGCAATTTTATAATAATCTGAAATATCATATCCCTGGTCTACAAACGGGGATTTATAAATCGGCGAAAGCCATACGATATCGACACCCAGCTCTTTTAAATAATCCAATCTTGATATGATTCCTCTCAAATCACCGATTCCGTCTCCATTACTGTCCTGAAAACTCTTTGGATAAATCTGATATGCTACCTTATCATGCCACCATTTTTTCTTCATGTTCTTATCCTCCATATTTGCATTATTCTTGTATTTACACTTCGTTCTTTGTATGATACTGTTATTATATAGGAGAAATCCGAAAGTTTCTTCCATGATATTTGCGTTTTTATTGCACAATCCTGCTCTTTAAAAAAGCAAAATAAATGATATGATTATGAATTTCTGATGCAGACGGTACAGGTAGGTCTGATGCAAAACAGCGCATTTCTAAAATACATTTTTTCTTTCTATAATAAAAACAGTCTTTCCAATGTTTGACAAGATATCTGCACTGTTCGCCGAAGTGTGGATGCATGATAAGGATTGTTAGGAGCACTTAGAATTTCATACTGCAATAGCCAACGCCGGCACAGGGACGTGCCGGCGAGGCGCATATGAACATGGATGTGAATTTGCGCCGATTGGCAGATAAAATAATATTAATACTGAAATTCTTAGTGCTCCTTACTATCTTTATGCAGCATCCACACTCGACGGACAGTGCAGATATCCCGTCAAAGCAAGCAGAAAGACAGTTTAAAATCAAGAAAACATGTATCTAAGAAATGCTGCTATTTTGCATCCTATAACCTACCCTTCCACCGTCTGTATCAGAAATTCCCTTTCTTTCATTTTGTTTGTATAAAAAAGCAGGATAAGTGTATTTAAATAAGAATCATCAAAAGGAGTCCCCCATGAAAGATAAAAAACAACTGCCCCTGGAACAAAAAGAAAAAGCCGTTCATGGCGAACGAATCTTTCCCCTAAAGAAATATCTTACTACTTTATGGGAGCGGTATCCCATTGTTACCCCCCACTGGCATGAAGAGGCTGAATTTACCCTGATTACGGAAGGTGCCTGCACATATCAGGTTGACCTTGAAAGCTTTCAGGCTATGCCCGGGGATTTGGTTTTCATTCCACCGCTGGCTCTGCATTCCATTGCCATTCTGCCTGCCGGACATCTGCATTCGGAAACCTATGTCTTTCACCTTGATTTCCTTGGTGCATCCTCTGCGGATATCTGTGCCATGCGGTATCTGATGCCCCTTGCCAAGCAACAGCTGATTCCGCCTTTTCATATACCAAAAGGGCACCCGGTCTACCCGGATGCCCTCGCATTGTTCTATGAAATCAGTAACTGTTATTCCGCAGCCCAGCCCGGATATGAACTGATGTTAAAATCCCTGCTGTTAAAGCTCCTTACCCTTTTACTTCCGTACTGCAGCAAAAGTTCTGAACAGCCGCAGCTTCAAAGCGAACATACCCAGAAGATTAAGGGGGTCTTAGAATATATCGGATTACATTATACAGAAAATATCTCCATCGAAAGTCTGGCATCCTCCTGCTATTTCAGTGAATACCATTTCATGCGCTTTTTTAAGAAATATGTTGGAATGTCATGCTTAGATTATATCAAGAGTCTGCGCCTGCAAAAGGCTGCCGACCTCTTAGAGCAGCAGGAGCTTTCCATTACAGATGCTGCCATGTCTGCCGGTTTCAGCAGTCTTTCCTACTTCTACCGGGAATTTAAAAAACGCTATGGCATGACACCGCGGCAGTTTATCCATTCCCTTCCGGAACGCCGGAAAAATGAATAGTTCCTCTACTCCTCGCAGTCCTTTTTCTCCACTTTGATTTCCCAGTGGATTAAGAAAGTCAGGGCTGCCCGGAGTGCAATAATTCCGGCTACAATTCCAATCTCTGACCATTCTCTTACGATAACGGTTCGAAGAATTTCACTGCCTAACTTAAATTCCAGTCCCATTGCCATACCCTTTGCCAGCTGGAGCTTGGTATAGGGGTCTCTTTTTATATAAGAAATAATTCCCCGGATTCCTGCGGCTATAATCACCAGCGCACCTACCGCTTCAAAAAGGATAATTGCAACTGAAATAACTTCCTCCAGAACCATTGTCATAATTTCCATATTGTATCCTGCCTTTTATTTATTATCCACGAAAATCTACATTCCAGCCAACCTGTTTTTCCTGTGGTGTAAATACATAATCGCTCATGCTGTCATATAATATATCCTGGATTTTCTTTTCCAGTTCTTCTAAGGAACCGGCTGTAATCGTCACAAGATCCTCACTCTTATCTGTCTTGTCCGTCCTTCCGGTCTTGTCCGACTTCTTAACAGAAGCAGCATCCTCATCCGACTTATTCAGACGTTTCTCATATGCTTCCTTCTGTGCTTTTTTACGTTCTGCGCGGTTTTCTTCCTGCTTCTTTTCGATACGCTTCTTCTGAAGAGTTAAAGACTTATCTACTACTGCAAAGAATGATGCATTTCCGCCATCATTTACCTGAATACCGTATGCTTTTACGCCACTTTGTCCATTGGCAAATTTGCTCTGCATGGTTGCCAGCTGACTGGATGCATTGGCAATGATTCCCTCGTACTGTTTCCGGTAGGACTCATCTTCTGCCATCCTCTCAATCTTCTCTTCGTCAATTAGAACCACCATTTTGTTGGCATTGGCATACTGTCCTGCATTGGCTTTTGCTGTCTCTTTCATATCCTTGGATACCAGGATGAAATCCATCGTGCCAAATTTCTTTTTCAGCTTTTCATAATACTCTTTCGCCTTATCCGAAAGCTTTGGCTCTCCAATGGTTTTTCCGGAGACTTTACTGCTCTTTTCCGATTCCGTATAAGCGGAAACGGTTTCTGCTGCCTGATTTACTGCATTTGTGTTCATAAAAATTCCTCCTTGAATGTGCATCTAAGCAAATCCTTTTGCTTAAAACAATATGTTCCATTCTTTATATCGGAAGAATCTCTTATTTTCTTAAGCAGTTCCTATAATGCAAAATAGCCTAAAACAATGGCTCCAAGAATAATCCGGTACCAGCCAAATACTTTAAAGTCGTGTTTTTTGATATAGCCCATCAAAAAGCGGATGACTACTACCGATACTGCAAATGCCACCACGCAGCCTAAGCCTAAGGCACAAAGCTCCTGAGCGGAAAATGCAAAGCCAAACTTAATAAGTTTGATCAGGCTCCAGCCAAACATAACCGGCACTGCCAGAAAAAAGGTAAACTCTGCTGCTGCCACACGGGATACTCCGATTAAAAGTGCTCCGATAATGGTTGCACCAGAACGGGAGGTTCCCGGAATAATTGCAAGTACCTGAAACATTCCGATGAGAAATGCCGTCTGATAAGTAATATCATTTAAGCTTTCTACTCTTACTTTCCGTTTTTTATTCCAGTTTTCAATCAGAATAAAAGCAAAACCATAGAAAATCAATGCAATGGCAATCACAAGCGATGTATGAAAATGTGCATCTACATAATCATCAAGCAAAAGCGTTACCACTGCTCCCGGTATACAGGCAACTACAACCTTAAACCATAAAGAAAAAATATCTTTTCTGACTACCGGCTGCGTCTTATCTTTAAACTGGAACGGGAACATTTTCTTCCAGAATAAAAGCACTACAGCAAGAATGGCTCCCAACTGTATCACCACGAAAAACATCTCTTTGAATGAATCTGTCATATCAAGCCTGATAAATTCATCCACCAAAAGCATGTGTCCGGTGCTGCTGATTGGAAGCCATTCTGTAATTCCTTCTACAATTCCAAGAAAAATAACCTTCAGCATTTCTGCAAAATCCAATAACATTTCGTTGTCCTCTTTTCCTATTATTTCCGATTTCTCATTTTAACATACTATGCTGATAATATATATATTATTTTTCTTAAGATATTCTGTTTATTTGCGGAATGCTGAAAATAATCCCTTTTTCTCATATGGTTCTTTTGTTACTTCTAATGCATCATAACCACTGTTTTTAATCACTTCTTTGATTTTTTCTTCCGGGATATCGGTATCGGTAATAATTACAGTCTCTTTTTTACTGTGGGATGAAGTTACTTTCTTTACCGGAAATGCTGCCCGCACTGCATCATTTACATGTGCCTCACACATTCCGCACTGCATGCCATCTACTTTTACTGTTATTTTCTGCATAAATCTTTCCTCCTGCATGTATTTCATTCCCTCACATTATAATCTCTTTTATTTCAAAAAAACATAGGATTAAAGATATTTTTTCTCACTAATTTTTCACTCTTCCTTTTCTGAAAAAATTATTGTAAAATACTTTCTTGGGATTAAATTTTAAAAAGAAAGGATTTTATATATGAAGAAACACTTAAGTATTCTTCTGTGTCTTGCACTGCTTTTTGTGAGTGGATGCAGTGGTTATCAGAAAACCATCCGCTTTGGTGCCGCTGACATAGGAGGAATCTACTATTCCTTTGCCAATACCTTTACCGGGCTTGCCTCTTCAGAAGATGATGCTTATCGGTTTGAAGTCAAGACAACCGCGGGCTCTGCTGCCAATCTAAGACTTCTTTCCGGTGGATATATCGAGCTTGGATTAGCCCAGTCTGACCTGATTGCATCTGCCTATGAAGGCAGTGGAATTTTTGAGGGTGAACCGTGTCAGGGTTATTCTGCTATTGCCGGACTCTATACGGAAGCCTGCCAGATTGTCGTCCGTGCAGATTCTGATATTCATACCCTGGATGATTTACAGAGCAAAACTGTCAGCATCGGTGCAGAAGACTCCGGTACCGAACAAAATGCCAATCAGATTTTGTCCATGAGCGGACTTACTACTGAACTGGTGAAAACAGTAAACCTCGATTATACCGATGCTGCAGACCAGCTCATCAGCAGAAAAATTGATGCATTTTTCTGTACTGCCGGCATCCAGACAACTGTCATCGAAGAATTAACCAAAGAATGTGACATCCGCCTTTTGGATATTGATGAGAAATGTAAGAATAAATTACTGTCTGCTTATCCATCCTATAGTGAATATACCATTCCTGCCAATACTTACACCGGACAGACGGAAGATATCAATACCCTTGGGGTAAAAGCGGTTCTCCTCGCTTCCGATAAGCTCTCTTCCGATACCGTAGAACATTTAACAGAATGGCTTTTCTCCCATGCGAAGGATTTACAATATGCAACCTCTTTAAATCTGCAATTAGATGAAAGTTATGCTACTGATGGCATGCCGATTCCATTCCATCCGGGAGCTGTTGCCTATTATGAGAAACAGGGCATTACGCTTTCTTCCGAAAACGAAACACAGAACTAGAAAGGAACACTATGAATATACATTTAGATATGTACCAGACCTTAGCTGTTGCCGTACTGGTACTCATGCTGGGGAGTTTTTTACGAAAGAAAATACATTTTCTGGAAAAATTCTGTATTCCGGCACCCGTTATCGGCGGCCTGCTCTTTGCAATTTTTACCTGTATCTGCTACAGCACCGGAATTGCAGAATTTTCCTTTGACGATACCCTTCGGGAAGTATGTATGGTATTCTTCTTTACTTCCGTAGGATTTCAGGCTAACTTAAAAGTCTTAAAAAGTGGTGGAAAATCCATGGCAGTATTTTTAGGACTGGTCATTACCCTTATTATTACCCAGAACTTTCTTGCCGTGGGATTATCCAAATTACTGGGATTAAATCCATTAATCGGTATGTGTACCGGTTCGATTCCAATGGTCGGCGGACATGGTACTGCAGGTGCTTTCGGACCGGTACTGGAGGATTTCAATATCCACGGTGCAACTACCATCTGTACCGCTGCTGCTACCTTCGGTCTGATTGCTGGAAGCCTGATTGGCGGTCCTTTAGGAAAACGTCTGGTAGAGAAGAAAAATCTTCTTGCTACTGTCGCCTCCGAAGATGACAGCCTCTTAGTGGAAGATGAGAAAAAACACGAACGTCATACCAATATGTATGCTTCCGCAGTTTTCCAGCTTATTCTTGCCATTGGACTTGGTACTATTTTCTCCTATTTTCTGACGAAAACAGGACTGACTTTTCCAATTTATATCGGTGCCATGTTAGCAGCCGCACTGATTCGTAATATCGTGGAATACTCCCATGGCAATGCCACTATCCATATGGGAGAAATTAATGACTTAGGCGGTATCTGCCTGTCACTGTTCCTTGGTATGGCTATGATTACTTTAAAATTATGGGAACTTGCCTCTCTGGCACTTCCGCTTATCATTTTATTAAGCTCACAGGTTATTCTCATTGCTGTATTTACTTACTTTATTGAGTTCAATATTATGGGGCGGGATTACGATGCAGCGGTCCTTGTTGCAGGTACCTGCGGTTTCGGTATGGGTGCCACCCCAAATGCCATGGCAAATATGCAGGCACTTTGTGACCGCTATGTTCCATCCGTCAAAGCTTACCTGTTGATTCCGCTGGTAGGAAGTCTCTTTGCCGATTTTATCAACAGTCTTGTAATTACATTTTTTATTAATATTTTGTAAATAAAGGAGAACCTTATGTTTCATTTTAAAAATAAAATCAAGAATGCAAGAAAAGAACGTGAAAAGAAAAATTATGATTTAACTTATGATAATGTTGCCATTCCGGAAATACACAAAGCAGCTTCTGATACCACCACCCATGCAGCAGAGGAACAGGATTTTTCCACAGAAGAACATGCTTCCAGCGTCAGCTTTGACAATGTTGCCATTCCGGAAGTACATATCCGAAGAAAACACTGATTATTCTCGCTACACACGTAAGCAAATACAGCCTGCCCTACTCGGCACTTCTGATGATTCAGAGTGTCCGGTAAGACAGGCTGGTTTTATTTTTATAATTTATAATGCCCTTCCAGCATTCATAACTTATTCCAGATATGTAGTTTGCAATACCTGCTTGATGTCTTCCGGTTTTGTTCCACGAATTTTTAAATTCTTCAATTCACTTTCCGTAACATCAAACTGCTCTATAAATTTCTCCATATCCTTTCGCACTTCGTCCGGAAGAATATTAGATCCAGCCATGCTTTTGCCTTAAATGGGATAATCCATTCCGGCTTTAACACCGAGATTCCCCTCATAATTTCTCTTCCATCCATTAATGCCTGGTAATAAGCATCATTTAAGAGAATAGCAGAAAGGCTTGATACCGAATCATCAATATGAATTGGTGTCAGTCCATTCTCCTCCTGTAACAGATAATTAGTTCTTGAAAACAATTCTATCATCTTGGGAAATCGTTCATCTTCCGGCTTATCAAATCTATAGAACTGTGGTTCCCCATTACTTTTTGCCCTGATTCTATATTTTCCGTCTTTGATAAATTTCCAGAAACGTTCTCCAAATTCTTTTGTTTGTGCCTCCACAATCAGAACAATATCGAGATCTTTTGTTGTTCTTCCAAAATTGATATCCTGTTCTTCAAAAGACACACTACATGCTGCCCCACCAATCAGCACATATTGATCTGTATATTCGTTAAAATACTCTTGAAAAATATCGATTCCTTTTACCATACAAATTCCTCCAACATTTCATTCACAGAACTTTCTACACGAGGATCTTTCATTTCCTCGTCTGACAGTATCAGTGTCAACGAAAGCGGATCTACCACATTTACCTTCTCAAAGGGCAAAATATATCCCATTTCCTGCACTATACAGACTGGTTCTTCATTCTTTGGGATTTCCCGAATAGATTTTAACCCTAACGCTCCAACCTGAGCTTTACTTATAGCATATGTGGCATAGCTATCTTCTCCCAACATGGAGTACTCTGCCAATGCAGATATGCCACTTAAAATCATATCTGCGTCAGGTTTTCTTTCCGGTCTGAATTCATGTATAACAGGATTTCGCAAAAACGGACGCATTTCCTCCCACATTACTTTCTTATCATTTCTGGCAAAGAAACGTCTTGATCTTCCATTCATTTTCAAAAAAGGCATTCCCAAAGCCTCAATTTCATCAAAACATCTGGTTATCGACATTCTGGACACTTCCATTTTCTCTGCTGCCCACACTGCAGATACATCCTGCCAGTTTTCATATAAGGCTTTCAATAACATTTTCTGCGTCAAAAATGAAATAACAGAACAGTTCTTTGGTGTTCTCTGCTCATTTTTTTTCAAAAGCATTCCCATAAACGGTAGATAAATCTGATGATTTTCCCATATAAAAGGAATTCCCTCTTCCACCATTTTAGGAATTGAATACCAATTTGCTTTTTTTAAATAGAACACACATTGATACCCTGTATACCGCTCCAGTTGAATTCGCATTTTTCGAAGTTCTGTCAGATTCATCGTATCGACCGGTGTTGCTAAAAGAATTTCCTGATTTTGAATTTCTATGATTGTTAATTCAAATGCATTTCTGCATCCCAGTGGTAATTTCTCCACAGAGTCATAAGGACGTTCCGCAATACTTTGATGCATTATTTGTTCTAAATACTCTCTCAAAGTTCCATCTCCTTTATATATTTGAATTGTAACTCTTTTTATGTTACAAGTCAAATATTTTCATTTGCGTGAGTCGCTCGCAAAGCGTGTTTCCCGTAGTTTTGTCCCATCACCCTATTTTTGATTCAAAATTTCCTGATAAATCTCTTCCGTCTCGGTATCGTCAACACCACTCATATAGTAGCACTTTCCATTTGCGGTAAAATACAGGAACTTTTTATTCTGTGGATTTAAGAATACCTGGCATTCCCCTTCACCGCTTATCTTAAAGGTTCCTTTTTCCAGAGTGTCCATGCCGGTTCCATTTACCTTGGACCAGTCCGGCAGCTCTGTCAGCATTTCCACATCATCTAATGCATCCAGTGATATCACATAATCCGTACGAATCTGTTCTGCACAAAGGGACTGATTTTCAATCTCCAAATGAATCGGGGTAAATTCCTCTGCAATCACCCATACACAGACAAGTGGCAGCATCAGCAATGCTATTATAGTAAACAATATCGTGCCTTTTCCTGCTTTGGTTGCCATATTGACCGTAGTTCCGATTCCAACCCTTTTATCCACGATGGTATGTGAATCCTTCGGATTATAGTAAAACATACCGCCAATCCAGTTTCTGTCGTCTTCGATTCCTCCATTTAAATCATGTTTATCTTCATATGCCTTTTCTACTCTTCCTAACATAACAATAGCCGGAATGCACATAGCGGTGAGAAGAATTACAAATACAATCATGCCTGCAAGATAAATCATTCCCACCTGCTTTTGCATAAAAGATACCAGAATTAAAAACAGGATTAATGCTGTATTCAGCCAGATAGCACACAGCCACATGTTCTTCCAGATTTTTTTCTTGGCTCTGGTATAATTAATATTGATATCACTATTGCTGCTTATTACCTGTACCGGCTGCCGGTCCGTCCAAATTGCTACCAGCAAAAAAATATATCCACCTGCGGCACCAATGAGACAGGATATTCCCATTACCTTAGCAAAAGGAATAACAGCAATTGCAGCTACTGTTCCTACGGCAAGCGGTATAAAAAATGGAAGGAAATGCATGCAGCGGACAGTTCCTGCATTCTTTAATTCCACATATCGTTCTGCTGACTGCTCTTCATAGCAGCCCATTTTCCGTTTCCATTGTTTCAGACGGTTATTGGCAAATACAGTTGGAAGCGTCAATAGAATAATCGCTACAATCAACCACACCATCCAGATTGTCATCTGTATGGAAAAGTATGGAATAAAAAGGCAGCTAAACGGAATGATTGCAAGAATAAGACCATACCATATCATTTCTTTTTTAAAGCGCTTCTGGATTGCTTTTACATTCTCATCCTCTACCCATTCACGTTTCATATTTACAGCAAAAAGCATGCCATCTTTATAGGAATTCTGTAACGCAAATACAATACATACGATAAATAAAACAGGATACAATGTTGCAAAAAATATAATATTAAGAAACATTTTTCTCACCCCTTATACATATTCTCACATATCTTTAAGAATTCTTCCTGTGTCATACCACAGATTTTGGCTTCGGAAATAATCTGCTGCAATAGTTCTTTGGATTTCTCCGATAATTCCTTCGCTTCCGAAAATTCCTTCCGCACATGGGCTCCATTCCGCCGGTCCGTATAGATATAGCCTTCCTGCTTTAAAAGTGCATATGCTTTATTCACCGTCATGGAATTGATTCCGATTTCTCCGGCCAATGCACGTACAGTGGGAAGCTGCTCTCCCGGCTTTAATCTTCCATCGGATATTCCAAGTACAATCTGATTTCGAATCTGCTGATAAATTGGCACTTCCGATGTTTCATTTATGGATATAACCACCCAGAATCCCCCTTTCTGATTTTTTGATATTCTATTCTGGAATATCCTTTCTTCATTTTTCTTTGATATGTCAGTTTTCTTTTTGTATTATGAATTATAATACAAACAATACAAATTTACAAGGGCAATCTCTTTTTTATGCGTAAACATGCTTCTACATGCATAATCCAATGTCTGGAAAATGGCATCTGAATCAAACCACGGATATCTTTGTTACACCAGTAATCAATCAGCCAAACCGCATTTTCCTCCGTGCTCACAACATGCAGGTTCTGTAAATTTGTTTTTCTTTCCTGAGAAATTTTCTGTTTCAATTCCCCATAGGATATTCTCCGGATTATATGCTCGGTGCTTTCCTTTACTTCTGAAATATAAGAATAAAGTGCCTCCAGATTAAGCTGTTTTGAAAAGCCTGCAATTTCCTGCTTCACAAATTCATTTCCTGTGGTAATAACAGGAGCATTCATACGTTCTTTATAATTCTTAGAAAAAAATATCTGTTCATCGTTATTTATCAATGTATGCGCAACGATATCTTCTATCCGGAAAATATGCCAGATAGAATAAGCGATTGTTTTGTTATGATAACCATCTGCATTGATAAATGGAATGGCATTAAAATCATCTCTTTTTAATTCCTCATGTAATAACAACAGTGTTTTCATTAACTGATTTCGTAAACAAAACAATGTTTCAATCCCATCTTCATAGGTTTCTTTTCTTTTTATCTGTGCCTGCATTGTTCTATTTAATTCAGCCCATTCTTTGTTCATATATTTTATCTCCAATAAATAACCTCGATTAACGTTTTTATTATATCAAACACTATGGACTTTATCTATCACAAAATAAGCCCCTCCAACCGGAGGGGCTTACCTTTACTATATAGCCTCTAGGCAATGCCAGAAATGCTACATATTATATTTTGTTCCATTCTTATTTGTTAGCGATTGCTGCCTGAGCTGCTGCTAATCTAGCGATTGGTACACGGAATGGTGAACATGATACATAGTCAAGACCAATCTTGTGGCAGAATTCAACAGATGAAGGATCTCCACCGTGCTCTCCACAGATACCAACGTGAAGGTTAGGATTAACTGGCTTACCAAGTTTCAGTGCCATATCCATAAGTTTACCAACACCAGTCTGGTCTAACTTAGCAAATGGATCATTCTCGAAGATCTTCTTATCATAGTAAGCGTCTAAGAACTTACCAGCATCATCACGGGAGAATCCAAATGTCATCTGAGTTAAGTCGTTAGTACCGAAGCAGAAGAAGTCAGCTTCTTTAGCGATTTCATCAGCTGTAAGAGCAGCTCTAGGAATCTCGATCATAGTACCAACTTCGTACTCTAATTTAACGCCTGCAGCTGCGATTTCAGCGTCTGCTGTCTCAACAACTACTTTCTTAACGTATTTAAGTTCTTCAACTTCACATACTAATGGAATCATGATTTCAGGTTTAACATTCCAATCTGCATGCTCTTTCTGAACTTCGATTGCTGCACGGATAACAGCTTTTGTCTGCATCTTAGCAATTTCAGGATATGTTACAGCAAGACGACATCCTCTGTGACCCATCATTGGGTTAAACTCGTGAAGTCCATTGATGATTGTCTTAATCTGCTCAACAGTCTTGCCCTGAGCATCTGCTAATTTCTTAATGTCAGCTTCCTCTGTAGGAACGAACTCATGAAGAGGTGGATCCAGGAAACGAATAGTAACTGGGCATCCTTCCAGTGCTTCATAAAGAGCTTTGAAGTCTCCCTGCTGATATGGAAGAATCTTCTCAAGAGCTGCTTCTCTTTCTTCTACAGTGTCAGAACAGATCATCTCACGGAATGCTGCAATTCTATCTTCTTCGAAGAACATATGCTCTGTACGGCAAAGTCCGATACCTTCTGCTCCAAGCTCACGAGCTTTCTTAGCATCTGCAGGAGTATCTGCATTTGTACGAACTTTAAGTTTTCTATATTTGTCAGCCCAAGCCATAACACGGCCGAACTCACCAGCGATGGTAGCGTCAACTGTCTTGATTTCGCCATCGTAGATGTTACCTGTTGTACCATCGATAGAGATGAAATCTCCCTCATGGAATTCTTTTCCAGCAAGAGTGAATTTCTTATTCTCTTCGTCCATAGCGATATCGCCACATCCGGATACACAGCATGTACCCATACCACGAGCAACTACGGCTGCGTGAGATGTCATACCACCACGAACAGTTAAGATACCCTGGGAAGCTTTCATACCTGTGATGTCTTCTGGAGATGTCTCAAGACGAACAAGTACAACTTTCTCTCCACGAGCGTTCCAAGCTTCAGCATCTTCTGCTGTGAAGACGATCTTACCACAAGCTGCTCCAGGAGAAGCTCCTAAACCTTTTCCGATTGGTGTAGCTGCTTTTAATGCTGCTGCATCGAACTGTGGATGAAGAAGTGTATCTAAGTTACGAGGATCGATCATAGCTACTGCTTCTTCTTCTGTCTTATGTCCTTCATCAACAAGGTCACATGCAATCTTAAGAGCTGCTGGAGCAGTTCTCTTACCATTACGGCACTGAAGCATGTATAACTTCTTGTTCTCTACTGTAAACTCCATATCCTGCATGTCATGGTAGTGATTCTCAAGAGTCTCACAAACCTTGATGAACTCAGCATATGCTTCTGGGAATTCCTGCTCCATCTGAGCGATTGGCATAGGTGTACGAACACCGGCAACTACGTCCTCACCCTGAGCGTTGATTAAGAACTCACCCATTAATTTCTTCTCGCCTGTAGCAGGATCACGGGTAAATGCAACACCTGTACCAGACTCATCATTTAAGTTACCGAATACCATAGGCATTACGTTAACTGCTGTTCCCCAGGAATATGGGATATCGTTATCACGACGATATACGTTTGCACGTGGGTTATCCCATGAACGGAATACAGCTTCGATAGCTAATTTTAACTGCTCTACAGGATCAGATGGGAAATCGCTTCCTAACTGGTTCTTGTACTCAGCTTTGAACTGCTCTGCTAATTCTTTTAAGTCAGTGGCTGTAAGTTCAACGTCGAACTTAACTCCTCTGTCTGCTTTCATCTTATCGATGAGCTGCTCGAAATATTTCTTACCAACTTCCATAACAACGTCAGAGAACATCTGGATAAAACGTCTGTAAGAGTCATATACGAAACGCTCGAATTTAGGATCTGGGTTTCCAGCGATCATTGCTGCAACTACTTCGTCATTCAGTCCAAGGTTTAAGATGGTGTCCATCATACCTGGCATAGATGCTCTAGCACCGGAACGAACAGAAACAAGTAATGGATTCTTGAGGTCTCCGAATTTCTTTCCGTTAATCTCTTCCATTTTCTTAACGCCTTCCATAGCCTGTGCCATGATTTCGTCGTTAATCTTGCGGCCATCCTCATAATACTGAGTACAAGCCTCTGTTGTGATTGTGAATCCCTGTGGTACTGGAAGACCGATATCAGTCATCTCGGCAAGGTTAGCACCTTTTCCACCAAGGAGATTACGCATGGACATGTTTCCTTCACTGAACATGTAAACCCATT
This sequence comes from uncultured Lachnospiraceae bacterium, assembly GCA_900315735.1. Lineage (GTDB taxonomy): Bacteria > Bacillota > Clostridia > Lachnospirales > Lachnospiraceae > Roseburia_C. Next base: position 98,719 of record ONAD01000003.1, on the reverse strand, counting down.
TGTTTGCCATTTTGAATTCCTCCTAATAAATTTACTTTGGTTTATTGATATGCGAACATCGTCTGTTATCAACAACAATTGATATCCACAATGTCACCCATTACGCGTGCCACTTGTCCACAAGCGCACATATTCATTTTATCATAATTTTATAGTTTCGCAACCATTTTTTCGAAATCAGACCACTCTGTTTTGTTAAAAATTAGGTGTTTGATTTAGAAAGTGAATTTTTCTGCAAAATATGTATCCAAATCTTCGATTTTGATACGCTCCTGCTCCATGGTATCACGATCACGTACGGTAACTGCTCCGTCTGTCTCGGATTCGAAATCGTAAGTTACGCAGAATGGTGTTCCGATTTCGTCCTGACGGCGATAACGTTTACCGATATTTCCTCTGTCATCGAATTCACAGTTGTATTTCTTGGAAAGCTGTGTAAATACTTTCTCTGCGCCTTCATTTAATTTCTTGGAAAGTGGAAGCACACCAATCTTAACCGGTGCAAGTGCCGGATGGAAATGAAGAACGGTTCTCATATCCGGCTTCTCTTCTGTTCCGATATTCTCTTCGTCATATGCTGCACAAAGGAATGCAAGTACCACACGGTCTGCTCCAAGGGATGGCTCGATAACGTATGGAATGTATTTTTCATTCTTGGTATCATCAAAGTAAGACATATCCTGACCGGATGTATTCTGATGCTGTGTCAGGTCATAATCGGTACGGTCTGCGATTCCCCACAGTTCGCCCCATCCGAATGGAAATAAGAATTCGAAGTCGGTTGTTGCTTTACTGTAGAATGCAAGCTCTGCAGGATCATGGTCACGAAGACGTAATTCTTCATCTTTCATGCCAAGGCTTAACAGCCAGTTGTGGCAGAAAGTTCTCCAGTACTGGAACCACTCAAGGTCGGTACCCGGCTCACAGAAGAACTCCAATTCCATCTGCTCAAACTCTCTGGTACGGAAAGTAAAGTTACCAGGAGTAATCTCGTTACGGAAAGATTTTCCAATCTGTGCAATACCGAAAGGCACTTTCTTACGGGATGTTCTCTGTACATTTTTAAAGTTGACGAAAATACCCTGTGCTGTTTCCGGTCTTAAGTATACGGTATTTTTTGCATCCTCGGTTACACCCTGGAAAGTCTTGAACATCAGGTTGAACTGACGGATATCTGTAAAGTTATGTTTACCGCAGGATGGACATGGAACGCTGTTATCTTTGATGAAATTCATCATCTCTTCCTGACTCCAGCCATCTACGGAAGTCTCTAATGTAATATCATGCTCTTCTGCATAGTCTTCAATAATCTTATCTGCACGGAAACGCTCATGACACTCTTTACAATCCATCAGAGGGTCTGAAAATCCGCCTAAATGTCCGGAAGCCACCCAGGTCTGTGGGTTCATAAGAATGGCACAGTCTACACCAACGTTATATGGATTTTCCTGTACGAATTTCTGCCACCAGGCACGTTTTACATTATTCTTTAATTCTACACCAAGGTTACCGTAATCCCATGTATTTGCCAGTCCGCCGTAAATCTCGGAACCCGGATATACAAAACCTCTTGCCTTTGCCAATGCTACAATTTTTTCCATTGATTTTTCCATAAAATTCTTCCTCGCATTCTATTTGTAAATAATATATCTTGCTTCTGCTGTCTCACCAGCAGGAATTTCATCCACAGTTGCGGTATTCTTGTCCTTGACGGTTACTCCGGAAGAAACATACTGCAATGTTCCATCGACGGTAACGTCTACACCCTTGCTTAAAATGATGACATGATAATCATCATTTTTCATAATCTCTTTGCTGTCCGCTGCATCTCCGGCAGCTCCATCTGTTACAGCTACGAAATCTGTATTAAAATCATATCCGGCAGCAATTGCCTGTACTACCGTTCCGGTAAATACGGTATCTCCCACAAATGCTGAATATGCTGTGCTGTCGCTGTAGTGCATACTGAGCTTTGCAACGCCGTCCTTTACGGAAAGATTCTTTAACTTTACAGTTCCTGTTCCATCATTGTCTTCATACTCTTTGATGGAATCCTTTACATACTGCTCTAACTCTTTCTCATCATAATTGTCTTTTTCGAAATCACCTACTGCAACTTCTGTAATTCCGCCCTTTTTCTCCGGAAAGAGTGTTGTGGTATCCGCATCCTTTGTACCACCGCAGCCCCCAAGCATTCCACAGGCTAACAGCATTACAAGGAGTGCACTTATCTTTTTCTTCATACGAACCTCCAAATCCCTGTATCTCATAATCTCAACAATTATACTATTTTCGGTTTGGTATTTCAAGCGTTACCTCGGTAAAACGCCAGACTTCCCCTTTTTCAATTAAAAAAGGTCTTCTAAAAACTGCTCTGATTTAAATGTATGAGGTGCATATTTTTCACGGAATTCCTTTACCGTCCGAATCAGTTCAAACAATACTTTTCCCGATACTGCAAAATGAAAAAGCTTTGCCGATTCCGTCGTAATAATGTACTGCATCGTGTAAATGGTAGATGCGTCTAACCGCCTGCCATGCTCCGTTTCGCTGCATGCATCGCAAAGAAGTCCGGCGCGCTGCACACTGAAAAACTGCATCGGTTCTTTCTTTCCACATTTCTGACAGGAAAAAAGATTCGGATATACTCCGTTTAACACCATCATTTTCAATTCATAAATCACACGCACCAGGCGGTTGTCAAAATTCTTCTTTCCAAGAGCCTTTAAAGACTGGTAAAGAAGCTTTAACATTTCCCGGTCATCACTGTTTTCCTGGGCATAATACTCTGCCATCTCAAGAAAATAAAATCCATAATATGTATCATTTAAATCTGTGGTAAGCTCGGTAAAATAATTTTTAATTTCCGCCCGCACCACATTGTAGGAGGTACGGCCTTCATAGACTTCAAACTGTCCGAAGGAAAAGGGATTGCAGGCTGCCAGCAGTGTACTGTTGGGTCTTCTTGCACCTCTGGCAAACGCCGTAATCTTTCCCCTTTCCAGGGTCAGTATCGTAATTCGTTTGTCATATTCACTGATTGGCATTGCGGTAAGCACCATACCCGTAACCATCACGTTCGTGCCCACGGTCCTGTTCACCTCTTACTTTCTCTTTCAGGCTGCCCGTTCCATCCTGTTCTTCTTTTTCCTGTTCCTTAAACTTAAGATAATCATCTACACTTCCGGTCAAAGTAAAATGATTCCAGCTTGCTCTTACCATATGATTCCTTCCTGCCCTTTCTTCATACTTGTATGAAATTAGGTTTTCCAGAAGCCGGTAAGATAATACTGTTAATATTTAGAATTCCTCTTCCCGGTATCCGAAGTTCTTAATCATATAATCGCTGTCACGCCAGTCTTTTTTCACTTTTACCCAAAGTTTTAAATTGACTTTGGCATCTAAGAGACGCTCAATTTCATATCGTGCATTAGTACCAATCTTCTTTAGCATAGCGCCCTGCTTGCCGATGATAATTCCCTTGTGGGAATCCCGCTCACAGATAATGGTTGCATCGATATCAAACATTTTCTTGCCTTTGCGTTTCTTCATCTGGTCAATGGAAACGGCAATTCCATGAGGAATTTCTTCATTTAAAGCATGTAATGCTTTTTCACGAATCAGCTCTGCCACAATCTGACGCTCCGGCTGGTCGGTAATAGTGTCCTCATCATAGAACATCGGACCATATGGCAGATATTTGAAAATCAAATCAATGATAACATCGGTATTTTCGCCACGCAGCGCAGATACCGGTACAATTTCCGCAAAGTCATAGACTTTACGGTAAGTATCAATGTATTCCAGCATTTTATCCTTGTTATCCAAAGTATCTAATTTATTGATAACCAGAATAACCGGTGTCTTTACGGTCTTTAATTTCTCGATAATATGCTGTTCTCCTGCGCCGATAAAATCACTCGGTTCCACCAGCCATAAAATGACATCCACTTCATTCAATGTGTGTTCTGCCACATTTACCATAAATTCGCCCAGCTTATTCTTCGCCTTATGGATACCCGGTGTATCCACAAAAATAATCTGTCCTCTGTTTTCATCCGTATAAATGGTCTGAATCCGGTTTCTTGTGGTCTGTGGTTTGTTGGAAGTGATTGCAATCTTCTGTCCAATCAGATGATTCATCAAGGTGGACTTTCCTACATTCGGCCGTCCAATCAGTGTTACAAAGCCTGATTTAAAATTTTCAGTCATACTTACTCCTTCTTATGTATGCTGCAGGGCTTATGCCCACAGCTTTTAATAAAGATTCTTTACTTCTAAGAACATGTCTTTTTCTGCTTTTACATTTTCCTCTGCACCGATGACGCACAATGCATCCTGTGCAAGTACTGTTTCAATAAGTTCTGCGAGATTTTTGATATTTTCCGGCTGTGCATCTAAAACTTCATTTCTCTCACGCTGTAATTCCTCATAAGTAATATTGGTAAGATATGCACTTACGGATCGCATACCCTTTGCAGACGGATTCAATGGAGTATCCATATCGCTTACTGTTCCGATGATATATTTTGTCATATCACGTTCATCTGCATCAAAGGCTCTTAAATATGCCGGAATTCCTTCGTAAATCTCATTGGTGCTCTTAAGGTTCGGGTCACGGTAAGAAGTGAAATATGCGTCGCCGTTTCGCATAAATCCGCTCATGCAGCCATATGCGCCGCCCTTTACCCGGACATTAATCCAAAGATAATCATAGCTTAAAATTACTTTTAAGATGCGGAGTGCCCCGGTATAGGAATATCCTTTTGATAAATAATTTCCGGCTCTGGATACATACTGTACTTTGGAAGCATCCAAGAATCCTTCATTCTTCTTCTCACAGTGGAAGGTAACTGCTTCTCCTGCTTTCTCTCCATCCGGTAAAGTATTTAAGAACTTCGGGAATTTCTCTTCTAAAAGCTGGTATCCTTCTGCATCTGCCGTTAAGGAAATCAACAGTCTGTTCTTTACAAAGATTTTCTCTGTAAGGCTTCTTAATTTATCCATTAAGAACTGCTTCTTCTCTTCAAAGTGTTCTTCTAATTCTGCAATCGTCCGGTACAGTGCAATTCCGCCAACCAGGTCATTGAATTTGGCTGCCGGTGAGAAATAGGACATTGCACGCATGGCAGATACGGAGTGTCCGGCAGAGCTTAAGGACATCTGCAATCTGGATTTGATACGTGCTAAAATCTCATAAAGACGTTTCTCATCTGTAATCTGTGTACCCATCAGAATCTCGGAAAGAAGTCTCAGACCTTCTTCTAAATTCTGATAGAGAATCTTTGCCCGCACTTCATATTTGGCACGGAAACTGTCCTTTTTCTTCGTGTCTGTATAAATATTAATCTGGGAGGAAATGCCTCCGGTCATAAGATTAATCTCATTTGCCAAGTCTGCATAGTTATAATGCTCTGTATCCATATAACCAAGCACAGCTTTTAACACGCCAAGGTATGGCAGTTCTTCTTCTGAAATATCACTGATATCAAACATCAGATTCAGGTAATGAATGCCATTGGAATAAATGTTGGTATGAATGGTTTCGATGCCATTGCAGCTTACTTTTTCATATATCAGCGGCTGTGCTTCACGCTTCATATCCTGTCGTTTTAACATTGGAATCTTCAGCAAATCTTCCTTTGGTGACGGCTCTTCCTGATACTGTTTTAAATGTTTTGTATCTTCTACTAACTTATCAATCTCTTCTTCTGATAAGCTATTCTTATAAGCTGCCAGCTTCTCTTCTAATTCTTTTTCCAGCTTGGCATTTAAGCCTTTTTCCGGTTCAATGGAAACATAGGATTTATGGCTGTTATCCAAAAGATATTTCTGAATCAGTTCTTCAAAATATCCTGTTTCAATCTTTTGTTTTAATGCAGCAAATACATCTAATATTTTAAGATATAAGAATGGCTCATCATCATCATAAAGCCAACTGTCCATACAGGATAATCCATAGATTAATCCTTTCGGGAAATTACCGTAATCTGCTTCACGGAATTTGAATTCTTCACTGTTGATTCCTGCCAACAGGGATTTTTTATTCAGACCGTCTTTGACGATTTTCTTTAAAGTATCTTCGATAATTCCTACAAACTTCGCTTCATCTTCTTTGTTGGCATTCCTTGCCACAACAGAAAAGATTGGCTGTAAGGTGCTGTTATCGAATCCGCCCATAATGTCTTTTCCGATTCCCGCATCGATAAGTGCCTGCTTCAATGGTGCTCCCGGTGCACTTAACAGTGCATAATCCAAGACATCAAATGCCAGTGTCAGTTCACTTTCAAGATTCGTTCCGATTGCCACATTATAGGAAAGATAAGCATTATCCTCTAAGCTTTCGGAAGATGCAATGGAATATGGCTTGCTGATCGTTACCGGCTTTTCAAACGGAGCCTGTAACTGAATCACGGAATCCACTTCGATTTTATCATAATGGCTTAAATATTCTTTATCGAGAAATTCCAGTTTTTCTTCCATATCCATATTTCCATAGAGGTAAATATAAGAATTACATGGATGATAGAATTTCCGGTGGAAATCAAGATACTGCTCATAAGTAAGCTCCGGAATTACCTCCGGGTCACCGCCGGACTCGTTGCTGTATGTGGTATCCGGAAACAGGGAATTTAATACTACTCTGTCTAAGACACCTTCCGGGGATGAAAATGCACCCTTCATTTCATTGTATACCACTCCGTTGATGGTAACCGGTGCGTCTTTATCCTCTAATTCATAGTGCCAGCCTTCCTGCTTGAAGATTTCTTCTTTCTTATAGATATTCGGATGGAACACAGCGTCTAAGTATACATCCATCAGATTGGCAAAATCTTTATCATTGCAGCTTGCCACCGGGTAAACAGTCTTATCCGGGTAAGTCATGGCATTTAAAAATGTATTTAAGGAACCCTTCACCAGTTCCACAAACGGGTCTTTCACCGGAAACTTATCCGAACCGCACAATACAGTATGCTCAATGATATGTGGTACACCGGTGCTGTCCTCTACCGGAGTACGGAACCCAATATAAAAGACCTTATTTTCATCATCATTGGAAATAAGGCTGATTTTGGCTCCACTCTTTTTATGTCGAAGCAGATATCCTTTTGCATGGATGTCTGTCAGATTTTCTTCTTTGATTAATTCATATGCTGATAACGCTGCTAAATTCAAATGTTTTATCCTCCATGTTCTATAATTTGCGCAGGTAGCTTGAGAAACTCGCAAAGCATGTTTCTCGTAGTTTTGCTCATAGTCTTTATCAGTATAACACATTTTTTTTACATTTACACCAGATAAACCTAAAAACAGGAAGACGGATATCCATCTTCCTGCTCTGCGCTTATTTCATATTCAACTCTATTCGAATTAACCTAAGCGAACTACGTTAGCTGCCTGAGGTCCTTTTTCTCCTTCTACTACCTCAAATTCAACTGCTTCTCCATCCTTAAGCTCTTTGAATCCATCCATATTCAATGCGGAAAAATGAACAAATACATCATTTCCATCTGCATCTGAGATAAATCCATAACCCTTCTTTGCGTTAAACCATTTTACAGTTCCCTGCATTTCTTTTTCCTCCTAATACACAATAAATCTAAAAAATTGCACAAATTTGTGCACCACTACATGGCTAACAGTAGCATATTTTCCAATATTTGTCAAACTTTTTCATCCGCTTCGCCGTTTTATCATCCCGGCTCATTTATTGCTTCTGCTGCTTTACCCATTTTAACATTTTATACCGGATTTTTTACGTTGACATCAAGCTGCGGGAATGGAATTTCGATTCCATTCTCATCCAGTGCATTTTTCATCTCCTCGGTCAGTGCCCAGCGGATATCCCAGTATAAATCCGTCGGTACCCACACTCTTGCGCCAATGGTAACACTGCTGTCTCCTAATTCCGATACGAAAACCTGCACTGCCTCGTCTTTAAGCCGGCGTTCTTCCGAAAGAAGTACCTGCTCTATCACTGCCTTCGTCTTCTTCAAATCTGCTGAATAGGATACTCCTACTTCCAAGTCAATCCGGCGTTTCTCGCTGTAGGTCACATTGGTAAGACTGCTGTTAGCTAAGATTCCGTTTGGAATTACGATAATCTTATTGTCAATGCTCTTTAACTTGGTGTAGAAAATTGAAATCTCTGTTACTGTTCCCTCGTTGCCATGGGTGTCTTCTACAATATAATCCCCCACTTTAAACGGTTTTAACATCAAAATCAATACGCCGCCGGCAAAGTTGGATAAGCTTCCCTGCAGTGCAAGACCTACCGTCAGTCCGGCAGAACCTGCAATTGCCATTACGGATGTGGTTGCAATTCCAAAGAGGGATAGGATAATTACGATTAAGAAGAAATATCCAATGCACTTGACCAGTGCATCCATAAACTGTTTTACACCCTTGTCTGCATCCTTTTTATCCAGCCATTTCCGGATGAGTTTCCGGAAAAGTTTGATTAACTTTACACCAATGGCATATACCACGCAGGCAACCACCACCTGAAAGAGAAATGCCAGCAAATCCGGTACCAGTCCTTCCAGATAAGTGCGTACCACTCCCGGTTTCTTAATCTGTTCAATGGCATCGCTGACTTCTTCTGCCGTAATGCCCTCTGTACTAGCTTCTAATGCGGTCAGATAAAATCCCATTTTAATATCCTCCAGTTATTATGAAAGTGCATGAATAAATAATCCACTGCGCAGTTTTGGTTCAAACCAGGTGGATTTCGGCGGCATCAGTCTTCCGGCATCCGCTACTGCAAACAGTTCTCCGATGCTGGTCGGATACATGGCAAATGCCACTTTACAGTCATTATGTACTCTGCGTTCCAATTCTTCCAGTCCGCGGATTCCACCTACGAAGTCTATCCGCTTATCGGTCTTCGGGTCTTCAATGCCAAGTACCGGATGCAGCAACACATTCTGTAAGATAGATACGTCTAACCCATCTACCGGGTCGCTGCTTAAATCTGCTTCTTTCATCCGGCATGCATACCAGTTATCTCCAAGATACATGCTGAAGGTTCCTTTTTCAGTCGGATGAATCTCTTCCTTCTGTGGTGCACCCACTTCAAACAATTCTTTCATCTTTCCAAGGAATTCCTCTTCTGTCATTCCATTTAAGTCTTTTACCACACGGTTATAATCCATAATCATAAGCTGGTCATCCGGGAATAATACCGATAAGAAATAGTTGAATTCTTCGGTTCCGTCATAGTTCGGATGCTCTGCTCTCCGCATCAGTCCTACCTTTACTGCGGAGGCTGCACGGTGATGGCCGTCTGCGATATAGATTTCATTTATCTTTGCAAATGCTTCCTCGATAGTCGCAATATCTTCTGCCTCTGAAATTCTGTATACACGATGTCCGATTCCATCCTCTGCCACGAAATCATAAAGTGGAGCTGTCTTCTTTACTTTTTCTACCACTGCATTGATGGCATCATTGGAACGGTATGCCAAGAAAATCGGTCCGGTCTGTGCATCACAGATATTTACATGGTTGATTCTGTCCTGCTCTTTATCTGCTCTGGTATTCTCATGCTTTTTAATAACCTGATTCTGATAATCATCGATAGAGGCACAGGCAGTAATACCGGTCTGTACTCTGCCATCCATGGTCAGCTCGTAAATATAATAGCATGAATGCTCTTCTTTCACGAAATCACCTTCTGCTACCATATCCCAGAGCATGTCATGGGCTTTCTTATATACCTCCGGTGCATAGGTGTCTACAGAATCATCAAGCTGTGTCTCTGCACGGTCAATGCGAAGAAAGCTTTTGTCATGTCCTTCTACTGCTTTCTTTGCTTCCTCTCTGTTATATACATCATATGGAAGTGCTGCAATCTCTGCCGCTTCATCCTCTCTTGGTCTGATACATAAAAATGGTCTGATATCTGCCATTGTTTTCTCCTTCCTGTGTAATTGCGAAAACACGCTCTGTGAGTTTCCTGCGTAAGAGAAATGGACTGTCGCGGCGTAACCGGGCAGTCCATATATTATCTTTTTCTCACCTGCATTTATTATTTTACAATACGAACCTTTAATACACCATCTAAGGTCTGAAGTTTCTCTTCTACTTCTTTGGTAACCGGTGCATCTACATCAATCAGAGTACATGCATAATCACCACGGCTCTTGTTGGTCATATCAGAAATATTGATATTTGCATCGCCTAAAATAGAAGTATAGCTGCTGATCATTCCTTTTACATTGCGGTGTAACAGTAACAGTCTTCCTGCGCTCTTGCACTCGCCCATGTTGCAGTCCGGATAATTTACAGAATGTGTAATATTTCCATTCTCTAAGAAATCACGAATCTCTTTTACTGCCATTACTGCACAGTTATCTTCGGATTCTTCGGTAGATGCTCCGATATGAGGAGTTACGATACAGCCTTTCTTTCCAACTGTGGTTGGATTTGGGAAGTCGCTGACATATTTTGCAATCTTGCCTTCCTCTAATGCTGCTACCATTGCTTCTTCGTCAACCAGTAAGTCTCTTGCAAAGTTCAAAACTACAGTGGTAGGTTTCATCATTGCAATTGCTTCTGCACTAATCATCTTCTTGGTAGAATCTAAAAGTGGAACATGAATTGTGATATAATCACAGTTCTTGTAAATTTCTTCTACGGCATTTACATGATTTACGTTACGGGATAAGCTCCATGCAGCATTTACAGAAATGTATGGGTCATATCCGTATACTTCCATGCCAAGATGTGTTGCAGCATTTGCCACTTTAACACCGATGGCACCAAGTCCGATAACACCAAGTTTCTTTCCTGCAATTTCGCTTCCGGCAAAGTTCTTCTTCTGTTTCTCAGCAAGTTTTGCAACATCTGCATTGCCTTCCTCGCCTTTTACCCATTCGATTCCGCCGACTACGTCACGGGCTGCTAATATCATTCCTGCAAATACCAGTTCCTTTACACCATTTGCATTTGCACCCGGTGTATTGAATACTACGATACCTGCTTCTGCACATTTATCCAATGGGATATTATTTACACCTGCACCGGCTCTGGCAACAACTTCCAGAGTCTTTGGCAGTTCCATGTCATGCATTGCTGCGCTTCTTACCAAGACTGCCTGTGCGTCTTTGATATCTTCTACTTTGTTATATTCGTCTGATAAAAGGTCTAAACCTACACCAGCGATTGGATTTAAACATGTATAGTTAAACATTATGCGTTCTCCTCCTCAAACTTCTTCATGAATTCTACCAGCTTCTCAACACCCTCTTTTGGCATTGCATTGTAAATGCTGGCACGCATACCACCAACGGTTCTGTGTCCTTTTAAGTTTACAAAACCAGCTTCGGTTGCTTCTTTGATAAATTTTGCATCTAAGTCAGCATCACCGGTAACGAATGGTACGTTCATAAGAGAACGGTCTTTTGGAACTACAGTTCCTTTGAATAATTTGCTCTGGTCTAAGAAATCATAAAGAATCTTAGCTTTCTCTTCGTTACGCTGTTTCATAACTTCAAGTCCGCCCATCTTCTTTAACCATTTGAATACTTTACCACAGATATAAATGCCGTAGCATGGTGGTGTATTGTAAAGAGAATCTGCATCTGCCTGAGTCTTGTATTTTAACATGGTAGGTGTTCCCGGAAGAACATCATCTGTAATTAAGTCTTCACGAATAATTACGATTACAACACCTGCAGGTCCAACGTTCTTCTGAACGCCGCCGTAGATTACTCCGTATTTGGTTACATCAACCGGTTCTGATAAGAAGCAGGAAGATACGTCTGCTACCAGTGTATGTCCTTTGGTATTTGGAAGTTCTTTGAACTTAGTTCCATAAATCGTATTGTTTTCACAGATATAAACATAATCTGCATCTTCCGGAATATCCAAATCAGAACAATCTGGAATATAAGAGAAGGTCTTATCTGCGGAGGATGCTACTTCTACCGCATCTCCATACATTTTTGCTTCCTGGAATGCTTTCTTAGCCCACTGTCCAGTTACAATGTATGCAGCTTTCTTATTTTTCATCAGGTTCATTGGAATTGCAGCGAACTGCTGGGAAGCTCCACCCTGTAAGAATAATACCTTGTAATTATCCGGGATATTCATTAAGTCTCTTAAATCTGCTTCTGCCTCTTTGATGATGTTGTCATATACTTTGGAACGATGACTCATCTCCATTACGGACATTCCACATCCTCTGTAGTCTAACATCTCATCTGCTGCTTCCTGTAAAACTTCTTCCGGTAATACTGCCGGACCTGCAGAAAAATTATATACTCTGCTCATTTTCTAATTCCTCCTCACTTCTTACACATATCTTTCTATATGTAATGGCTTATTATTTTAAATCTTCCTCGGTAAACACCTCAGATATAGCTGCCCCCGGTGCTACCATTGGCCACACCTTATCATCACTATCAATTATACAGTCTATAACAACTGGTGTACTACTTGCAAGTGCTTTTTTCAAAATATCGACAAATTCTGCCTGACTGGTTGCACGATATCCCGTTGTTCCCATGGCTTCTGCCAGTTTTACAAAATCTACTCCATCGTCTAAAACAGTTGCAGAATAATGCTTCTCATAGAAAAGTGTCTGCCACTGTCTTACCATTCCAAGCACATGGTTATTGATGATAACTTCGATTAACGGAAGCTTCTGACGGACTGCTGTTGCAATCTCATTCATATTCATACGGAAACATCCGTCACCGGCAATATTGATAACCTGTTTATCCGGATTTGCTATCTGCGCACCGATTGCTGCCCCCAGTCCATAACCCATGGTTCCAAGTCCGCCGGATGTCAGAAGTGTTCGCGGCTGTTTGTATTTATAATACTGTGCTGCCCACATCTGATGCTGTCCGACCTCCGTTACCATGATAGCATCTCCGTTGGTCTGACGATAGATTTCTTCGATTACGAACGGACCGCTTAATCCTTCCGGATGATAGCTCAATGGATATTCTTTCTTGTATTCCATGATGTGCTCCATCCACTCTTTATGCTCCATCGGAGATAACATCGGATTGATTCTTGCAAGAATCTTCTTTAAATCACCAATCACGCTGTTTGTTACCATGATATTTTTATTAATCTCTGCCGCATCCACATCAAACTGTAAGATTTTTGCATGATGGGCAAATTTCTTAGCATTTCCAAGCACACGGTCTGAGAAACGGACACCTACTGCAATCAGAAGATCGCACTCGCTGACTCCAAGATTGGAAGTCTTGGTTCCATGCATTCCAAGCATTCCGGTATAACGTTCATCCGTTCCGTTAAATGCACCTTTTCCCATCAGGGTATCACAAACCGGTGCATCCACCTTATCCACAAATTCTCTCAATTCATCCGAACAGTCGGAAATTACGGCACCGCCGCCCACAAAGATATATGGTTTTTTCGCTTTCTGAATCAAAGCTGCTGCTTCTTCTAAATCTTCCTCCCGGATGGTTTCTGTCACACGCAGTACCGGTTCAATACGCTGTGTTTTATACTCTGCCTTATTTGCAGTGACATCCTTTGGAATATCCACAAGAACAGGACCCGGTCTTCCTTTTTTTGCAATACGGAATGCCCGGCGGATGGTATCTGCCAGATCATTGACATCTTTTACAATAAAGTTGTGCTTGGTAATCGGCATGGTAATTCCTGCGATATCAATTTCCTGGAAACTGTCTTTGCCAAGAAGCGGCACATTGACATTACAGGTAATTGCTACCATTGGAACAGAATCCATATATGCGGTTGCGATTCCGGTTACCAGATTAGTTGCACCCGGTCCGCTGGTGGCAAAGCACACCCCAACTTTTCCGGTGCTTCTTGCATATCCGTCTGCCGCATGGGAAGCTCCCTGCTCATGGGAAGTTAAAATATGTTTTATTTCATTACTATGTTTATATAACTCATCATATACATTTAAAATTGCACCGCCCGGATAACCAAATACCGTATCCACGCCCTGCTCTTTCAAACATTCTATTACGATTTCAGCACCTGTTAAGAGCATTGAAATTTCCTCTCTTTCCAACTTATCTTTCTGCTGTATATTTACAGATTACCGGTTCTTATTTTTCTTCCCCGGTACCTGGAATCTGTAAAATTGCACCGCGGTTTCCTGAAGTAACCATGGAAGCATAACGTGCCAGATATCCGGTTGTTACCTTCGGTTCTCTTGGCTGCCATTTTGCTTTACGGGCTGCCAGTTCTTCATCGGATACTGCAAGCTCTAACTTCATTTCCGGGATGTTAATCTTGATGATGTCGCCTTCTTCTACCAATGCGATTGGTCCGCCTACGGCTGCTTCCGGTGAAACATGACCGATGGAAGCTCCACGGCTTGCGCCGGAAAAACGTCCGTCTGTAATCAGTGCTACGGAAGAACCAAGTCCCATTCCTGCGATTGCAGAAGTCGGATTTAACATCTCACGCATACCAGGGCCGCCTTTTGGTCCTTCGTAACGGATAACTACTACATCACCGGCAACAATTTTGCCACCCTTGATTGCTGCAATGGCATCTTCTTCACAGTCAAATACTCTTGCCGGTCCTTCATGAACCATCATCTCTTCTACGACTGCGGAACGTTTTACAACACCGCCATCCGGAGCAAGATTTCCTTTTAATACGGCAAGACCACCTGTCTTACTGTATGGATTATCCAATGGACGGATAACTTCCGGATTCTTATTGACTGCATCTTTGATATTCTCTCCTACGGTCTTACCGGTTACGGTCATACAGTCTGTATTTAAAAGTCCTGCATCTGCTAATTCTTTCATGACGGCATAGACACCGCCGGCTTCATTTAAGTCTTCCATATAGGTCGGGCCTGCCGGTGCTAAGTGACAGAGGTTCGGAGTCTTCTCACTGATTGGATTTGCAAAGGAAATATCAAAGTCAAATCCTACTTCATGTGCAATTGCAGGCAGATGAAGCATACTGTTGGTAGAGCAGCCTAACGCCATATCTACGGTCAGTGCATTTAAGATTGCATCCTTTGTCATAATATCTCTTGGACGGATATCTTTACGATACATATCCATAACCGCCATTCCGGCATGTTTTGCTAATTTGATACGCTCAGAATATACGGCAGGAATTGTTCCATTTCCACGTAAGCCCATGCCAAGTGCCTCGGTCAGACAGTTCATGGAGTTTGCGGTATACATACCGGAACAGGAACCACAGGTCGGACATACTTTCTCTTCGTACTCTCTTACCTCTTCCTCTGTCATTGTGCCTGCTGCATAAGAGCCTACTGCCTCAAACATGGAAGATAAACTTCTCTTGCGTCCCTTTACATGTCCCGCTAACATCGGACCACCGGAAACAAATACGGTAGGTACATTAATTCTTGCTGCCGCCATCAGAAGTCCAGGCACGTTCTTATCACAGTTTGGCACCATAACCAGTGCATCAAACTGATGGGCTAATGCCATACATTCTGTGGAATCTGCAATTAAGTCTCTTGTTACCAGGGAATATTTCATTCCGATATGTCCCATGGCAATTCCATCACAAACTGCGATTGCAGGGAATACAACCGGTACTCCGCCTGCTTCTGCGACACCTAATTTTACAGCGTTTACAATTTTATCCAGATTCATATGGCCCGGTACGATTTCATTATAGGAGCTTACGATACCAACCATTGGTTTTTTCATTTCTTCTTCGGTAAATCCCAAAGCATTAAAAAGACTTCTGTGCGGAGCCTGCTGCATTCCGGCTTTTACATTATCACTCTTCATCTTTATTCTTCCTCTCTTTTTCTATTTCTCTGTCTGAAATTCTCTTACAGATTCTCTACGATTAAGTCACCCATCTTAGCGGTTCCCACCTGGGTTACGGTTGCTTTCTTTGCTTCTTCCTGTGGCATAATGTCAATGGTACGATAGCCTGCTTTTAATACCTTCTTTACGGCATTTTCAATGGCATCTGCTTCTTTATCGAGATCAAAAGAATATCTTAACATCATCGCTGCACTTAAAATAGTTGCAATCGGGTTTGCAATTCCTTTTCCTGCGATATCCGGTGCAGAACCGCCACTTGGCTCATACAGACCGAATTTGGTATCATTTAAGCTTGCAGAGGATAACATTCCGATAGAACCGGTTACCATACTTGCTTCATCGGATAAAATGTCTCCAAACATATTCTCTGTTAAGATAACGTCAAACTGTTTCGGGTCTTTTACTAACTGCATTGCACAGTTATCTACCAGCATATGCTCATAAGTTACTTCCGGATAATCCTTTGCTACTTCTTCCACAATCTTTCTCCAGAGTCTGGAAGAATCTAATACATTTGCTTTATCCACACTGGTTACTTTCTTACGGCGTTTCATGGCAATGTCAAATCCACGTTTTGCAATTCTGCGGATTTCATTTTCATTGTATGTCAAAGTATCGGTCGCTGTCATCACACCGTCCACTTCTTCTGTCTTTCTCTCGCCGAAATAAAGTCCGCCGGTCAGCTCACGCATAATCATCATGTCAAATCCGTCTCCGATGATATCGTCACGCAGTGGACACGCTTCCTTTAATTCTTCATAAAGGTATGCCGGTCTTAAGTTAGCAAAAAGGTTCAATGCTTTTCTTAATTTTAAAAGACCTGCCTCCGGGCGAAGGGATGGCTCTAATTTGTACCAAGGGGATGTTGCTGTATTTCCTCCGATGGAGCCCATCAGAACTGCATCTGCTGCTTTTGCATGTGCAATGGCATCATCGGTCAGCGGTACACCGGTTGCATCGATAGAACAACCGCCCATCAGTATCTCGTCATATGTAAAGGTGTGTCCGAACTTTGCTCCAATGGCATCTAACACCTTTCTTGCTTCGCTTACAATCTCCGGTCCGATTCCGTCACCGGCAATTACTCCAACATTATAATTCATGGGTAAATCCTTCTTTCTTTTCCTATTGCATGCATACCAATTTCATAACTACTGATTATGGTAATGCTCATTATCCTATATCATAGCTTATTTATCCGAAGAATTCAATAAATTTTACCATTATAGTTTCTCATAGCATTTATAATCTGTGGTTATATTCTATTCTTTTGATATGATTTGTTGTTATTGCACAAATCTTTTTCTTGTCAGAATGGGATTGGTACAGTAGACTTGAGGTAGGTATTTTATAGGAGTTGAGGAAGACTCTATGATTCATCGGATATAGATGCGAGGCAAACCGGTAAGAAGCATTAAGCATTTCTACCACAATTCTGGCATCGTACGGCAACCGGTGCAGATTCACAACCATGTTCAGACTGCACCTCACCGTCACATCCATGTGCCGGTGCTGCCTGATATTGTATGAAATGCCAGGTGCCTCTAACCGGTTGCTTCAAGCATCCATATTCCGATGTATCATAGTGCTTTTTCTCATGCCCATATAACGAACTAATTAACTTATCCATTCGTAAGGAGGACTAACAATGCCATTTATTAACATGAAAACTACTGCTACTTTAGATATTGCAAAAAAAGATGCCCTGTCCAAGGAGCTCTGTATCATCACCAGAGACTGCATCGGCAAAGGTGAAAACTGGGTTATGACCGGATTCGAGGGAAATGCTTCTCTTTGCTTTTTAGGAAGCACCAAAGACATTGCCTATGTAGAAGTAAAATGCTACGGCTATCCGACTAAGCCACAGATGAATCTTATGACAAGAAAAGTCTGCACTCTCTTAGAAAATGAGCTTGGTATTCCGAAGAAACGAATCTATGTCGCTTACTTCCCGACCGAAGACTGGGGATGGAATGACAGTAACTTCTAGGGGATTAGAAAAGGCATATCACACGGATAGCTATTGTCGTGTGATATGCCTGTCTTTTTGCATTTTGTTCTATGGCAATCCTATATTATGATTTCCAGTTCCAGTCCTCTAAAAAACTCATCAGTTCATACCAGTTATCTACCGGTTCCCAGATTACAGAATCCTGATTATGAGGATCTATACGCCCTAGAACTATTACCTTTACCGGTTCTTTATCTACTCTATAAAATTTCCATTGCAATCCATTTGTATAAATTACTCTCCCATACGATATGATATGCCCTCTAATCTGCTTTGTTATTCTCAATATATTACTTTTGCCTGGACATTTTATTTCTACACATCCGTACCTTGTCGCATTCCGCTTTTTTTCCCTTTTCAATACAACAAAATCCGGAAAACCAGCTGCTCCATGTAACCACATGGATAATTTTGTCTTTCTTCTAACGCTAACATCTCTTAAAGAAATTTCCTTTCCACTCTTTGTTCCCCGGATAATTTCCGCCAGAAGAGAATACAATTCACATTCCACAATACAATTCTGTATCATAGCAAGTTCGATCTCTTCCTTGAATGTCTCGTACTTATCTGCTAATACTTTTTTCTCCTGTTCTGTAAATTCCATCACTCTGTCTCCTTTGTATTTATTAATTTATATCTGTGCCATTAACGCGACTATTTTCGACTAGAATGCCATCTTCACAAACAGCACTCCAGCCAAAAATAGAATTATTATTTAAACCAACTATTTTATTTCCACCAACATAAAATTTCATAAGATATTATTCCTTTCTAATAATTGATTGTATTTAAAACATTTCCGTATCTATCGCATCTATAATTAGTTCTAGTTCCGCTAATATTCCAACTACAAACTGTTCCTAAATCATCTATATATATAGTAGTCCATTCATATCCTTTTCCACTATTATAAGCATCATAAACTACTTGAGGAGCATTAAAAGTAACGTACTGACCCTCTTCTTCAACCCAACCTCCGCCAGTGATGCTCCAAGAGCTCTGACTTAGACCACCTTTAGAAGACGTGGAAGAACTATTATTTGAAGAGTTGCTACTGTTACTATTTGAATCATTATTTGCAGCGGCTGCTTCTTGCTTTTTCTTTTCTTCCTGTTTCTTCTTTTCAGCCTCTTCAGCTGCTTTCTTTTCTGCTTCTTCAATTTCTGATACTTTATTTGTATAGGCTTCAACATCACTATCAATATTAGAAATAATATCTGTAAAATGATCGGTACCTAAATTGGTTAATTCATCCTTTAAAGTGTTCATATTTGTGATAGCAGTATTTAAATCATCTTTTGAAGCGTTTTCAACGTCACTGATTACATAGGATTCATAGGTCGCATTATAATTGTCCACAATGGAATTTATTTCATCATTTACATGCCCCATCACTTCGGACAGAGTATCCTTTATGCTATCCTTATCGTCCGATTTGATGATCGTATCCTGCTCCAGTGTATCACTGATATGATTAAGATTCTCTATCACGTTATCGCATGCTGCAATACTTTTATCATTCCCAAAGTTATCACTTTCCGTACTGATTAAATCATTAAAATAATCCACGAAATATTGATACATTTTCTTATTCGCTTTTGAATAATTCTGATACCAGTCTTCCTTTTTCGTTTCTTTGTTCTGGAAGTATTTTTCTATCACGGAAGTAATCTTCTCATCTGATTGAAAGGATGTATAAATCTCTGCTTTTTTTCCTTCTTCATTTTCCTCATCAAAGGATTGCAAATATGTTTCAATTGCTGTCTCTCCCTCCGTAAGGCTCTTGTTCTTTGCCTGCTTATCAAGGTTCACCTTAATCACGACCGCTACTGCTGCCACTATAATACACGCTGCGATGCAAGCCAGTATTATCTTTGTTTTCTTTTTCATTTTCATCACTCCTGTACTTTTATTTTCTTTTGTTTTCTGCTACTTTTCTGCCTGCATCTTATAGTATAGGCTTTCCTGTTATCTGCTCATATTGTGGAAATCTCCACAATGTCGATTTTCACAATACTTTTCTATAATCAAATTGATGCCAGACAGAAAGGAATGATATGCCATTATTAGCTATGCTCCCTTGTGGAATACTATGAAGTCCAAAAAGATATCCCAATACCAGCTTCTAAAGATGGGCATTGATAATAAAACTCTGGATGGATTAAAACACAACAAAAATATTACTGTACTCACCTTAGAAAAGCTCTGCACCATTATAGGCTGTACTCCAAATGATATTATTGAATTTAAATAGAGCGATACACCTTTGTCGATGTACCGCTCTATTTATGATATGAAACTATCTCATTTTCCTATATTCCATTTTACCACAAATCATATTTTTCCATGGTTTCCGCATTTCTGAATTCATGCTTCTCATAATAGCCAATCAGCTTTCCCTCGACATCTCTTAGTGCTACCATATACACATCCTTATTCTGCTTCTCATTATGGGATGTATAGATGAGATTGTGGCTTTCATCTGCTGCGAACCAATCGATTACCTGCTGGATGCGTTTTTGCGATTCTTCATTATGGCAGTTTAAAAGACTTCTTCCAACAAGGCTTTCACCGCCCCATTTCTCATAGCTTTTTACTGCAGTCGGATTCATATAAATGATTTCGTGCTTTAAATTACATATCACAACAGAACAACGGTCCTGGTCAATGATGCTTTTAAAATATGCTGCGTTAATGTCTGTCTGCATGGTTATGCTCCTTTTCTCTCGGTTCTTGAATTTCTGTTTTGGGCTTAATATTCTTTTTCTATTTTTCCTTCAATTCCATACGTTTTCCGGAAAGTATCAAGGTCTGCCTCATTTTTTATCAGCATTATTTCCTCTATTTTTCCTGTATGGATATCTTTAAAGCCCGCCACCTGTTCTCCATTGCAGATGCTGGCTTTAATAACAGGCTTCTTGTTCATTTTATCATAGGGCAATGGCGTGGATTTTTTCTTGAATATTCTCATATAACCTTACTCCCTCTTTTCAAAAAAATCCGTGGTTTGTACATCTCGCACACTCCACGGATTTTCTAAGGTCTTATCTTATTTCTTCTCTTTGGTTTCTTTTGCTTCTACTGCTTCTTCCGGTTTCTCGATTGCTGCAATTGCTGCTTTCTGCATTGGGATACGGCAGTTTCTGTTGCTGCCAAACTCAACAATAACAGTATCATCTTCAGATACGTCAATTACGATTCCGTAGAAACCGCTGGTTGTCAGTACGGTATCACCTACTGCTAACTCTGACATCATCTGTTCTTTCTTCTTTGCTTCTTTCTTCTGTGGACGAATCATGAAGAAGTATACGAATACAACCATAATTACTACCCACATAATAATGCTTCCCCAGGCCTGTGCCTGCTGTGATGCTAAAATAGACATTTCTTTTCCTCCTGAATTACAACTTAAGTTCATGAAAAACATTGTACACAAAAAGACTGCGTTTCACAAGTATTTTCCCGATATTTCATTCTTTTTTTAGATTTGCGCCTCTTTTTCCCGGTTTATCTGGTTCATACCATAGAGTTTTTCCTCTTTGTATGACTTGTAGCTGCCGGCATCGATGGCGTCTCTGATTTCTTCCATCATGGTGTTGTAGAAATACAGATTGTGCAATACGCAAAGGCGCATACCAAGCATTTCCTTTGCCTTTAATAAATGGCGGACATATGCTCTGCTGTAACGGCGGCAGGTCGGACACTGACAGCCTTCTTCGATTGGACGCATATCCTTTTCATATTTCTTATTGAAAAGATTAATCTTTCCCTGATTGGTATAAAGATGTCCATGACGACCATTACGGGTCGGATATACACAGTCAAAGAAATCCACACCACGGTCTACTGCCTCTAAAATATTTGCCGGAGTTCCCACACCCATAAGATAGGTCGGTTTCTCAAGTGGCAGATATGGAACGGTCTGGTCTAAGATATCATACATTTCTTCGTGGGTCTCTCCTACTGCAAGTCCACCTACTGCATAGCCATCTAAATCCAATTCACTGATTCGCTTTGCATGGTCAATCCGGATATCCGGATAAATGGCTCCCTGGTTAATTCCAAACAGCATCTGATTTTTATTAATGGTATCTTCCAACCCATTCAGTCTTGTCATTTCTGCTTTACAGCGTGCCAGCCAGCGGGTTGTTCTGGCTACAGATGCCTCTACATATCCACGGTCAGCCAGTGCCGGTGCACATTCATCAAATGCCATGGCAATGGTGGATGCCAGATTGGACTGTATCTGCATACTTTCTTCCGGTCCCATGAAGATTTTCGCTCCATCAATGTGGGAATGGAAATAGACTCCTTCCTCTTTGATTTTGCGGAGTCCTGCCAGTGAAAATACCTGAAATCCGCCGGAATCGGTAAGGATTGGTTTGTCCCATACCATAAACTTGTGCAGTCCGCCCAGCTCTTTGATTAATTTATCTCCCGGACGTACATGCAGATGATAAGTATTGGATAATTCCACCTGTGTCTTAATCTGCTCTAAATCTTCGGTAGAAACAGCTCCCTTTATGGCAGCGACAGTTCCTACATTCATAAATACCGGGGTCTGTATATCACCATGTACGGTATGAAAAATGCCCCTCTTTGCTCTTCCATCCTGTTTTAATAATTCGTACATATAATCTCCTGTTTCTGTTATTTTTACAAATACTATCCTAGCATACCTTGTTTTCGCACTTTTTGCAACTGTGGGATTGCCAGTATCTGAAAAATCTTCTATAATAGAAGCTGACTTTTTTACGAAAATGAATCAGGAGGATGCTATGGCAGGCTCAACTATTGGAACTAACTTTAAAATTACAACCTGGGGAGAATCACACGGAACAGGAATCGGTGTCGTAATTGACGGCTGTCCTGCCGGACTTTCCCTTTGTGAAGAAGATATACAGACCTATTTAAACCGGCGTAAACCGGGACAATCTGCTTTCTCTACCCCGCGAAAGGAAGATGATGCAGTACATATTCTTTCCGGTGTCTTTGAAGGCAGAACTACCGGAACTCCAATCTCACTGATTGTGGTAAATGAAAACCAGCATTCCAAAGACTACAGTGAGATTGCTTCCTACTATCGTCCGGGACATGCTGACTTTACCTTTGATGCCAAATATGGTTTCCGGGATTACCGTGGTGGCGGACGTTCTTCCGGCCGCGAGACCATCGGTCGTGTGGCTGCCGGTGCGGTTGCCGCAAAGATTTTAAAAGAACTTGGCATTGAGATTCTCACCTACAGTAAGAGCATCGGTCCAGTTGCCATTGATGAAGCCAGATTTGATGCTGCAGAAATTACTAAGAATCCACTTTATATGCCGGATGCAGATGCCGCTATAAAAGCTGCTTCTTATCTGGAAGAATGCAAAGCTATGCAGAATTCTGCCGGCGGTATTATCGAATGTGTTATTACCGGTGTTCCTGCCGGAATCGGTGACCCGGTATTTGAAAAAATCGATGCAAATTTAGCCAAAGCAATTTTCTCCATTGGCGCTGTAAAGGGCTTTGAAATCGGTGATGGATTTGCAGCTGCTGCAGCTACCGGACTTACCAACAACGATGCCTTTGTAACGGATGAAAACGGTTCTGTCACAAAAGAAACCAACCATGCCGGCGGTATCTTAGGCGGCATGAGCGATGGCTCACCGATTGTATTCCGTGCTGCCATCAAACCGACTCCTTCTGTTGCCG
Organism: uncultured Lachnospiraceae bacterium; assembly: GCA_900315735.1. Taxonomy (GTDB): domain Bacteria; phylum Bacillota; class Clostridia; order Lachnospirales; family Lachnospiraceae; genus Roseburia_C. Next base: position 75,229 of record ONAD01000003.1, on the reverse strand, counting down.
CTACCCAGAAGACCGTAAATAAAAATGGTGAGGAAATCGAAATCAATATCAAGGGACGTCACGATCCAATTATCGTTCCAAGAGCTGTTGTGGTTGTCGAATCCATGGCTGCAATTACTATTTTAGATGCCATGCTTTCTAACATGAGTGCCCGGATGGATGGCATCAAAAACTTCTACCAGAAATAAACTTTGAGAAGCATGAAACTGTAAAAAATCCCTGTCAGTTACAAGTCACACAATCAGGTGACCTGCCCGCTGACAGGGATTATTTTATTATGCCTGCATTTTACTTAAAATCTCATCAAAGATAGCTGCTGCCACTTCATCCTTTGACATAATCGGCAGCTCTTTTTCTTCTGCCGCCGTAATCAGGGTTACCACATTGGTATCGGTACCAAATCCGGCTCCTTTGACTTTCAGATTATTGGCAACAATCATATCAAGCTTTTTCTTTTCTAACTTGGCTTTGGAATTTTCTTTCAGATGCTGTGTCTCCATGGAAAATCCGCACAGAAACTGTTTTTCTTTCTGCATAGAAACTGTTCCTAAAATATCTTTCGTGCGTTCCATTTCCAGTGCCAGTCCGCCATCGGCTTTTTTTATTTTCTCATCCGCAACGGTCTTTGAGCGGTAATCTGCCACTGCTGCAGCCATGACTACAATGTCTTGTTCTGCAAATGCATCTGTGACAGCCTGATACATATCTTCTGCCGTAACAACCGGAATTGTATTTACAAAGAACGGCTTTTCAAGGCTGGTCGGTCCGGTGACCAGTGTTACCTCTGCCCCTCTTCTTGCCGCATTCTTTGCCAGGGCATATCCCATTTTTCCGGTAGAATGATTGGTCACATAACGTACCGGGTCAATTGCTTCCTGGGTAGCTCCTGCTGTGATGAGAACCTTCTTTCCTGCCAGGTCTTTCTCACAGGCAGTTTCCTGCAGAATATATTCTAACAGTTCTTCCGGTTCCGGAAGTTTTCCTTTTCCGGTATCGCCACAGGCAAGATAGCCTGAGGATGGCTCAATGATATGATAACCATAGTCTCTTAGCTTCTTAAGATTATCCTGTGTTGCCGGATTATCAAACATATGTGTATTCATTGCCGGGGCAAGATATATCGGAGCCTCACAGGCTAACATGGTCGATGTCAGCATATCATCTGCAATTCCATGTGCCAGCTTTGCAATGACATTTGCAGATGCCGGAGCAATCATCACCACATCTGCTTCCTGTGCCATGGCAATATGTGCCACATGATATCCGCTGTTACGGTCAAAGGTATCGTCAATCACCTTATTTCCGGTCAGCGTCTCAAAGGTAACCGGTGATATAAACTGCTCTGCATTTTTCGTCATAATTACATGAACATCCGCATGCTGCTTTACCAGCATACTGGCAAGTGAAGCCGCCTTATATGCTGCAATGCTGCCTGTCACTGCCAGTAATATATTCCTGCCCTTTAACATATGAATTACCTCCTGTGTACTTTATTCAATACCATTCCAATTGCGGCTACCAGAACGGCTGCTACAATTGCCTCTATAATTCCATTAAAACTGATAACACCAAGAATTACGCCCATAACTGCGCCCGGCTCAATGCTCAATGCATTGGCATATGCCTCTTTATAGAAAATATAAATCATCGGCATTACAAGAAGTGTGTTGGTCAATGCTCCGGTTACGCCGGCATAGACATAACCTAAGAATCTGCCATCCTTCTTTCTTCCGGTCAGTTCTACTACCGTAAAATAGATTACTGCTGCCGCTGCACCTGCTATCCAGCCAATCATTTCCTTAGAATCTGTTGTCAGCATTTTTGCAAAAAATGCATGAATGCCTACCAGTAAAAGTGCACTGATTACAAGATTGCTGATTGCTTTTGCTGCCTTCGCATGACTGGATGTGGTTAATTTTACAATTCCGCGATATACAAAATACGGGATGATACCAACTAAAATTCGCGGCACAAAACAGATAATGGTGCTCTTCACTACTCCGGCTGCGCCATCAATGCTGCTTGCCAATATCGGTGAAAATACAAATGCAGACATGGAAGTTGGCATCAATGTATTTTTAATAAAACTGGTTAATCCAAATACAAATCCTAAAAAGGCACCCTTTTTCGGTCCACAGAAAATTGCACCTAAAATAACCGGTATATGGATAATCGTTGCATTAATTACTACTAAAGGAATAAATCCTAACGGGGTAAATGCCATTACGACAATAATGGCAGTAAATAAAGCTGTCAGAACCAGCTCATAAGATTTCGGGATGCTTCTGTCCCTGGTAAAAGCTACGTTTTTTTCACTCATAGTCTCTTCCTCTTTTCTTAAATTTTTATGTTTTCTCCGCATTTTAAGGCTTTGCGGCTAAGCACTTCCATTGATAGCCTCCGGACCGGTAGACTTCAACCGTGCTATTCTATCATAGTTTCTCCAAAAAAGAAAGATGTCGTCTGTTATTTTTTTAACAAACGACATCTTTTTACATGAATACCAAGAAAATGCCTGGTTAAAGCATGTTTCCCGCAGTTCGCTTCTAACTTAGTTTATGAATGTAGATACAATTCGGTTTATCTACAGGAATCGGCTTCTCTTCCATCAGAATGTACTTCTTTTCATAATCTACCTTAAACATGGTAATCTCATTGGTCTCATTATTAAGACTCATGAAATGCATTCTGTCCGGACAGATACCAATCATTTTCGGATAATCACCACTGATTTTTGAATTACACATCATGGTAAGGCATCCGCTCTCTTTGTCAATTTCATAAATCGATACAGAGTTCGCGCCTGCATTACTGCAGAATAAATATTTGCCATCCATTGTCACTTCCAGACCGGATGCAGCACAGACATCAGCTTCCTTCGGTGTGGTCGTTGTAATCGTCTGAACCTTCTCGAAATGCGGCTGGTCATTTTCCAATGTATAGGAAAATACCTCTATCTGATTCAACAGTTCATAGAGAATATAAGCAAATCTTCCATCACGGCTGAAACGAATCATATGCGGTGCAGATTCCAGCGGGCAACGGATGATATCCGCAAGCTTCATCTTGCCCTTCTCATAGTCAATCCGGTAAATCTTCACATGATCTAATCCATTATCCACTGCACATAAGAACTTCTCGTCCGGTGTCAGCTTCACGCAGTCTACATGAGGCTTGGAGCTTCGCTCTGCAATGGTTCGTCCCATTCCCTTATGGAAGATGCCATCTGCAATTTCTCCGATGCTGCCGTCTTTTTCCAGCTTCATCATGGTCACTCTGCCATCATGATGACCGCCTACGAAAAGATAACGGTTCTTACTGTCCACTTCCACATAACAGCCACGCATACCGCCAATCCACTGCTTGTTCATTGGCTCAAGGTCTCCGTCCGGCAGAATGTGAAATGCTTCCACGCCTTCATCTGCGATGGAATACAAGAATCTGCCATCTTTCGATACCAGCAAATCGGAAGGATTATTGATTGGAACCACTTTCCGTTCCTTCATTTCTCCGCTCTTTGCATCCAAATCGTATAAATGGATTCCTACACTGTTCTCATGGGTATACGTTCCGACATAAACAACATACTTTTCTTCCATAGGTCATTCCTCCTGTCTGCGTAAAATATCATACATCTCCAGTTCCTGTCCTAAATCAATGTAAAGCACCTGTTTTGGATGTGGTGCTGATTCCATTTCATTTCCATCTTCGTCCACAATCCGTTTTACGGTAACCAGAATATTTCTTCCATCCGGTTTCATGACTTCAATCTGTTCTCCTACGGAGAATTTATTTCTCTGTTCTATCCGATACAATCCCTCTTCGTTGCAGTCTCCCACAATTCCAAGGTAGGTATATTCTTTGATATAAGTGTTATTATCATAAATCTGGCTCTCTTCCGAAGGCTTTCCAAAGAAGAATCCGGTAGTAAACTGACGATAGGTGCAGTTGGAAATCTGCTCTAAATACCAGTCCATATTCTCCTTATATTTCTCCGTTGAGCTAAGATAATCATCAATGGCCTTCCGGTAAGTACGTGCTACAGTAGCCACGTAAAGAGCAGTCTTCATACGTCCTTCAATCTTAAAGGAATCAATACCTGCCTCAATCAGCTCCGGGATGTGCTCAATCATGCACAAATCCTTGGAGTTAAAAATATAGGTACCACGTTCATTTTCATAAACCGGCAGATACTCTCCCGGACGTTTTTCCTCTACCACTGCATATTTCCAGCGGCACGGATGAGTGCAGGCTCCCTGGTTGGCATCTCTTCCGGTAAAATAATTACTTAAAAGACATCTTCCGGAATAGGAAATACACATTGCTCCATGCACAAATGTCTCTATTTCCATTTCATCCGGAATATTTTTGCGAATCTCAGCAATCTCATTTAAAGAAAGCTCTCTTGCTGTTACCACACGCTTTGCGCCCTGGTTCCACCAGAACTGATAGGTTCCGTAGTTGGTATTATTGGCCTGGGTACTGATATGACGCTCGATTTCCGGGCAGATTTCTTTTGCAATGGTATAAATACCCGGGTCGGAAATAATCAGGGCATCCGGCTTGATTTCCTTTAACTGGGTAAAGTACTCTCTTACACCTTCCAAATCCCCATTGTGAGCCAGTATATTTGCTGTTACATAAACTTTTACACCATGCTCATGGGCAAACTGGATGCCCTCTTCCATATCCTCCATGGAAAAGTTTTTTGCCTTCGCACGAAGTCCAAATACTTCTCCGCCGATATATACGGCATCCGCTCCATAAATGACTGCAATTTTTAATACTTCCAGACTGCTGGCTGGAATCAGTAATTCTACCGGTCTCATTGATTTATTTCTCCTAATATTTCAATCTGTATCATCTATTTCTTAATGCTAATGGTAACACCGTCTCCAATCGGAAGCACCGATGTGGTAAGACTGTCATTGTGTGTCAGTTCATAAAGATATTCCCGCATTCTCTTATGAATGGTCCGGTTTCTTCTGGTTACTGCATAATGGGATTCGATAATATCTCCCTCCTGCAGCACATTGTCAGATACCAGTAATGCACCAGGCTTCATCAGCCGAAGAATATCCGGCAGGAAATTGATATACTGTCCCTTTGCCGCATCCATAAAAAGAAAATCATAAGGATCTTCTAACGTCTTTAACACCTCTGTGGCATCTCCCGGAATCAGTGTGATTTCTTTCTCTTTTCCGGCACGTTTGAAATTTGCCTGTGCTATAGGAATTCTTTTCTCGTAATTTTCTATGGTTGTAATCCGGCATGGCACCGGATTATATTCTTCCATCAGAAGTGCAGAAAATCCTACTGCAGTTCCCACTTCCAAAATTCGCTCCGGCCGCTTTAATGCCAGCATGGATTTTAAAAAGCTCTGCATTTCCTTACGGATAACCGGCACATAATTCTTCTTTGCCTCTGCCTCAATTTCCTCTAAAAGCGGTGTATTTCCACTGTCTAAGGAATTGATATACGTTACTAATCGTTCCTCTACTATCACGTTGTACCCTCTGTATCTTTTTCCGAAACCGGTGACATGGCTTCCATCATTTCTTTCGCTGTCATGGAAGTATTCAGCGTATATATTCCCGGTTTGATTTTTTTAGAATACGCAGAAAGCTTTAACTGCACTGCAAAAAGCCTGGCATCACGGATAAGTCCTTTCTCCTCTAACATACTTCCAATATCACTACCGGACATTCCAGCCTCTATCTGAACCACAATATCCTTGCCATCACCGGATGACACCGGCTGCTCTGTATACACGCGATATCCGAAATCATATGCATAGCTTCCTGCCTTAAAAAGTACAAAAATCACCAGTACAACAATAAGAACAGAAAAACTGATTCGGACAATTTTCATCACAATCTTACTGGCACTCATCGCACAACCTCTCCATTATCTTTCGTTTACAAAACCTACTTCAAAATTCAGGCTGCCAACCAGTCTGAAATTAATTTTCTGCAGCAGACGGCAGAATGCAAGCTCTGCTGTCATAAATTCTTCTGCAACCGGATTCTTGCTGATATCTACATTTTCCCGCTCCAGCTGGTCTACTTCCCAGAACAGATCCACATTTTTACTGTTCTGGATCTGGTAATTCTTCTGGCGGAATGCAAATACAATCTGCTCTAATTCCGGATTCGCATGCAGCTTATTCTTTGCTTCCTGATAACGCTTATATTCATTGGTATCCTGAATTGCATTTACAAGTTCTGTTACCTTATCTTCTACTACGCTCATGTTCATCCACCCACATTAAACTTCCATAATAATTGGAATAATCATCGGTCTGCGCTTTGTCTCTTTCCAGACAAAATCACCTAAAGCATCTTTGATTTCTGTCTTAATCTTGCTCCAGTCTGTAATATTCTTATCCATGCAGTGTTCCATGGTTCCCTCTAATACATGACGAGCTTCCTCCATCAGGCTTTCTGCCCCACGTACATAGACAAATCCTCTGGATACGATGTCCGGTCCTGCCAGCACCATTCCGGAGCCACTTTCCAATGTCATTACAACAATAATGATTCCTTCTTCTGCCAGATGCTGTCTGTCACGCAATACAATATTTCCTACGTCACCAACACCAAGTCCGTCTACCATGACATCGCCTACCTGTACATGTCCGGTAACTGCTGCGCTTTCCTCATCCAGTTCTAATACATCACCGGAAGACAAGAGGAAAATATTTTCTTTATCAATGCCAAGTTCTTCTGCAATCTTAGCCTGGGCAACCAGATGACGGTATTCTCCATGAACCGGAATTGCATATTTCGGTTTTACCAGTGAGTAAATCAGTTTGATATCCTCCTGACAGGCATGACCGGAAACATGAACATCCTGGAAAATAACCTCTGCACCTTTCATGGTCAGTTCATTAATGACACCGGACACTGCTTTTTCATTACCCGGAATCGGGTTGGAACTAAAAATAATGGTATCCTTTGGTTTAATTGTTATCTTACGATGCATGCCGGATGCCATACGGGATAATGCCGCCATGGATTCTCCCTGGCTTCCTGTTGTAATGATAACCGTCTGCTCATCCGGATAATTTTTCAGCTGTTCAATATCAATCAGGGTCTGCTCCGGGATGGTAAGATATCCCAACTCAGACGCAATCGTAATGATATTTACCATGCTTCGTCCTTCAATCACTACTTTTCTGCCATACTTATTGGCAGAGTTCATAATCTGCTGTACACGGTCTACATTGGATGCAAAAGTTGCAATAATGATTCGTGTGTTCTTATGGTCAGCAAAAATATTATCAAAGGTCTTTCCTACGGTACGCTCCGACATGGTAAAGCCAGGACGCTCTGCATTGGTGGAGTCACACATCAATGCCAGTACACCCTTCTTACCAATCTCACCAAAACGCTGTAAATCGATAGCATCACCATATACCGGTGTATAATCCACTTTAAAGTCTCCGGTGTGGACAACGGTTCCTGCCGGTGAATAAATGGCAAGAGCTGCCGCATCCTGAATACTATGGTTGGTACGGATAAATTCCACGCGGAAGCAGCCTAAGTTAATATGCTGTCCGTATTTTACTACCTTACGTTTTACTTTCTTGAGCATATTATGCTCTTCTAACTTGTGTTCGATAATTGCAATCGTAAGCTTGGTTGCATAAATCGGCACATTGACTTCTTTTAAAATATAAGGGATTGCTCCGATATGGTCCTCGTGGCCATGGGTAATAAAAAATCCCTTTACTTTATCGATATTATCTTTTAAATAAGTCACATCCGGGATAACAAGGTCTACACCAAACATGTCATCCTCCGGGAATGATAAACCGCAGTCCACAACAATAATACTGTCTTCGTATTCAAAGGCAGTTATGTTCATTCCAATCTGCTCTAATCCGCCTAATGGAATGATTTTCAATTTTGAATTTGCTTCTTTTTTCAAAATATTACCTCCATAAATTCTTTTTTTCGCGCTCATTTCATTTGTCAGCAATTACATAAGTTCTCCTAGAATTCAATGTCTACATCTTCCATTAATTCTGCGAAAATTTTTGCAAGTGCTTCTAACTCTTTATCATCTTCCACCATTTCATAGATGGTATTGTGATCATCTTCATTCTGTGTTTCTTTTAAAATAAATGCATCCGAATCACCCTCTTCGTCTACTGTGACAAGAAGGTAATTGATTCCCCGTATGGTTGTCTGCTCTAATACATAAAATTCTGCTGACTCATTGGTATCCGGGTCTGTAAAATTTACTTTTTCCATATTTACTCCTAATTCTTTTCATTCTGCAGATAGTCAAGGTATCCCTGTAAAATAAAGGATGCCGCTATCTGGTCTACATATTCTTTGCGATTCTCTCTTCGGATTCCGGCTTCCATCATAAGATTATCCGCCGCAACAGTAGTAAGGCGTTCGTCCCACAGTTCTACTGTAAGTCCGGTACGCCTTTCTAACATTTCTTTAAATTCTAAGGTTTTTTCACAACGTTCGCCTTCACTGTTATTCATATTTTTCGGAAAGCCGAGAACAATTTTCTCCACGTTATATTCTTTGATTAATTCTTCAATACGTGCCAATGTCTGACGCAGCTTATTCTCTGATTTTCTGCGTACAATCTCAATTCCCTGCGCAGTAATAAGCAGTTCATCGCTAACGGCAACTCCAACGGTTTTAGAACCGAAGTCAAGACCGATTATTCGCATCAACTGCCTCCTACTTCCAGGAATTTGTATGGATATATTCCTTCAATATCTCTTCTACAAGTTCGTCACGTTCTACTTTCATAATCAGACTTCTTGCATTATTGTGGCTGGTGATATAAGTCGGATCACCTGACATAATATATCCAACAATCTGATTGACCGGATTGTATCCTTTCTCGGATAAAGCTTCGTATACAATCTTAAGTACGTCATGTACTCTGATTTCCGGTTCTTTTTCAACTCTAAAATATTGTGTGTTATTCATGTTCTGCATTTTTTCACGCCCTTATTTTGCTCTTTTGTTCTTCCTAATGAAAAAGCATCGCTAAATCTATTCTAATATAAAGTGCTGCAAAATTCAACCTTTATTCCAAATACACTTATCTTTGCCCGATTATTCTACTCTGCTTTTTCAATATTTTCCAGCCGGTATACATCCTCTGCAATCCGTCCGGCCACGATGCCTTTCACAAAAATATTTTCTTCCCCTTCTGCCTCCGGCACTGCTATCTTTACATATTCTTTGGTATATCCGGTAAAATATACATCTCCTGCAATTTCGCCGGTCTCTTCTAATAATATCTCCTCCGGTCTGCCAACATAATACTCACGGAATTCTTCTGACATTTCCTGCGCCAATGCTAAAAGCACCTTACTGTGTTCTGTCTTCACCTGTTCCGGCACCTGATCCGGCATCACTGCCGCCTTCGTACCCTTGCGCTTGGAATACTTGAAAATATGCATCTCATAAAAACGAATCCGCTCTAAGAATTCCTTTGTTACCTCGAATTCTTCCTCTGTCTCTCCCGGAAATCCTACGATAACATCTGTGGTAATTGCCGGATGGGTAAAATATTTCCGGATTAATTTACAACCTGCTTCATAAGTGGCCGTATCATATTTCCGGTTCATCCGTTTTAAGGTTGCATCGCATCCGCTCTGCAGGGACAGATGAAAATGCGGACAGATTTTTTCTAATTTTGCCAGCTCTTTCACAAAATTCTCATCGATAATTCCAGGCTCCAAGGAACCCAGACGAATCCGGCGGATACCTTCTACTTTATGCACTTCCTGAATCAGATGTAAAAGATTATCTCCATGGTCTAATCCATAGGAGCTTAAATGGATTCCGGTCAGCACCACTTCCTTACAGCCATTTGCTGCAAGTGTCTCCACTTCACGTACAACCTCTTCTGCCTTACGGCTTCGGATTCTTCCTCTCGCATATGGAATAATACAATATGTGCAGAACTGGTTACATCCATCCTGTACCTTTAAGAAAGCTCTGGTATGTTCTTCTGTCCGGCTGATAGACAGTGCTTCATATGCTCTGCCTTTCTCATTAATATCGCAGACATTTTCCTTCCAGTCGTTATTTTCTCCATCTTCCTCATCTGCATTTTTCATCCGGTTCATGCAATTTTCGATAAGCTCTACCAGCTCATGTTTCTTATCATTTCCAATGATGATATCTACCGATAAATCCTTTGCCACTTCTTCCGATGCAGTCTGGACATAACAGCCGGCAGCTACAACAATACTGTCCGGATTTTCCTTCTTTGCTTTATGAATCATCTGGCGGGATTTCCGGTCTGCCATGTTGGTTACTGAACAGGTGTTAATCACATAGATATCTGCCTTTTCCGTAAAAGGAACAATCTCATATCCTGCCTGCTCTAATAACTGCTGCATAGCCTCCGTCTCATATGCGTTCACCTTGCATCCCAAATTGTGCAATGCTGCTTTTTTCATTCGATTTTTTCCTCACTTCTAGTTGACTTTTGCCTCCAAAGAAGTTACTATTAAGAAAAAGTATTTATAGCAACCAAGGAGGTCTTACTATGAAAACAGTTCAAATTTCATTAAACTCAATCGATAAGGTGAAATCCTTCGTAAACGCAATCACACAGTTCGAATTTGATTTCGACTTAATCTCTGGAAGATACGTTATCGATGCTAAATCTATCATGGGTATCTTCAGCTTAGATTTATCCAAACCAATCGACTTAGCAATTCATGCAGAGTCTAATCTGGATGAGATTATGGAAGTATTAAAACCTTATCTTGTATAATTGAATTGATGTAAATGAATTGGGGGGATTGCGAAAGCAATCCCTTTTTTATTTGTGCAGGAACCCGCTACGCTGTGCGGGTTCCTTATTTTATTCCTTTTCTATATATTATCTGTTTCTGCGTATTATTCGCTTCTACATAATATTTTATCTATGCACTACTCTGCTTCTACATGAATCACTTCTACCGTATCAATTGCAGTCTGCATCAGTTCATCTATCTTCTCTTCTAACTTTGTTTCAGATTTCTTGATGTATTCAATATTCGGTTTGGTAACCGGATGCTTTGCCACGAAAATGGTACAGCAGTCTTCAAACGGCTGGATAGATGTTTCATAGGTATCAATTTTTTCTGACACTTCTACGATTTCCTGCTTGTCAAATCCAATCAACGGGCGGTATACCGGCATGGTACATACTTCGTTGGTTGCTGCTAATGACTGCATGGTCTGGCTTGCAACCTGTCCGATACTCTCTCCTGTAATCAGACCTAAGCAGCGGTTTTCTTTTGCGAAATGCTCTGCCAGTTTCATCATATAACGACGCATGATAATGGTAAGCTCCTCATGCGGACATTTCTCATAAATGTAAAGCTGGATGTCGGTAAAATTCACTACATGAAGGTTGATTGGTCCACTGTATCTTGCTACCAGTTTTGCCAAGTCCACTACCTTCTGTTTTGCACGCTCTGAAGTATATGGCGGTGCATGGAAATAAGTTGCGTCCAGTGCTACTCCACGTTTTGCAATCATATAACCTGCTACCGGGCTGTCGATTCCGCCGGATAATAATAACATTGCTTTTCCGTTAGAACCTACCGGCATTCCACCCGGTCCCGGAATTTCCTTGGAATAAATATTGATAAGGCTTCTGATTTCGATGCAGACCATAACCTCCGGGTTATGCACGTCTACTTTGCTTTCCGGGAATGCATCTAAGATTTTTCCACCCATTTCAGCATTGATTTCCATGGAATCCAGTGGATAATTCTTTCTTGCTCTTCTTGCATTTACTTTAAATGTAAAGTTCTTTTCCGGATATTCTTTACCCAGATAATCTACTACTGTCTCTGCTAATTTGTCGAAGCCTTCATCCTCTACCTGAAGCAGCGGGCAGAATCCCACGATACCAAACACACGGCTTAATGCCTCTACTGTCTCGTCATAATCGTAGTCATCGGATACTACATTGACATAAATTCTTCCCTGCTCTTTGGTTACTTCAAACTCGCCCTCTGCAGTCTTTAATGCATGGCGGATCTGCTCCATTAACATATTTTCAAAAATGTAACGGTTCTTTCCCTTTACTCCGATTTCTCCATATTTTACCAGAAATGATTTATACATATGATTTCCTTTCTCTTTTAATGTCTTGTATATTTCTTCAATACCGGAAGCAGCTCTCCCAGTACTTCTAACGCGTAATCAATCTCCTCTTCCGTTGTATGCACACTGAAGGAAAAACGCAGTGTGGAATCCAGAAGATTTTCTTTTAAATGAATGTTTCTAAGGGTCTTGCTTCCCTTCTGCTTGCCTGCATGATTATTCGAAGAACAGGCAGAACCGGAAGATACATAGATACCTCGATCTTCCAGTGAATGTAATAATACTTCACTCCGGATTCCTTCAAAGCTGACGCTGACAATATGCGGTGCAGAATCCTCTCCGGTCTTTCCATTTACATGGGTTCCTTCCAGTTTTTCGATTCCACCAATAAAACGCTGCTTTAATCCGTAAAGATGCGCTCTCTTTTCATCGAGATTCTCATAGATTTCTTCTGCTGCTTCTCCAAGACCTGCAATTGCCGGTACATTTTCCGTTCCGGAACGCATTCCTTTCTGCTGTCCACCGCCTAATATCAACGGCTTTAATTTGGTCTTTTCTTTCACCCAGAGAAATCCGCTTCCCTTCGGTCCGTGAATCTTATGTCCGCTGACGGAAAGCATGTCTATGCCAAGCTTCTTTGGATAGATATACATTTTTCCATACGACTGGATTGCATCTACATGAATCAGTGTATTCGGATTTTTTTTCTTAATAAGCGCTGCGGCTTCTGCAACCGGCTCGATGGCTCCAATTTCATTATTTACCTGCATCATGGAAACAAGAATAGTCTGTTCCGTTACTGCTTCTTCTAACTCTTCCATTGAAATAATTCCATTCTCATCTACTGAAAGATAAGTAATGTCAAAGCCCTGTTCCCTTAAGAATTCCATTGGATTCTCTACGGATGCATGTTCAATGGATGTGGTAATAATATGATTTCCCGCTCTGCGGTTTGCCATTGCAGCACCGATAATCGCAAGGTTATTTGACTCTGTTCCACCGGATGTAAATATGATTTCTTTTTCGGATACTCTTAATGTTTTTGCTATTTTCTTCTTTGCAGTCTCAACAAATCGTTCTGCTTCAATTCCTTTCATATGAAGGGAAGATGGATTGCCATAATCCTTCGTCAGAAGGTCTACCATCATCTGACACGCCCGGTCACTGCAGCGGGTGGTCGCAGAATTATCCAGATATGCTTCCATATTTTTCTACACTTTCTTACTGTATTTTTCTTTCTATACGGCTCTCTAATTGCAGCATCAGCATAGACATCATGCAGATGCCCGCTGTATCTGTCCGAAGTATTCTTCTTCCTAAGGAAATGGACTGCATGGTTTCTCTTGCCTTTGCAATCTCTTCCTCTGCAAATCCGCCTTCCGGTCCTATCATGATACTGATACTCTTCCCCGGTTCGATTTGCTCTAATACTGCCCTGGTTCCTTCCATGCCATTTTCATTTTCATAAGGCACTAAGCGGATGTCACAGTCATCTGCCAGCTTCAAGGCTTCCTGAAAAGAAACCACTTCGTGAATCTTTGGAATGATACTGCGCTTTGACTGTTTTGCTGCAGTCTCTGCCTGTGCCTGCCATTTCTGTACCCGCTGTGCGGCTTTTTTTCCATCCAGCTTTACCACACAGTATTTCATGGCCACCGGAATGATTTCATAGACACCAAGCTCTACTGCTTTTTCAATCACTGTCTCCATCCGATCTCCCTTTGGCAATGCCTGAAAAAGATAAATTTTAGACGGAAGCTCGGTTCCTTCTTCATCCACAGATACAATATCTGCCTGCACGAAATTTTCTCCGGTTTCTGCAATTTTACAAAAATAATTGCCACCTTCCCGGTCACTGACGCGAATCGTCTCTCCGATTTTCATACGCAGTACATTCCGGATATGATTTACATCGCTTCCGGTTATGGTAACATATTCTTTGCCCACCTGGCTTTTTTCAACAAAAAACTGATGCATCTATTTTACCTCTAATTTTTCCGTGCGGTTACATTGACCCATTCGCCCTGATGGTTGACTTCTAAGATTTCAAAACCTGCCTGTTTCAAAGCTTCTTTTACTTCGTTTTCTTTAAAATCAATAATTCCAGAAGTAATAAGAACGCCCTGCTCTTTCGCACACTGATAAAGTGCCGGTGCCATCGGAATAATAATATCTGCTAAGATATTCGCTACTACCAGATCATATCCTGTGCCAATCTTATTCTGAAATGCCTTATCATCAATCAGATTTCCCACATAAAATTCGCCTAAATCTTCTGCAAGATGATTGACTGTCATATTTTCATGGGTTGATGTAATACAATCTCCATCTACATCTGTTCCAACCACACTGCCTGCACCAAGCTTTAATGCCGCAATGGATAAGATTCCGCTGCCGCATCCTACATCCAGGACACGTTCGCCTTCTTTTAAATATTTCCGAATCTGGCGGATGCAAAGCTGTGTTGTCTCATGCTTTCCTGTTCCAAAGGAAATACCCGGGTCAATCTCGATTAAGAATTTATTTTTATCTTCTTCCTTTAATGGTTCCCAGGTTGGTTTGATTAAAATATCATCGATATAAAAAGAGGAAAAGAACTGCTTCCAGTTATTAATCCAGTCGATATCCTCGGTCTGGCTGGAGGTAATATCTCCGCTTCCAATTTCTACCATGCTTCTTAACTGCTCCAAGCCAATACGGACTGCTTTTAAGGTCTCAGTATGGTCTTCCCCTGCCTCTAAATAAAAGCTGACTTTGCTCTTTCCTTCATCCGGTGGAAGCTCCGGTGGAAAATCAATAAACATTTCTCCTGTTTCTTCTTTGGTCAATGGCACATTGTCTTCGATTTCAATTCCTTCAATGCCATTTTCAGATAACATCATGCTGATAAAATCCTCAGCTTCTGTTGTTGTATCTATTGTATATTTATCCCATTTCATAGTTTCTGCTCCTGTTCTTATCTTAACCTTCTATTATAAAAAGCAAACATTTTAATCTTAACATAGCTTTTTATTTTTCGCAACTGTAAGGGAATCAACTGTACTCCAACTGAGCCTTCCACCGGCAGCTTCTTACGAATATCCGGCAATGCAAAAATCAACGGAACATATTTTTATGCCCGTTGATTTTCCTGTTTATCGCTATGTCATTACTGTGCTATTATTGCTGCTATTTTACTTCCATCTTCTGCATCAATATCTGATACTCCCGGTTGATTTCCTGAATCGTACCGGTGTCTCCGTTGAGATTATCCGGATGATAAATCTTAATCAGGTCTTTATAACGTTTCCGCAATGATTTTTCATTGCCTACGCCCATAAAGAACATCTCACCTTTTACAATGTTCGAGGACTTCGGTCTGTTCTCATGCTCAAATTCATGGACTCTGCTGTAGAAGTCTCTCTGCCGCTCCACTTTCTCTTTTTCGGCAGCAAGCTTTTGAAGCTCACTTTCTAATATTTTCCACTTCATATCAAAAAGATGCTGTTCCCGCTTCATCCGCTCCTGTTCAAGATTTTTCTCCATCTCGAATTTCCGCTTCTGGCGTTCTAACTCCCGCTGATGGCGTTCCATCTCGCGTTTGGAATTTTCCAGTTCTCTTCTTGTATGTTCCAGTTCCACAGTCTGCTGAAAACACCACTTATCAAACTGTGCTGCATCCTTCTTAATCACAGCGCTGTTATGCTGCTTCATAAATCTCTCTCCTTGTCTCATAAACGAGTGCCTAAGTCAACATATGGTTACAAAAAACTTATGAATCAGGAACAGTATACAATATGTTGTCACAAAATGCAACAACGAGAAACCCACTTTTACAGGTTTCCCGAGTTATCACAGTACTCAAAAAAAAGCTGCCTCCATTTTTCAGGAAACAGCTTTATCATTTTTATAAATCATCTAAGGACTCTTTGATTTTGCCCATAAATCCTTTTTTCTTTTTCGTGCCTGCCGCACCGTTCTGTGTCTTTAAAGAATTACCGGTCTCTGCATCAAACTGGCGCAGTGCCTCTTTTGCAGCTTCATTTAATCCGGTCGGAACCTGAACTACAAGTGTAACATACTGGTCACCACGGACTGCTTTGTTACGCAGGGATGGGATTCCTTTTCCTTTCAGACGGATTCTGATGTCGGTCTGTGTACCAGGTTTTACTTCATAGACCACATCGCCGTCGATGGTTGTAATTCTTACTTCTCCGCCCAGTGCTGCCTGTGCAAAACTGATTGGTGCAGTTGAATATACATCCATACCCTGTCTCTGAAGGATTGGATGACGGGATACTACTACTTCTACCAGAAGGTCTCCTCTTGGTCCGCCATTTACGCCCGGCTCACCTTTCTCACGGATTCTTACACTCTGGCCGTTATCAATTCCGGCAGGAATGCTGACCTTAATCTTCTTCTTGCTGACAATGTATCCGGTTCCACGACAGTCCGGACATTTGTCACGAACAATTTTACCGCTTCCGTTACATTCCGGACAAGTCTGCACATTCTGTACCATACCAAATAAGGACTGCTGGGTATATACCACTTTTCCTTTTCCCTGACACTTGCTACAGGTCTCCGGACTGGTTCCCGGCTTTGCTCCTGTACCATGGCAGGTCTTACATTCATCCTTTAATACTAAATCAATTTCTTTCTCACAGCCAAATGCAGCCTCTTCAAATGTAATTCTGACACTGGCACGTACATTGGCTCCCTTCATCGGTCCGTTGTTGCTGCTGCGTCTTCCGCCGCCGCCAAAGAAATCTCCGAAAATATCTCCAAAGCTTCCGAAAATGTCTCCCATATCCATACCTGAGAAATCAAATCCGCCTGCTCCGCCGGCACCGCCATCAAAGGCCGCATGGCCAAACTGGTCATACTGTCTTCTCTTCTCCGGGTCACTCAGTACTGCATATGCTTCAGATGCTTCCTTGAATTTCTTTTCTGCTTCTTTATCCCCCGGGTTCATATCCGGATGATATTTCTTGGCAAGGACACGATATGCTTTTTTTATTGCTGCGTCATCTGCGCTTTTGTCAACGCCTAAGACCTCGTAATAGTCTCTTTTCTGTTCTGCCATAATCTATTCCCTCTTTACCGTTTGTAAGGGTTGACAGTAAAACTGCCAACCCTTTCTACTGTTTCTTTATCTGTAGAATTATACTTCTTTATAATCAGCATCTACTACATCATCATCTGCGGAACCTGTAGCTGCTCCACCGGCTGCGCCTGCTCCCATATCAGGACCTGCACCAGCGGCTCCCTGAGCTGCCTGAGCGTTCTCATACATCTTAGCAAATACTTTCTGTGCACTTTCCATCAGTTTCTCTTTTGCTGCTTTCATCTCAGCGACCTGATCATCTGTCATGTTTTCAGCCTGTGGATTTGCATCTACTAAAGCTTTCAGTGCATTTAAGTCAGCTTCTACTGCAGATTTGTCTGCTGGGTCAAGGTTATTGCCAACCTGATCTAATGCCTGCTGTGTCTGGAATACGAAGGAATCTGCATCATTTCTTGTATCGATTGCTTCTTTTCTCTTCTTATCCTGTGCTTCAAATTCAGCTGCTTCTTTTACTGCTTTATCGATATCTTCATCAGACATGTTAGATCCGGCAGTAATTGTAATGTGCTGTTCTTTTCCGGTTCCTAAATCTTTTGCAGATACATTTACAATACCGTTTGCATCGATATCGAAAGTAACTTCAATCTGCGGAACTCCACGACGTGCTGGTGGGATACCATCCAGACGGAACTGTCCAAGGGATTTGTTATCTCTTGCGAACTGACGCTCACCCTGTACTACGTTGATATCTACTGCTGTCTGGTTATCTGCTGCTGTTGAGAAAATCTGGCTCTTTCTTGTAGGAATTGTTGTATTTCTCTCAATCAGTCTTGTTGCAACTCCACCCATGGTCTCGATAGACAGTGACAATGGAGTAACATCCAGAAGAAGGATATCGCCTGCACCGGCATCTCCTGCTAATTTACCACCCTGGATACAAGCACCAAGTGCTACACACTCATCCGGGTTTAAGGATTTGCTTGGCTCTTTGCCTGTCAACTGTCTTACTTTATCCTGAACAGCCGGGATACGTGTAGAACCACCAACCAATAATACCTGACCTAAATCTGCGTTGGTTACGCCTGCATCCTTCATAGCGTTCTGTACCGGGATTGCTGTTCTTTCTACTAAGTCATGTGTCAACTCATCGAATTTTGCTCTTGTCAAGTTCATATCAAAGTGCTTTGGTCCTTCTGCTGTTGCAGTAATGAATGGCAGGTTGATATTGGTTGTTGTTGCAGAAGATAATTCTTTCTTAGCTTTCTCTGCAGCTTCTTTTAATCTCTGAAGAGCCATCTTATCGGTAGATAAGTCAACGCCTTCTGCTTTCTTGAATTCGTCAATCATCCACTGTGTAATCTTGTTATCGAAGTCATCTCCACCTAATCTGGTATCACCGTTTGTAGATAATACTTCGATGACTCCATCACCGATTTCAATGATAGATACATCAAATGTACCACCGCCTAAGTCGTATACCATGATTTTCTGCTCTTTTTCGTTGTCCAGTCCATAAGCAAGTGCTGCTGCTGTCGGCTCGTTGATGATACGTTTTACATCAAGTCCTGCAATCTTACCTGCATCCTTGGTTGCCTGACGCTGTGCATCATTAAAGTATGCCGGTACAGTAATAACTGCTTCTGATACTTTCTCTCCTAAATATCCTTCTGCATCAGCTTTTAATTTCTGTAAAATCATTGCAGAAATCTGCTGTGGAGAATACTGTTTGTCATCAATGCTTACTTTGTAATCAGTTCCCATATGTCTCTTAATAGAAGAGATTGTTTTCTCTGCATTGGTTACTGCCTGACGTTTTGCAGGTTCACCAATCAGACGCTCACCGGTTTTTGTAAATGCTACGATAGATGGTGTTGTTCTTGCACCTTCCTGGTTTGCTATAACGGTAGGTTTTCCACCTTCCATAACTGCTACACAACTGTTTGTTGTTCCTAAGTCAATACCAATAATTTTACTCATGTTCTTATCCTCCTATGCTTAATTCGCTACTTTTACCATGCTATGTCTGATTACATTTTCTTTGTACTTGTAACCTTTCTGGAACTCCTCGGCTACTACATTCTCACCGAGTTCTTCATCTTCCACATGCATTACTGCATTATGGAGATTCGGGTCAAACTCCTGACCTGCTGCTTCAATCGGTGTTACACCAACCTCTGTCAGCACTGTCATCATCTGCTTATAAATCTTATCCATACCTTCTACGAAGCCATTGTTTTTGTCCTCTTCCGGTACGGCTGCAAGCCCTCTTTCAAAATTGTCGATGACTGGAAGGATTTTCTCTAAGATTGCGCTGGCTCCCATGTCATACATCTGGCTCTTTTCTTTTTCCGTTCTCTTACGGAAATTTTCAAATTCTGCCATCTGACGTTTCAGCCGGTCTGTTAAATCCTCAATCTGTTCGTCCTTCTTATCTTTCTTGTCTTTCTTTTTAAAGATACCTTTCTTTTTCTCTTCATCTTCTTTCTCTATTTCTTCCGATTCAGAATCGGTATCTTCCGCTTTTTCTTCTGCCTCAACTTCTTTTTCTTCTGAGGCGGTATCCTGTGCTTCTTCTTTCTTTTTCGCATCCTCTGCTTCTAAGTCTTCTAATACTTCCTCAAGCACTTCTTCTTTCTTTTCTTCTGCCACTTCCTTACCACCTTTCTATGCTATTCTTTCTTCGGCTTATCAAATATGCCTTCCAGTTGTGATTTCAAATTCTTCAGATTATCCATGACATTTTCATAATCCATACGCTTCGGTCCGATAATTCCTATCGTTCCTTTTACGCCTTTGCCAAGTTCGTAGGTGGCTGTTACCACGCTGCAGTCCTTCATGGTCTGAATTGGAGATTCATCTCCTATATAAACCTGTATGCCGTTTTCCTCATTGTTGAGGTTATCCGTCACCAGACTTACTAACTGTTTCTTCTCTTCTAACGCATTTAAAAGCTCTCCGGCTTTCTGCGAATCCGATAACTCCGGATATTTAAAGATATTCGTTGCGCCGCTGGTATATATCTCCAAATCCTCGTCTTCGCTGATTGCTTCTGCTACTGCATCCAATACATCGCTGATGACTTTGGAATGGATACCGGCTTTTTCTTTCAACACTGCTATGGTGCCCAGATTAATCTGATCTAATGACAATCCATTTAAATGTGTATTCAAAAGCATGTTAAGTTTTAACATATGCTCATTGTCTATCGGTTCTTCTATCGGAATCATCTTATTCTTTACAAGATTGCCTTCCAATACGACAACTGCCAGAATATGCTCATCATCCACATTGGATAACTGAATGAATTTCAGGCTGTTGTGGTGGTACTGCGGTGCTGTTATCATGGTGGTGTAATTCGTGTTGTTCGCCAACAGCTTTGCCACCTGCTGCAATACCTGTTCCATCTTCTCCGTATGCTCAATTACGAACTCTTTCATATCGGATACTTCTTTGTCCTTCTCTGCAATCAGATTATCTACATAGAAGCGATATCCCTTATCGGATGGAATTCTTCCTGCCGATGTATGCGGCTGTAAAATATATCCCATCTCTTCTAAGTCCGACATCTCATTCCGGATTGTTGCGGAACTTAAGTTCAAATCCGTATACTTGGAAATGGTTCTTGAACCAACCGGCTCACCCGTTTCCAGATAGTTGCGAATGATTGCATTTAAGATTTTTGTTTTTCTTTCATCTAATTCGTTCTCGTTCATTCACTTTCTCCTGAAAATGAAACTTTTATAGGTATTTGAAAAAGCTTTTTGTACTGCTTTTTCTTTGTTGTTAGCACTCAACTTGAAGGAGTGCTAATTTCTATGTACTTAAGATAGCACCATTCGATTTTTTTGTCAACAGCATTTTATAATTTTATTTTTTCTTTAGATTTGTTTCCAATTGTTAAGAAATATACTTATAAAAATAGACGATTCTATCTTATCGGTCCGTACATGCTTTCTAAGAGACAGCAGGATTTTCCGGGGTAGATGTGTTGTTCCCGGCAAGCGGTGCAAAGTCGCATCCATGCTCCATTGCACCTTGTCTGCACTTCCCTGTGCAGCCATTGCCTGGGATTTCTAAGAAAATCCAGATGTCTCTAAGAAAGTATGTAATCGGACCGGTAAGATGGAATCGTCCGTATTTTTTATGGTATAAGTATTCCACTATAATATGGATTTCTATTTCAGTGCTATTGTGGTTCAGTGCCATCATGATTCAGTTCTGATTTAGTTCTGTTCTGATTCAATGCTTTTCAGCACCGCACTTCTTAATCCAGCAGGAACTGTGCAAGTACATAGTTGCTGATGTCCATGCCATGGTCACTGAGCTTTATAACGCCGGCTTTTTTCTCGATTAAGTCCTCTTCCTGAAGCCGGTTTAAGACTTCGCCATATACTGCTTCGATTTCCACACCAAAGGTTTCTTTGAATTCTGCTCTGGTGACTCCTTTTAACATACGCAGTCCTAAGAACATGAATTCTTCCATCTGGGCATGGCGGCTGATTTCATCTGCACTCTCATGGAGATTCAATGCCGGTACTCCATCTATTTCCTGCGCCAAGATGTTTCCGCATGCTTTGATATAAGCTTCGATTTCTCTTATATTACTGTAGCGTACTTCTCCAATCAGTGAAGCTGCGCCAAGTCCTACGCCAAGATACGGCACACGCTTCCAGTATCCGATATTATGTCTTGCTTCTTTCCCCGGCTTCGCATAATTGGATACTTCATAATGCTCATAGCCTGCCTCTGCAAGAATCTCCTGGGTCTTTTTATAAATTTCATACTCCGTCTCTTCTGATGGCAGATGCTCTGTCGGCTTTCCGGCTTCCCGGAGTACTGCTTCGAATTTATATTTTTCATAGAATGGCGTTCCCTTTTCGATAATCAGGGAATAGGCTGAAATATGCTCCGGTTTTAATGCAATAACGCGCTTTAAGCTGGTGACAAATTTCTCCGTGCTCTGATAAGGCAGGGCACTCATCAAATCAATGTTGATATTTTCAAAGCCACATCTTCTGGCACATTCATAATTCTCTAAGAACTGCCGGTAAGTATGGATTCTTCCCAATATCTTTAATTCATCATCAAAGGTAGACTGCAATCCCATGCTGAGGCGGTTAATTCCCACTTCTTTATAGGTAAGAAGTTTTTCTTCATTTAAAGTTCCGGGATTACATTCTATGGTAATTTCTGCATCTGCTTCTACCGCAAAGCTTACCTGAATCTGTTTTAACAAAAGTGCGATATATTCCGGTGCCAAAAGAGACGGTGTTCCTCCTCCTATATATATAGTAGAAAGAGCCGGACGTCCCATCGCCTGCCCATAATATCTGATTTCATGCAAAAGAGCACCTACGTAGCGGTTTTGTAACCGCTCGTCCGCAGGTGCTGATAAGAAATCACAGTATTCACATTTTCTTACACAAAAAGGAATATGCACATAAAGCTCCATCTGTGTTCTCCTATTTCTCATCTAACTTCAGTACACTCATAAATGCCTCCTGTGGAATCTCTACATTTCCCACCTGACGCATACGTTTCTTACCTTCCTTCTGTTTCTCCAACAGTTTACGCTTACGGCTGATGTCACCACCGTAACATTTTGCCAGCACGTCTTTTCTCATTGCCTTTACTGTCTCACGGGCAATTACCTTGCTTCCAACGGCTGCCTGAATTGGGATTTCGAATAGGTGTCTCGGAATCTCTTCCTTTAACTTCTCGCACATCTTTCTTCCACGCTCATAGGCGGTATCTTTAAATACAATGAAAGAAAGGGCATCCACTTCTTCTTTATTAATAAGAATATCCAGCTTCACAAGTTCTGACTGCTCATACCCCTTCATCTCATAGTCAAAGGATGCATATCCCTTAGAACGGGATTTCAATGCATCAAAGAAATCATAGATAATTTCATTTAACGGAAGGTCATATTTAATCACGGCACGGGTCTGTTCAATATATTCCATGCTCTTATAGACACCACGGCGTTCCTGGCACAAGTCCATAATGGCTCCTACATATTCGGATGTTACCATAATTTCTGCTGCAACCATCGGCTCTTCCATATATTCGATTTCGGATGGATCCGGAAGATTGGATGGGTTGGTCAGTTCTATCATGGTACCATCGGTCTTATGTACCCGGTATACAACACCTGGTGCTGTTGTTACTAAATCAAGATTAAATTCTCTCTCTAAGCGTTCCTGAATGACTTCTAAGTGAAGCAGTCCTAAGAATCCGCAACGGAAACCAAATCCTAATGCAATGGAAGTCTCCGGTTCAAACTGTAAAGCTGCATCGTTTAACTGCAATTTTTCCAAAGCATCACGAAGATCCGGATATTTAGCTCCATCTGCTGGATATAATCCACAGTATACCATCGGATTGACTTTCTTATATCCAGGCAGCGGCTCGGCGCATGGACGCTTTGCTTCTGTTATGGTATCACCCACACGGGTTTCTTTCACATTCTTAAGGCTGGCGGTAATATAACCTACCATTCCGGCTTCTAGCTCATCACATGGAATGAACTGTCCGGCTCCAAAATATCCCACTTCTACAACATCTGCTTCTGCTCCGGTTGCCATCATGCGGATGGTTGTCCCCGGTTTTACGGAACCTTCCCGGATTCTGCAGAATACAATAACACCTTTATACGCATCATAAACAGAGTCAAAAATCAACGCCTGAAGCGGAGCCTTGGCATCGCCTTTAGGTGCCGGCAGCTTATGCACAATCTGCTCTAATACTTCTTCTACATTCAAGCCGGTTTTTGCGGAAATCCGCGGTGCATCCTGTGCCTCGATTCCGATGACATCTTCAATTTCTTCTACTACTTCTTCCGGTCTTGCACTTGGCAGATCAATTTTATTAATCACCGGAATCACTTCCAGATCATGGTCCAATGCCAGATATACATTGGCAAGGGTCTGTGCTTCGATACCCTGCGCCGCATCTACTACCAACACTGCGCCATCACAGGCAGCAAGACTTCTTGAAACCTCATAAGTAAAGTCCACATGTCCCGGTGTGTCAATCAGATTGAAAATATATTCTTCGCCATCCTTTGCATGGTATACAATACGGACCGCCTGGGACTTAATGGTAATTCCACGTTCCCGCTCCAAATCCATATTATCTAAGACCTGTGCCTGCATTTCACGGCTGGTCAGAAGTCCTGTCATCTCGATAATTCTATCTGCAAGGGTTGATTTGCCATGATCAATATGGGCAATGATACAAAAGTTACGAATCTTACTCTGGTCAATTGACATATATTTACTCCTTCTTTATTCCATGTTTCAAAAGGAAATCCGTCCACAGGGAATAATATTTTCCCAGCAGGTGAATCTCATCATAGGTATATTCCGGATTCAGATTTCCTGTTTCATCCGTTACAACTTCATTTACATCAATATAAAATATATCATGATTATTTGCAAGCATTGCAATTCTGTCATTCCGTTCTTTGATTGCCGGATTGTTAAAAATCGGGTCGGTCTCTGACTTCTCCTGCTTCACATACATGATGCCCTGCAAGAAAATCAGTGCATCCGGCTGAAGCTCCCGGATATGATTGACTGCTTCCTCATATGCTTTCATGAAGCTGTCCACCGTACCGGTTCCCATTTCGTTAATTCCAATCATCAGATAGACTTTTCCAAACTGGTGCTCGCTCAATGCTTCCTCAACGGTAATCTTTGTGCCGTTTTCCTCTACAATCGGCGTATCAAACATATCATATACCGTAAGTCCGATGCTGGCATAAAAGGTCGCATTATCCCAGCCGCCATAATCTCTTAATCCTACGGTTCTGGAATCTCCGATAAATACCGCATCATCAAAATAATCCTGGGTTACATCGGTAAATTCATATGTCTTATCCTCTTCCGCTTCGGTATCCGCAACTGCTTCTGTTGCCTCTTCCGTTGCCGGTTCCTCTTTGTCAGCATATACGCTTTCCAAATCTTCCTCCGGTTCCACCTTATCCCAAGGCAGAATACCTTCTTTGGATGCCTGCATCATACCAGCCACTGCCGGCACCTTCGGCCAGTCCTTATTATACTCTTTATATGCGCCTCTTGTTCCGGCTAAAGCAACGCCGCTCACCAGCAGCATACTGATTGCCGTAACAATAAGAAGCGGACATTTTTTCCATTTTTTCATGGCAGCCTCCCATTAAAAACTAAAGTACATAAACGGATTGTTCAGTCCATTTGCAATCTGATAAATACAAATCCATAATACAGCAAATAAAATTGCTTTCATCCACCACTTCTTCCAGCATTTCTTCCATATTCTGTCCATGAAAGGAAGTGATACCACAAATGCTAACAGGAAGAATAAGCCATAGGTTCTGCCATATTTCAGATAATCTCCGGCATTGACTGCGATTCCGGTTCCAAAGAACGGAAACAGTCTTGCAAAATATACTTTCAAATCAGACAACTTTGTAATGGCAAATATCACCCAGGTCAGCGGAATCACAAACCAGATATAAAGGTGTGCCAGCCAGCCATGTTTTTCTAAGAAATCCCGGATTACAAAGCGTTCCAATGCGATAAATACAAATAAAACCAGTCCCCATAATGGGAAATTAATCGTAGAACCATGCCACATTCCGGTTATAACCCAGACAATCAGCAGATTGAAAAATGTCCACGCATTTCCTTTCCGGTTGCCCCCCAGTGGAATGTATAAATAATCACGGAACCATCTTCCCAGTGTAATATGCCACCGGCGGTAAAACTCGGATACTGTCTTTGAACGGTACGGATGGTCAAAGTTCTTCGGCAAATCAAAGCCTAACATCTCTCCGATTCCGATTGCCATCAGGGAATATCCCTGGAAATCAAAGAACAATTGCGCAGAATAACCGAATGCTCCCATCCATGCTAACGGTGTTGAAATACTGTCAAAACCGATTCCCTGTATATCCCGCCAGAGAATTGCAAGATGATTTGCAATAATTACTTTATATCCCATTCCAAGAATAAACATGCTCAGTCCATGTTCTATTTTTTCCAGACGGATTGGATGCTTCTTTAACTGTTCTGCCATATTGCCAAACTGGGCAATCGGTCCGGATATCAATTTTGGAAACAGCAGGATATAAGTTCCATATTCCAGATAATCATTTAAAGCCGCTGTTTTCTTCTTATAGACATCCAGCACATAAGAAAGCATGGTAAAGGTATAAAAGCTGATTCCAAGCGGGAGTGCCAGTCTGGTATACTTAAATATACACAGCAGTCCGATGTTATAGCAAAGCAGTACCACAAGCATGGTATTTCTGCTGCTCTTCCGTCCCATATGATCCATCAGTAATACCAGAATATAGTTAAGACTCATGGAAAACAGCAAAAGAAGTGCATCCTTCCAGCTTCCCATGGCATAGAATACCAGACTGCCAAAGAAAAGTACCGGATTTTTAAATTTTACCGGTACCAGATAATATATAATAAGAAAAATCGGCAAAAACCGAAATAAAAATTCTAAGCTTGAAAATTCCATGATAACCCCATATCTTTCGTTTTATTTTACACATCCCTTTTATTATATAAGAAATCAAAGTGATTTCAATGTGTTTTTCAGAAAAAGTTATTACATTTTCATTACGAAATAAATTTTTCTAATTTTCTCCATGCAGTACCTTATTCAAAAGATCCGCCAATGGAACCATGGCATTACGCGCCTCCTCCTGGGTATTGGTATAGGAGCCCATTTCGATCAAAAGATATTTTTCTTTAAAATGCATATTATACCGGTAACCTTTTAAGTAAATCGGTCTTGTCAGATTCGGATAATACTCTGCCGCAGCAATCTGCATTTGCAGGGAAAAAGCAAGATTTCCGGTAAGGTTCGGATTATTGAGATAAGAAATGTCTCCCAATGCCTTAGTCCGGCTCAATCCGTTAAAGAACATAATCGGTGCCATCTGTACACCATTTACCTCCCGTACCATATGCTTATCCACTGCGTCACGATGTAAATCTATCATCACTTCTATGCTTGGATTCTCCGCTAAAAGCTGCTCAATGGGGCCTTCCGCATTGGCATAGGCATGATCTCTGTCTCCCACATCATACTGTCCCATATGATGTATGACCTGAAATCCATATTTTTCCTGCAAAAGACTGGTAAGATACTCCCCGGTTCCCATAACGCCTGTCATTACATCATTAGGGTCGGAATCCGCAAACATTTCCTGGGAATGGGTATGATAAATCAGAATCTGCGGCTGGTCTGCCGGTGTTTTCATGGTTAAATCCATATTTAATAATTCTTCCGCATTCAGCTGGCTGCTGTTGATGGTTGTTGTATTATCCACCTGATAAAAATTCTGAATCAGATAATCAAAGTCATTTAATTTTTCTCTCGGAATCTCTACTAATGGCTGGGGACTGACTGCAGCATCATCCACCACTGCCGGCTGCTCCGCTGCTTCTGTCACTGCATCAGCTCCTGCCTGTGCATTTTCCTGCTCCATTTCTGCCACAATACAATTTTCATTTTCACGGCTGGCTGCCTCTGCCATCTGCTGTGCCTCCACTGCCGCTTCGTCTTTTCCTTCCAGTGCAATAATCTCTTCTTCCGAAAGAGTGCTCTCAATTGCTGTATCATAAGTCTTTATGGTGTCCGCATAGCCTATAAGTGGTATCTGGTCTGTCACTTTCTCAAGCAGAAGCTCACTTAAAGTCTGTTCCTGCCTGCCCTCTGCCATATAGGTAACTGATGGAATATATTGTCTGGTCATGGACATGGATATCTCATTTTGCATATAGGAAAAAAATCTTTTTGCCAGCGTTTCCTTTCCGGTTCCTGCTTTCATCATCAGAAAAAATACATATAGCAAAAAAAGTGCAAGAACTGACTGCCTGTACCATTTTTTCCGTTTTCTGACTGATTCTGTTTTGCCCTGATATCTTCGCCCATAGACTCTCATGCTGCCAGCACCTCCTGTTCTGCCATAGCAAACACTATATTCTATGCGGCTTTTTCTTCTTTAGAACGCCGAAAATGCCAGATTCAGTCCCTCGGATATGGTATAGCTCAGCCGTTTTACCGCTTCATCAATATCTTTTGGCGTTACAAACATTGCATTCAAATGCGGGGATAACAGTTCTCTTGCCAGTTCGTGTTTTTCAATTTCATCCAGACTTGCCAGACCGTTTCCCACGCTTTTTAGCTGTGCCGACTCCCGCATGGCTCCGATTAAGTCACTCATGGTATCTGAAACAATCGTAGCGGCATCTACTACGGTAGGGATTCCTATTGCAATTACCGGGATTCCCATGCTTTCTTTATTAATGGCATGTCTGTGATTGCCCACACCGGAGCCAGGGTTGATTCCGGTATCCGTAATCTGTATGGTACGGTTCAGCCGCTTCACACTGCGGGCTGCCAGTGCATCCACCACAATCACAATATCCGGCTCCGTCTCTTCTATGACTCCCCGGACAATTTCTCCTGATTCCATTCCGGTCTGTGCCATTACACCCGGCACGATTCCGCTTATCTGGCTCGCCCTCTTATTTCCAAAGGCATATTGTCCATATTCCTTGATAATATGTCTTGTAATCATCATATTATCTACTACATAAGGTCCTAATGCATCCGGTGTTACTTCCCGGTTACCAAGCCCCACTACCAGTATCTTAAGTTCTTCTTTTTTCCCCGGCAGCATGGTTTCAATCACTTTTGCCAGCTGCTCCGACACTTCTCTGTGATAATCCTCATCCTCTTCCATCATGTCCGAAGCTTCAATGGTGATATAAGTTCCCTTTGGCTTTTTCATTGCCTTTGCTCCGTTTTCTGTGTCAATAAATACTCTTGTAATCATGATTTCCGGTGAAATTCTCTCTTCATCCACCCGTACTCCTTTTACTTCAATATGATCTTCATCAAATTTTTCTCTCGTCTCTAATGCGAGGTCTGTTCTTACCTGAAACATAGCTTCACTTCCTGTAAATGATTTTTTATTACTATTTTTTACATTTTTTCTCCAAATATGTATTGACAGATGCAAATATGTGGGATAAACTATCATAGTATGTTTACATTAGAACGTCCGTGTCCGGCTTTAATGAAACAACCAAAAACAATAAAACAATCATATTGGAGGTGTACAGGTTGGCTAACATTAAATCTGCTAAGAAAAGAATTCTTGTAAATCAGACCAAAGCTGATAGAAACAAGGCTATTAGATCAAAAGTTAAAACATCTATTAAGAAAGTAGACGCTGCAATCGCTGCAAACGATAAAGAGGCTGCTGCTGCTGCATTAGTTGCTGCAACATCTGAAATCAACAAAGCTGCTACTAAGGGTGTTTATCACAAGAACACTTCTTCCAGAAAGATTTCACGCTTAAACAAAGCTGTGAACAAAATGGCATAATTGCCGGAAGAGCATAGATTATAAAAGATTATTTAAAAAGAACGTTTCGTACCGTCATTCGAAACGTTCTTTTTTTATGCCTTAAAACCTACCCTCATCCACTGTACTTTACAATCAGAAGTTCTACCGCCAGCTGGTCTGCCATTCTTCCCGTCTTGACATCTTCTTCTGCCTGTCCGCAGTCTTCAATGGCTTCCTTTAACTGGTCAATCTTAAAGGCTCCTGCCTGCCGAAGGTTCTTCTGCACTGCAAAGCTTGGCATTCCTGCAGTCTTTGCAATGCTGACTGCCGGATATCCCTTTGCTGACATGCTCTTTATCAACAGCAGATTCTGAAACTGCCTTGCAATCAGGAATAAGATTCGCATCGGTGCTTCCTTTAATGCCAGTAAATCATAATATAAGTCCAATGCTCTCTTCTGGTTCTTCGCAGAGATGGCATCAATCATTTCAAAGATTTTATTTTCCGTCTGGCCGATACAGATTGCTTCTACATCTGCCGCTGTAATCTCTGTCTTATCCAATGTATAACAGAGCAGTTTTTCCAATTCCTTATCAATGTTTTCCATATCGGAACCGGTCTTAGAAAGGAAAAGCTGCATTACCGACTGGGTGATTTTCTTTCCTTCTCTTTGGATTCTTCCCAATATCCAGCGAACCAGCATATCTTCCTTCGGCGTTTCAAATTCCACAGCACTTCCTGCCTTGGATGCAGCTTTAAATAATTTGGAACGCTTGTCTACTTCCTCTTCCACAAAGACAAAGCAGGTGGTTTCCGGCACCTGACTCATATATTCTGCCAGATCATCGCAGCTGTTTTTAAAGAATCCACTGTTTTCCACCAGAATCATACGTTTTTCCTTAAAGAAAGGCAACGTTTCCGATAAATCAATCAGTTCCTTTGGATTAATATCCTTTCCCTCATATGCTGAAAAATTCATAGTATCATCCGGTTCGACCAGTGCATGCTTTAACTTATCACGATACTGCCGCTTCAGATAGTCTTCCGTTCCATATAAAAGATATACGTTTTTTAATTGTCCCGTTTTAATGTCATTATCTATTGTTTTCATACTGAATATTATACTATACTTTTTTCCCTTTATCAAAGACTACTTAGCGAAAGCTCTGAACCGTGATTCTTCCCTTCTCCTCTTCCAGTGAAATCTGACCGCCTTTCATGGTATCATAAATTTCTGCCGATGCTTCCTTTAATCGATTTATGGTTTCCTGATGAGGATGCCCATAGCGATTGTTTTCCCCACAGGAAATCAGTGCCAGCTCCGGTGAAAGTGTCTTTAAAAAATTTTCTGATGAAGAATACTTTGAGCCATGATGTCCTACTTTAAGGAAATCTACTTTCTGCAGCCGCAGCTTTTCTAAGAGCCACTTTTCCTCTGCTTCTCCGGCATCTCCGGTAAATATCCCGGAAATATATTTCGTCTGATAGAACAATATCATGGATTTTCCATTCTCATCCTCTGCCTGATACCCTCCGTCCGGAAGAAGGCAGCTTATGGTATCTTCGCCACTTCTTATGCAATCCCCTGCCTTCATATAATGGATGGGAATGCTTCTTCGCTCTGCCAGTGCACATATGCTCTGATAATTCTTTACTTCCGGCTGCTTTCCCGGCAATATAATATTTTTGATGGGATACTCTGTTTCAAGAATTTCTAGCAAGCCGTTCACATGATCTTCGTCATAATGGCTTACAAACCAGTAATCAATCTTTGTGATTCCATTGCTTTTTAAAAATGGCAAAATCCGATACTGTCCCACCTTTGATACATCGGTGCTTCCACCATCCACAAATAGTGTCGTATCTTTTCCAAGCCTTAGATAAATGCCATCACCCTGTCCCACATCCAGCATTGCCAGAAAGAGGCTGCTTCTTGCAGGATGTAAAAACACAAGTAGCAGAACAATGCCTGTCAGTACCCCTGCCCATTTTCTGATACACGGATGGATGTCTGTTGTTATATGTTCGTCTTTCCCGAAGCTCTTACTTCTTTTTATTATCAGGCAGAAGCATGCAAAAAGCAGATAATAAGCTGCTATTTTCTGAACTGACCACTGTCCGACAATCTTCATTGCACCCGGGAGCTGACTGCTCCATCTGACTCCGATATAAATCACATTTAACAGTCCTTCCAGCAGAACAATTGCAGGTTTCGCTATCCATATTCCGACACCCATAAGCACTGTTGCAGCTATTCCATTAATTAAAACTACACTTAACAACGGTATAATTAGCAGATTTAACAGCACTGCATAAATAGGAATTTCATAATAATAGTATGCCACCAGTGGAAACGTCATAAGCTGTACCGCCATTGAAATCGCAAAACTTTTTCTCACCTTCTGCCAGTACTTTTGTATATTCTTCCTGCTCCCCCCTGCCGGCAGCACCGCTTCTATACATTCTGCCACCAATACTACTCCAAGAATTGCTGCCACCGAAAACTGAAGTCCGGCATAGCCGATGAGCCATGGGTTATCCCAAAGCAATAAAAGCAATGCTATCACAAGCGCAGTCCGGCTGTCATAGCTTCGTCCCAGTATCTTTGCCGCCATCAGCAACGCAAACATAATCCATGCACGAAGTGCTGATGTTCCCACTCCTGTCATTTCCACATAAAGAAATAATGTTCCCACAGCTATAAGACCTGCCAGAAGAAAGCTTCCTCTCTTTCGAAGCATTTCATATAAGAACAAGCCGATACAGGAAATATGCATGCCACTGATTACAAGAATATGGCTGGCACCTGCCTGTTGAAACGTAGTTGTCACATCCCGCTCCAAAAGTTCTTTATCTCCCAACAGCATTGTGCCAAGAATCCCAGCATTTCTTTCAGATAAATATTTTATATAATCTTCTTTTAACTTTTCTTTTAATAGAAAAAGGTTCTCTTTTACAATATTTTCCCTGCCGGATACACCACAAATCTTCTCCGCAATAAAATGATAGTCTATATTCTGGCTGTGATAATACTGATATTCGTCATAATTTCCATCATTGGAAGCATGATTGAGCTGTCGGATATTTCCTTCTAATACAATGGTTGTTCCAATACGACACGACTGGAAAGACGGTTCTTCTTTGAATTGAACCAGGACCGGATTGGTTTTATAAGTGTTTTCTCCAATCCGCAAGAATACATGATTCAGATATAATCTTGTCTGATTATTTTTTCGTTCTTTCTTTGTTATTTTCCCCTGTATAACTGTTTGCTGTTCCTGCCCGGATAATACTTCCTGCTCCTGCAGCATATTTTGTACTGCGAGGCTCTGCTGCTGTGCATAGAGCATTCTTGTCATCCCCAGCAAAAAGCCCAGCATTCCAAGCACAGCAGCCAGACGGTATGCACTTTGCCTCTTTGTCTTCCAGGATGCCAAAAGATATCCCTGACATCCTGCTATAAAGAGGCCCATACATATTCTGGCTGCCGCAGGAACAGACAAACAGACTACGATACCGCACAGAAACAGTACCGTTCCATAACATAAGGGGCGTTTTATTATTATAATAGAACCACTCCTTACTATTTTCCCTTGCTATTTTTCCTTACTGTTCTATTTCCGTTCTTTTTTATGAAAGCTAAGGTGTTTCAGTTGATACTACCTCTTCTGTATCTTCACTTACTACATAATCAAGATTTCTCTCATATAACTGGTCTAAAGCAAAGCTGTCCCGGTATACGCCGCTGGTCTTTCCATTTACGGAAATCTGTACCTTGCTGATGGTGGAAATCTCTGACAAAGAATCCACGATAGAATAAATGACTATCGGCTCCTGTATTTCATAATTCTGGTTCAGGAACGCTTCATCTAATGTAACATAGCAGGTTCCATTGGTGGTAGTCACATTTACTAACTTTGTTCCTTCCGGAAGTGGTGCTTTCAAATTCTTATCATCCGGTCCCTTTAAGAGATTCTCCATAATCAGTTTTTCCATGGAAATGTTACTGCTGTACTGTACTTCCTTTTCACATTTTACCAGACCGCTTCCATCTGCATTTGCATAATATAAATGCAATGTTGTTGTCTGGATGGAATTAATCTGTTCTCCCGGATTCTCAACAAAGCTTTCTTCTGTCATCAGTCCGATTACATTTTCCCGGCTGTCTGTCAATGGTGCATCTCCCACATAAAAAGAGACATATTTTACATCCCGAAGCTGTACCAGTGTCTTTACCACTGCTGCACGGCACAAAACCTCATCCGTAGACTGCATTTTGGAATAATTTTCATTAAAATAGAGAAACAACTGATTGCTTTCCAGTGTCCAGTCTGTAATCGTAACATCACCCGGAACCGGTTTCTGGTACTCCACACTGTCCGTATTGGTACACAATGCATCCAAAAGCTCCGCAATCATATCATCCGTTTTTCCTTCCTTCAGGTCATACGGCTGCTCTACTACTTTCGTTTTCTCTTTATTCAGATAATAAATATGATATGCCGAATCATCCGCCTGCTGTCTGCCACACCCTGCGAACAGTGACATCAGAAGGATAAGACTCAGCCATCCTGCAATTTTCTTCATGCCAGACCTCCTAGGCAATATAATTCAACGGAATCCGTACGGTAAAGAGTGTTCCCTCTCCTTCTGTACTAAACACCTTGATTGCACCACGGTGCATTAATATTGCATTTCTTGTAATGGCAAGACCAAGTCCGGTTCCACCGATTTCTCTGGAATGAGACTTGTCTACACGATAGAATCTTTCATAAATATGCTCTAAGGAATCCTCCGGAATGCCGATACCGGAATCTTCTACCTTAAGATAGAAATACTGATAATCCGCATTTAAGGATACATGTACCCAACCATCTTCCTTATTATATTTGATTGCATTTTCCACCAGATTGGTGATGGCAAGCGTCAGTTTCACCTCGTCAATTTCCGCGGTAACAGGGCGGAAGCTTTCCAGCACTAAATCTACATGCTGCTTCTCCGCAATCGGTTTTAATCTCTTTAAAATCAAATCCAGCATCTCATTGATATTTACAGAAGTGATATTCAAATCAGATGCAGACTTGTCCATCTTAACCAGTGAAAGCAAATCATTGATAATCTTATTTTCACGCTCAATTTCATTTCCAATATCCAGCATAAATTCACGATATAATTCTACCGGAACATCTTCCTGTCCGTTCAAGGAATCCGCCAGTACCTTCATGGAAGTAAGCGGTGTCTTCAGCTCATGAGACACATTCGATACAAATTCCTGTCTGGAATCATCTAACATCTTCATTCTGCTATAGAGCTTATTGAATTTCTCGGAAATCTGAACGGTCTCAGAATAATCCTTAATCATCAGTTCCCCATCACTGGTTCCGTATCCGTTCTGAATCTCAGCAATTGAAGATGCCATATTCTTCAACGGATCTGTCAGACGGATAGCAAAAAATACGCTGACAGCAAAAAGCAGTACTGCACCAACTATCTGCAAAACAAGTGCTGTATTTCTCATATGCTCCAGGTTGGCAAGAATACTGTCTGTCGAAACACTGATAAGGAGCACTCCGATAATATTCTTTTCTCCGGTCTCTACATTATCCGTAGTCAGTGGGATGGTCATTTCCACATAATGATTATCCGCATCATAATTTGTAGAATCATTTCCCTGAAAAGATTTTATTACTTCCTCGGAAATAATCGTCTTATTGGTATCTAAATCATACGTATCCTTTATAATATGAAAAGAGGAATCTATCAGAAGAATTCTTCCATCATAAATACGTGACATCTGCTGTAACTGTGAAGTGATACTTTCGGACTCCGCTCCATTGATATAATCCGTAGAAACCATCTGATTTGCAAGAATCTTTGCCTGACCGATTACATCCACACTCCGGTTGGAAACCGCATGTCTCTCATAAGAAGTTAAAATTCCAACCCGGATTAAAACTCCTGTCAAAATCCCAATCAGCATAAAAAGACAAATCAGCCGGAATTTCATGCTTTTCAAAAAATTACGAATACCTTTTTTTCTATTCATAAGTCTGTACCTTCATCCTCTGCTACATAGTTTTATTTCTGATAGAAATAGCCTACGCCCCATTTGGTGTGCACATATTTTGGCTCACTTGGATTCGGTTCAATCTTCTCACGCAGTCTACGCACATGAACATCTACCGTTCTGACATCACCCGGATATTCATAACCCCATACCAGATTCAGAAGATTTTCACGGCTGTATACCTTATTCGGATTCATAACAAGAAGCTCTAACAAATCAAATTCCTTGGCTGTCAGATTAATCTCTCTTCCCTGTACAAACAGTCTGCGGCTCTCACAGTCTAATTTCAAATCGCCGCTCTCGATTACTTTTGAATTTTCTTCCTTCGGCTCACTGGCAGCAGTTCTTCGCATAATTGCTTTGATTCTTGCTTTTACCTCAAGAATGTTAAACGGTTTGGTGATATAATCATCTGCGCCATATTCCAGTCCTAAGATTTTATCCATATCATCGCCCTTTGCCGTCAGCATGACGATTGGCATATTAGAAAATTCCCGGATTGCCTGACACACTTCAAATCCATCCATTTTCGGAAGCATGATATCCAGTAAAATCATATCAAATTTATTTTCCTGTGCCAGACGTAATGCCTCTTCACCATCATATGCACAGGTTACTTCCATTCCATCCTGTTCCAATGAAAAACGGATTCCTTTCACTATTAATTTTTCGTCGTCCACAACCAGAACTTTTTTTGCCATTTTACACCTCAGTTAACCCTAATATTATCTTTTATTTTTTCAAAAACACCATTTTTAATTCCGGGAATATTCATCAAATCTTCGATGGTCTGAAATGTGCCATTCTTTTCCCGGTAAGAAATAATTGTCTCAGCTTTTGATTCTCCAATCCCGGAAAGCGTCATAAGCTGTTCCTTTGATGCTGTATTCAGATTGATTCTGCCATCCTCCGGCTCTACCGTTAGATCTGCACGCTCTGTCTGCTGCAAAAGGTAAGTCTCTTCATCCGGCACCTTTATCATCTGTCCGTCAACAACCGGTTCTGCCTGATTGAGTGCCTCTTTTGCTGCAGCATCCTTTAAGCCTCCTGCCAGTTCTAATACATCGCAGACCCTGGCTCCTTCTGCCACTTCATATACCCCCGGGTGCACTACCTCACCGCAGACATATACATAACAAGAAGCCGGCGGGCATAAGGCAGCTTCTGTAACCTCTTCGCTCTCCTTTTGCGTATCCGGCTCAAAATATACGGTATCTTCTTTTCCACATGCCGTATATACAATTCCAAAATATAAAGCCAGAACTAATAACCCGACTTTTTTCATCCGTATCACTCCCTTACATAAATTCTGTTATGTAAGAAAGTCCCCTAATGCTTACTGCTTTCTATTTTAACGAAAATTTTTCTTTTATACAAGTAGTATTTTCAAATTATTCCTGTGGCAGGCTGCCGCCATTCCACAGCATCTTCATCTGTCTTGTAAATTCTGACCAGAACTCTCCTGCATTTGCTGCATCCGGTACCAGCCGGCTGTTCTGGTACTGTATAAAAGCTGCCTGTTCTGCTTCATCCCGGTTGGCACCTTCATCTGTAGAAATATGACCGGTCATTGCATGCAGAACATCCACTTCTTCTTTTTCTATAAAAGCAGCAAAATCAGCCGCCATATCTTTTTTCTCTGAAAATTCATTTACCAAAAGAATCCCCGTTCTGGCAATCCCCTGCATCGGTGTGGTATCGTCTAACATTGGAAGCACGCAAACGCCATAATTTTCTGCTGTAATCTTATTTAAATCATCAGAATCAATGATTGCACACAAAGATGCTCCCTGATTAAAATTCTCCACTACCTGCTCTCTGCTGATTTCATCCGTATCGATACCAACAGTCTCCGAAAGGTTTTTATAGAAAGTTAATTCATCATTATATTTTCCTCCATATGTAGTGGAAAGTGCATAGTCTGTCTCGTTCCATTCCACTTCACCGCCTACAAACGGATAATCATAAAATCCATCTGCCACATTCCATTCCAGCAGATTTCCCACGCCTTCTCCTAAAAGGTTATTCTGTCCATAGTCTAAAATTTCTGAAATGCTCTCCGGTGCTTCCGGGAAATTTTCCTTCTGATATACCATTACCAGCGTATCAAAAAATACTGGATATTCATCCTCTGTTGCAACGCCATATAAATATGCCTTATCTTTTGCATCATTCCAGGTAAGGTACAAATCCGGATAATCTTCTTCCGCCATGGTCGCATCATAAATCTGCTCAAGATAAGATGTCTCATCTACATAACGGACATCCACTGCTGTACCGGTTTTTGCATAGTAATCCAGTGCACACTGTTCAAAATAGTCCTTACAGTCCGCATCACCATACCAGAAAGAAAGCTCTTTTTGCGCTGCTTCATATGCTTCTTTTGTTTCCCGACCAGATGCTGTCTGCTCTTTTCCGTCTGTTTTTAACTCTGTTTTTAACTCTGTTTTTCCAGTTTCTTTGCTGCTGCTATAAAATGCAGTCGCTGACAGCAGGATAACTCCCACTGCCAGCGTTGTTGTTTCTATGATTTCTTTTGTTTTCTTTTTCATATCCCCTGCCTATATACGATCCAGTACTTTTTTCAGTTTCGTTATCATTTCATCCACATGCTCTTTTTCAATTACAAGCGGTGGCACCATACGGATTACATCTGCGCCTGCTGTTATAATAATTAAACCTTCTTTTAACGCTTCTGCTGCAATGGTTCCGACAGGCTTCGTACTTACCAGTCCCTGCATCAGTCCCATACCACGACGTGCTGTGATAAAGTCATATTCCTCTACCAGTTTATCCAGTTCACTTTCCAGATAAGCTGCAATTTCTTTTACATGGTCTGTAATCTTTAATTCTTCGAATAAATCAATCACCTTGCTGACTGCGGCTCCAACAAATGGATTTCCGCCATATGTGGTTCCGTGGTCACCCGGTGCTAAGGATTTCTCTGCCACATGCTCTGTCATGGCAAAAGCTCCTACCGGCACTCCACAGCCCAATGCTTTGGCACTGGTCAGAATATCCGGTTTGATTCCATAATGCTGCCATGCAAACATTTCTCCGGTTCTTCCCATTCCGCACTGGATTTCATCTAAGATAAGAAGAATGTCTTTTTCTTTACAGAGAGCATAAATCTCTTTCATAAAGGATTCCTCTGCCGGATAAATTCCGCCTTCACCCTGTACTGTTTCAAAGATAATCGCACAAGTTTTTTCTGTTACCTGTGCTTTTACACTTTCGATATCATTAAAGTCTGCAAACTTTACTCCACCGCAAAGAGGCTCAAACGGTTCTCTGTAATGAGCATTTCCGGTTACGGATAATGCGCCTAAGGTTCTTCCATGGAAAGAATGGTTCATGGCAATAATCTCATGATCTGCATGACCATCTCTGGTATAGGCATATTTTTTTGCAGCCTTGATTGCTCCCTCAATGGCTTCTGCACCGCTGTTGGTGAAGAAAACTCTGTCCATTTTGGAAATTTTTAAAAATTTCTCTGCAGCTTCCATAATTGGAACATTGTAATAAAGATTTGATGTATGTGTAATTTTATCAATCTGGTCTTTCAATGCCTGCTTATAAGCTTCATTGCTGTATCCCAATGCTTCTACTGCAATACCTGCCGCAAAATCAAGATACTTCTTTCCATCGGTATCATAAAGATATACGCCCTCACCATGGTCTAATACCAGCGGGAAACGATTATAAGTATGTAATAATGCCTTATCTTCGCAATCCATATATTCCTGTTTATTCATGATAAAACTTTTCCTCCGTATCTCCTAAAATTGCAGTTCCGATTCCACGGTTCGTAAAGATTTCCAGTAACAGACAATGTGCAATTCTGCCATCTAAGATATGTACTCTTGATACTCCATTTTCAATGGCATCGATGCAGTTATTTAATTTTGGAAGCATTCCGCCGCCAATATAACCGTCCTCAATCAACTTATGGGCATCTGAAATCTTAAGTTCGGAAATCAATGTAGATTTATCATTTGGATCTTTGTATACACCTTCAATATCTGTAAGGAATGCAAGCTTTTCTGCCTGTACGGCACGGGCAATTGCACAAGCTGCATCATC
The DNA here is from genome assembly GCA_900315735.1 of uncultured Lachnospiraceae bacterium. Taxonomy (GTDB): domain Bacteria; phylum Bacillota; class Clostridia; order Lachnospirales; family Lachnospiraceae; genus Roseburia_C. The sequence goes on along the minus strand of ONAD01000003.1, from coordinate 35,580 downwards.
CGCATTGATATTATAAGTATCATAATTATCATCAAGACCTACCGGGCAGATAATCGGCAGAAAATCTTTTTCCAGAAGGTCGTATAAAATCTTCGGATTTACTTCCTTGACTTCACCAACATATCCGATATCCTGTCCATTGGATAATTTCTTCTTTACCTTCAGCAGGCCGCCGTCTTTGCCGCTGATACCTACTGCGTTTACGCCAAGCTTTTCTACCATCTGAACCAGTGATTTATTCACTTTTCCAAGAACCATCTCGGCAATTTCCATGGTAGGTGCATCGGTTTTACGAAGTCCATTGATAAATTCCGGCTCCATTCCGGCCTTTGCTACCCATTTGCTGATTTCCTTACCACCGCCATGAACGATAATCGGTTTGAAACCAACCAGTTTCAAAAGAGTTACATCCTGAATAACGCTCTGTTTTAACTCTTCATCTACCATTGCGCTTCCGCCGTATTTTACTACGATAATTTTCCGGTTAAAACGCTGGATATATGGCAATGCCTCTATTAATACCTCAGCTTTTTTCAATATTTCCTGCATACTGTTTTCTTCCATCTGTCCAATCCTCTTTCCTTTTCTTAAAAAGTCTTTTTTGATGAATCTTTTTAAGAACGATAATCTGCATTTATTTTAATATAATCATAGGTCAAATCACAGCCCCATGCTGTTGCACAGGCTTCGCCCATCTTCATATCCGCAATAGCTGTTACTTCTTTTTCTGATAAAATCTTAGTTGCCTCTTCCTCGGAATAATCTACGGCAACACCATCTTTGATAATCATCAGCTTGCCGGCTGCACTTTCAAAGTAAAGGTCAACCTGCTCCGGATCAAATTCCACGCCAGAATAACCCAACGCACAGAGGATTCGTCCCCAGTTAGCATCATGTCCAAAGATTGCAGCCTTGGTAAGGCTTGATGTTACTACGGATTTACTTAAAATAACCGCATCTTCTTTGGATGCCGCATGCACTACTTTTACTTCAAATAAAGCAGTTGCACCTTCGCCATCTCCTGCCATCATCTTAGCCAGTGCTTCATTGACATAATAAAGTGCTTCGCAGAATGTTTCGTAATCTTCATTCTTCTCTGTGATTTTCTCATTGCCCGCCAGACCATTTGCCAGTACCAGACAGGTATCGTTGGTGGATGTATCTCCATCTACGGAAATCATATTATAGGTATCTGTTACGGTACTGCTCAGTGCTTCCTGTAACATTTCTTTTGAAATTGCTGCATCTGTTGTAATAAAGCTTAACATGGTACACATATTTGGATGAATCATGCCGGAACCTTTACACATTCCGCCGATGGTAACCTTCTTACCGGAAAGCTCAACCTCCACTGCCGCCTCTTTCTCATGGGTATCTGTTGTCATAATAGCAAGTGCCGCATTATGCCCGCTAGTTAAATCACCACTTAATTTTTTGCTCATCTGTTCCACGCCGGCGCAGATACGGTCAATCGGAAGCTGTTTTCCAATGACTCCTGTTGATGCCACAAGAACTGCATCCTCCGGGATATCCAGTAACTCAGAAGTCTTCTTTGCGGTATCTTTACAATATCCTAAGCCTTCTGTTCCGGTACATGCATTGGCGATTCCGGCATTTACTACTACTGCCTGTGCAAATGCACTGTTTTTTACAATGTCCTTATCCCATTTTACCGGAGCTGCCTTTACGACATTCGTGGTAAATGTTCCAGCAACTGCACATGGCTCTGTGGAATAAATCATTGCCATATCTGTTCTGTCTTTATACTTAATACCTGCTGCTGTGGATGCAGCCTGAAAACCTTCTGCTGCGGTAACACCGCCTTCTACCTTTTTCATAATATGCCTCCTGTCCTGCTTTCCTCTGCCTCTTATCTAAAAATGTCTGTCTGTTTCATCTATTTATGGATTAAATACAGTTACATTTTCCGGATTCAAATCAAATTCATAATAATTCATATCCTTTCGGAATGTCCAGCCCATATTCTTCCAGAATCCATTGCCCAGTTCATTGCTGGTAAATGCCACAAGATTCACTTTATTGATACCTTCTTTTTTCAATGCTTCCATTGCCATCATTGCCATTGCTTTTCCAATGCCATGTTTCCGGTAATCCTCATGGACGCATACATGATAAAAGCATCCTCTTCTTCCATCCTGTCCGCAAAGAATGGCTCCTACGATTTTCCCATCCATACAGGCTACGATACTGGTGTCCGGATTTCTTCGGATGAAACGCTTCACATTTTCTTCCGAATCATCAATGCTCCGGATGCCAAATCCATGAATGCTCATCCAGAGTGCATGGACTTCGTTAAAATCGTCTTCTTTCATTGTTCTTAATATATATGTAGCTTCTGCCATATTCTCTCCTGCTTACGGGAACATCGGTACCAGTTCGAGACCTTCTGATTCCTTTAACCCAAATAATAAATTCATATTCTGAACCGCCTGACCGGCAGCTCCTTTTACCAGATTATCCAGCGCACCCATCATAATCACTCTTCCGGTACGCTCATCTACTACAAAGTTTACATCTACGTAGTTGCTTCCTTCTACCCATTTGGTTTCCGGACACACACCATCCTCTAATACTCTGACGAATTTCTCGTTCTTATAATATTTCTCATAAGCTGCACGAATCTCTTCTTTGGTCGGATAGCTTCCGTCTGCTTTCTTTACCAGTGATGCATACTCTGTTGCTAAGATACCACGGTTCATCGGAACAAGATGTGGTGTAAAGCTGATGGTAATCTCTTTTCCGGCTGCATAACCTAACTGTTCTTCGATTTCCGGTGTATGTCTGTGGGTTGCCACACCATATGCCTTCATATTTTCATTTACTTCACAGAACAGGTTGTTGACCTTAGCGCCACGTCCTGCACCGGAAGTTCCGCTCTTTGCATCTACAATTAATGTATTGGCATCAATCAGTCCCTCTTTTACCAGCGGATAAGCCGTTAAAATGGAACAGGTGGTATAGCATCCCGGATTGGCTACCAGTCTTGCATTTTTCACCTTTTCACGATTAATCTCGCAAAGTCCGTAAACAGCTTCTTCGATAAACTGCGGACTCTTATGCTCGATTTTGTACCACTTTTCATAAGTAGCTACATCTTTGATACGGTAATCTGCACTTAAGTCAATTACCTTTGTCTCGGATAAAATCTTCTCATTTAATACAGAACCAAGGAAGCCCTGCGGTGTTGCTGTAAAAATAACATCCACCTGCTTTGCCAGCTCTTCGATATTATCATCGAGACAGGTATCCTCTACTATTTCAAACATATTACGGTAAACGTCTGCATACTTCTTATCTATATAACTTCTGGAACCATACCACTTAATCTCTACGGAAGGATGTCCCATAAGAATTCTTACCAGCTCTCCTCCTGCGTATCCGGTTGCTCCGATAATTCCTGCTTTAATCATTTTTACATCTTCTTTCTTCTTAAGATTATGGCATACATGAAATTTATATGCCATTTACAGTGCATAATTATACATTCGTTTTATGCATTATGCAAGTATTATTTTCTGTTTTCACGCTTTTTCAGTTAATTTATTATTCTATGAGACTTCTTTATTAATATATTATCCGTTTTTTATACATAAATATGTACCCTTTGTATATAATTATGCATTTTTATGAGTATATTATGTATATTTTTTCGCTTGCGTATTTAATTTTTTTGTTGTATATTAGTCCTAGTTAAAAAACATCTGAAGAAAGGATACCTATTATTATGAAAGAAAAAGTTGTTTTAGCGTACTCCGGTGGACTTGATACAACCGCTATCATCCCTTGGTTAAAAGAAAATTATGATTATGAAGTAATCTGCTGCTGCGTTGACTGCGGACAGGGTGAAGAGCTGGACGGTCTTGATGAAAGAGCAAAATTATCCGGCGCAACCAAATTATATATTGAAGATATTACAGATGAATTCTGTGATGACTACATTGTTCCTTGTGTTCAGGCTGATGCCGTATACGAGAACAAATATCTCTTGGGAACTTCTATGGCTCGTCCTGGTATTGCCAAGAAATTAGTTGAAATTGCAAGAAAAGAAAATGCCGTTGCTATCTGCCATGGTGCAACCGGTAAAGGAAACGACCAGATTCGTTTCGAGCTTTCTATCAAAGCGCTTGCTCCCGATATCAAAATCATCGCTCCTTGGCGTGATGACAAATGGAAAATGGATTCCCGTGAATCCGAAATTGAATACTGTAAAGCACATGGCATTCATCTTCCATTCTCTACTGACCAGAGCTACAGCCGTGACCGTAACTTATGGCACATCAGCCACGAAGGTCTTGAGTTAGAGGATCCTGCAAATGAGCCAAACTATGACCACCTTTTAGTACTTGGTGTATCTCCTGAAAAAGCTCCGGATGAGGGTGAATATGTAACCATGACCTTTGAAAAAGGTGTTCCTACTGCTGTCAACGGAAAGAAAATGAAAGTTTCCGATATCATCCGTGAATTAAACCGTTTAGGCGGCAAACATGGAATCGGTATCATCGATATCGTAGAGAACCGTGTTGTTGGTATGAAATCCCGTGGTGTATATGAGACTCCTGGCGGAACTATCCTGATGGAAGCACATCGTCAGTTAGAGGAACTCGTATTAGACCGTGCTACTATGGACGTAAAGAAAGATATGGGCAACCGTATGGCTCAGATCGTTTACGAAGGAAAATGGTTCACACCTTTACGTGAAGCAGTTCAGGCATTCGTTGAGTCTACACAGGAATATGTAACCGGTGAAGTAAAATTCAAACTCTACAAAGGAAACATCATCAAAGCCGGAACAACTTCTCCATACTCTCTCTACAGCGAGTCACTGGCAAGCTTTACAACCGGAGACCTTTATGATCACCATGATGCAGATGGATTCATCACACTGTTTGGTCTTCCATTAAAAGTTCGTGCTATGAAAATGCAGGAATTAGAGAAAAATAACCAGAAATAGTATTTTCTAACATAAACTACGAGAAACTCGCAAAGCGTGTTTCTCGTAGTTACTTATCCAGAATCCCTCTTAATACAGCAAGACCCTGCTCCATTTCTTCTTCTGTCAGATTGCCATATCCTAATACCAGTGTCGGAACTTTCTTTTCCTTTGGCTTTTGAATCACATATTCACCCAGTCCATGAATTTCAATATGCCTCTCTCTCGCCTGTTCCACCACTTCTTCTTCCTTCCACTTCGTATCCAGTTCCACCAATACATGCAGTCCTGCATTATCACCATAGATGCGTTGAATCCAGTTTTCCCTCTTCAGAAGCCGCATAAAAGTATCATGTTTATTCTTATAGTTATTACGCATCCGATTGAGGTGCCGTTCAAAATGCCCTTCTTCCATAAAATGGCACAATACTTCCTGGCTGTTCCGCGGCACCGTGCAGGCATAGAAACCACAGGTGCTGTGATACCGCTCCATCAGAGAATGTGGCAGTACCATAAAGCTGATTCGAAGAGAAGGTGCAATACTCTTCGAAAAAGTTCCAATGTAAATCACATGCTCCCCGGTATCATTTCCCCATAAAGCAGGAATCGGCTTTCCTTTATAACGGAACTCACTGTCGTGGTCATCCTCTATGATATACCGACCTTCTCCTTCGGACGCCCACTGCAGCAGCTCTAATCGTCTTCGTAACGGCATTACATTTCCCAGCGGGAACTGATGGGATGGCATGACATAAACCATGTCCGGATTTTCTTTCCGAATAGCCTCCATGCAGATTCCATCTTCATCAATTTCATCTGCCAGCACCCGGTATCCCATATTACAGAACGTATAATATGCCTGCAAATAAGTATAATTCTCCATTGCTACTTTCTTATCTCTTCCCATAATCTGGGCTAACAGCAGCAAAAGGTACTCATTACCTGCTCCAAGAAGAATCTGTTTTTCATCACAGACTACCCCTCTCGCCTGATAGAGATAGCGGCTGATTGCCGCTCGAAGATTTAATTCTCCTTTTGGATTTCCGGAAAGCAGTAAATCCGGATTGTCCTCCGGCACAACGCTCTTGTGCATCCGATACCATATTCCATAGGGAAAATGTTTCCGGTCAATCTCATAAGGCGAAAAGCTGATTTCATACTGCTTCTTCTGCCGCTCCATGAGTCTTCCTTCTTCTGACTTTTCCTGTCCACGGCTCAGCTGATACAGCATACTGATATCACAGACAAAATATCCGGCACAGGGTTTCGGTTCAATATAACCCTCTGCCGTAAGCTGCTCATATGCCAGTTCCACGGTACTCCTGCTGATTTGCAGATTTTTTGCCATAAAACGAGTAGACGGTAATTTTTCCCCGGGGGAAATCTTACCGTCTGCTATATCCTTACGAATATATTCGTAAATCTGCTCATAAAGTGCGCGTGGAGAATCCGGTTGTAAATCAATCCATAATTCCTTCATCCCGCTATCCACCTATCGATTTTTCTTAAGCTCTTTTAAAATAACTTCTTTTAATTCTAAGGATTTATCCTTAATCTTGCGGTTTGCACTGGCAGAACTCAAAACACGGCTTAAGCATTTTGATGTTATATCATACTGCTTATAATGGAATGCCATATTTGCAAGAAGATAATCCATGGTACTCTGGTCCATTCCACAGATTGGGAACATTTCAGTACTTACTGCCTTCATCATACCATCATAAGCTTCTTTGTAGAAGGATTCCTCCTCCTGTCTGCAGGCTGCTGCCTCTTCCTTTTTACCGGCAGTCTCTAACTCTTCTGCCTTGGTACGAAGCAGCCATGCAAGAATCAGACAGTTATATGCCTTTTCACTGGTTCTTGCTTTCTTTACCATTGCATTAAACAGAGATAACTTATGCATTTCAATCGCCTTATCATAATCCCATGTTGCATCGGTAGATGGTGCCTGTGCATGGAAATTCAGGCAAATCTGGTCTTTGATTAATTTAATCTGACCCATGGTAATATGCTCAAAATAACGATTCAGTGAAGTGTATCCGCAATTCGGGCAGGATGCCACATCATATTTCAGAGAATCCACATACTGCTGTCTTGGTCTTAAATCTGCATCCGGCTCTAATCGCTTAACTTTACCGGCTTTTACCATTTTTGTCTTAAATTCTTTATCACATACCGGGCAGCGCACGGTCTTATCTAAAAGGAAATCCTCTTCCTTTGGCTGCACTACGGCTGTTTCTACTTTTTCTTTTGTTTTCGTTTCTGATGCTTTCTCATCGGCATAAAGATCTGTACTGTCTGTTGCCTTTATTCCGAATTTTTCCAATCCAGCAAATAAATTCATGTCTATTCCTCCGCTCTACTGCTGAGCCGGCAGTTTATAAGAACTCTTTAGTGAAACGATGCGGTTAAATACCAGCGCATCTTCTTTTGAATCTTTCGCATCTACGCAGAAGTATCCCTGTCTTACGAACTGGAAACTGTCATATCCTTTCGCATCTGCAAGGCTTGGTTCTACATAGCACTCTTTTAATACGTTAAGAGAATTCGGATTTAAGTTTAAGCTTCCGTCTTCGTTATATACGCCTAACTCTTCATCCACAATATTCTCATATAATCTTACTTCTGCTTTCACTGCAGTTGGTGCTGCTACCCAGTGAATGGTTCCCTTTACCTTTCTTCCATCCGGGCTGTTTCCGCCTCTGGATTCCGGGTCATAGGTACAGTGAATCTCTGTCACTTTTCCGTTTTCGTCCTTTACAAAGCTGTTACATTTCACAAAATATGCATGCATCAGACGTACTTCATTGCCCGGGAACATACGGAAATATTTTCTCGGTGGCTCTTCCATAAAGTCTTCTCTGTCAATATAAAGCTCTCTTGCAAACGGAACTTTACGGCTGCCAAGTGCTTCATTTTCCATATTATTGACTACATCAAAGTATTCAATCTGGTCTTCCGGATAATTATCAATGATAACCCTAATCGGATCTAATACTGCCATCACGCGGGAACGTTTTAATTTCAAATCCTCACGGATACAATATTCTAACATTGCATAATCTACCGAACTGTTTGCCTTGGAAACGCCGCACAGCTCTACGAACATCTTAATAGACTCCGGTGTAAAGCCTCTTCTTCTCAAAGCGGCAATGGATACCAGACGCGGGTCATCCCATCCATCTACAATGTGTTCTTCTACCAGTTTCTTAATATAACGCTTACCGGTTACCACATTGGTAAGATATAATTTTGCAAACTCAATCTGCTTTGGTGGATTCTCATACTCCAACTCACGGACAACCCAGTCATATAAAGGTCTGTGGTCTTCGAATTCCAGTGTACAGATAGAATGTGTAATTCCTTCGATTGCATCCTCGATTGGATGAGCGAAATCATACATCGGATAAATGCACCATTTATCTCCGGTATTCTGATGTGTCATATGTGCTACACGATAAATAACCGGGTCACGCATATTCATATTTGGAGAAGCCATGTCAATTCTGGCACGCAATACTTTCTCACCGTCTGCATACTTGCCATCTTTCATTGCTTCAAACAGTTCTAAGTTCTCTTCTACACTTCTTCCGGCTGATGGGTCTTCTTTTCCCGGCTCCTTTAAGGTTCCGCGGTACTCACGCATCTCTTCTGCACTTAAGTCAGAAACATACGCTTTGCCCTTCTTAATCAGTTTTACAGCTGCTTCATACATCTGGTCAAAATAATTGGATGCAAAAAACAGTCTGTCACCCCAATCAGCACCCAGCCATTTAATATCCTCTTTGATTGACTCTACGAATTCGCTTCGCTCTTTGGTCGGATTGGTATCGTCAAAACGCATATTAAATAAACCGTTATATTCCTGTGCAAGTCCATAATTTAAAAGAATAGATTTGGCATGTCCGATATGCAAATAGCCATTTGGTTCCGGTGGAAATCTGGTATGCACCGTTTTGCAATGTCCTTCTGCTAAATCTTTGTCGATAATCTGCTCAATAAAATTCTTGGAGACAGCTTCGTTTTCCATTTTGTCTTCCTCCTGGGTTCGTTTCTTCGCTAATATATCTATTATAAAGTCAAACGCCCGCTAAATCAATAACGATTTTTGGAGTTCCGTCAAAATGTTGCCCGGTCACGCTTTCTTTGTTCCACTGCATTTCCATTACTCGGCTGTACTTTTTTCCTAGCTGTGCTTGATATGCTGATGGGTAAACAGATGATCCTGGCAGTATTCATAATTGCCATCGCATTTTGAGCAGAAACGGAATTCCAGATTTGGATCATCCAGTTCGGTTCTTCCGCAGACTGCACATTTATGCTTTGTCACCATGCTGCCTCTTCTTGGCTCCCGCATCTGAGCCTTAAATGCTCTTTTCCGGTGAATTTCCTTCGGTGATACCCTTCTGTAATTTCTGGTAGACAGGAAGAAAATCAGGAAGTTTAAGATGGACATAATGATAGCAATTCTGCCGCCCCAGCTGGTTAAAATCAGATTAATTGCAATCAGTACCGCATATACCACTGCCATCCACTTCATTTTTACCGGAATGATAAAGAACAGTAAAATCTGCATTTCCGGATACATGACCGCAAAGGCAAGGAATATGGTCAGATTGATATAATTCGTAGAGAAAGTAAGGCTTGAAATCAGTGAAATTGTTTCTAAGCTTCCGTTTCCGGTTGCTGCATATATTCCATATAAAATGAATGCTCCGATTACAGTAAATAACATTCCGCCAAAAATATAAACATTAAAGCGGAAGGTGCCCCAGCTTCGTTCCAGTGCTGAACCCAGCTGATAATAAAGAAGTGCCATAATCAGCAGTGAAAATACTCTGGTGTCTGTGGGCATCAGAATCCAGGTAATCAGTCTCCATACCTGTCCATGCAGAATATGGTACGGACTTAAGGTCAGCATCAGCAAAAAAGACGGCTGTACTGCATTAATCACAAATCCGATACAATATGCTGCAATCAGATAAATCATCAGATTCGGGATGGCATATTTCCCAATTTTACGCTCCATTTTATTCAAAAAATTCATATTACACCTCATATTTCATAAATTAGTTTATTGCAATCTGTCTATTATTATAGAAGTATCTCCAAAGATTTGTCAACGACACTGGGATTTCTTCATAAAAATTTCAGATTCCCACATATTTCTAAACAATCCATAAATTCTTCTATTAGGAATTGTTTTTTGAAAAATACTGTCGTATAATGGACTTTGTTTTGGAATTTATGAAACACATTATTAATATGAAGTAACAGACTAATACAGGGTGATTATTATGGAAAACAAAAATCTTAACAAACTGGGAATAGATATCGGTTCCACAACCGTTAAAATCGCTGTTCTCGGTGAAAATAATGAGCTGCTTTTTGCAGACTACGAAAGACATTTTGCCAATATCCGTGAAACCTTAACGGATTTATTAAAAAAGGCATTTGATAAGCTTGGAAATTTAAAGCTGGCACCAATGATTACCGGTTCCGGTGGACTTACCCTTGCCAAACATCTTGGCATTCCATTTGTGCAGGAGGTTATTTCCGTATCTACTGCTTTACAGGACTATGCGCCACAGACCGACGTTGCCATTGAGCTTGGTGGTGAGGATGCCAAGATTATTTATTTCGAAGGCGGTAATGTGGAACAGCGTATGAATGGTATCTGTGCCGGTGGTACCGGCTCCTTTATCGACCAGATGGCTTCCTTGATTCAGACAGATGCATCCGGTCTGAATGAGTATGCCAAAAATTATGATGCCATTTATCCGATTGCTGCCCGATGCGGTGTATTTGCAAAAACCGATATCCAGCCACTGATTAACGAAGGAGCAACCAGAGAAGACTTATCTGCTTCTATTTTCCAGGCAGTTGTAAACCAGACCATCAGTGGTCTTGCCTGTGGAAAACCAATCCGTGGACACGTTGCATTCTTAGGTGGACCGCTGCACTTTCTTTCCGAATTAAAGGAAGCTTTTATCCGTACCTTAAAATTAGACGATGAGCACATCATTGCACCGGAGAATTCCCATCTGTTTGCAGCCATTGGGTCCGCATTAAATTATAAAGAAGATGTTACTTACGATTTATCCGATATTTTAGACAAATTGTCTTCTGATATTAAGATGGAATTTGAAGTAGCCCGTATGGAGCCGCTTTTTGCAACCCAGGCAGACTACGATGCCTTTACTGCCCGCCATAACGGACACAATGTAAAGACCGCAGACCTTTCTACTTACAAAGGAAACTGCTATCTGGGTATCGATGCCGGTTCCACTACAACCAAGATTGCACTGGCAGGAGAAGACGGTTCTCTTCTCTACTCTTTCTATAGCAGCAACAACGGAAGCCCTCTGGCTACTGCCATCAAATCCATCAAGGAAATCTATTCCCTGTTACCGGCAGATGCACATATTGTACATTCCTGCTCTACCGGTTATGGAGAGGCTTTATTAAAAGCTGCCCTTATGCTGGATGACGGTGAAGTAGAAACCGTTGCCCATTACTATGCCGCAGCATTCTTTGACCCGGATGTAGACTGTATCTTAGACATCGGTGGTCAGGATATGAAATGTATCAAGATTAAGAACCAGACCGTTGACAGCGTTCAGTTAAATGAAGCCTGCTCTTCCGGATGCGGTTCCTTTATCGAGACTTTTGCGAAATCTTTAAATTACAGTGTGCAGGATTTTGCCAAAGAAGCTTTATTTGCGGAAAATCCGATTGACCTTGGAACCCGTTGTACCGTATTCATGAACTCCAAGGTAAAACAGGCACAGAAGGAAGGTGCAAGCGTTGCTGATATTTCTGCCGGTCTTGCTTATTCCGTTATCAAAAATGCACTTTTCAAGGTTATCAAGCTTTCCGATGCAAAGGATTTAGGTGAGCATATCGTAGTTCAAGGTGGAACCTTCTACAATGATGCGGTACTCCGAAGCTTTGAAAAGATTTCCGGCTGCGAAGCGGTAAGACCTGATATTGCAGGAATTATGGGTGCTTTCGGTGCTGCCTTAATTGCAAGGGAGCGTCACGAAGAGGGTTACCAGACTTCCATGCTTTCCATTGATGAAATCAATGCACTGACCTTTGATACCAAACTGACCCGCTGTCAGGGATGTACCAACCACTGTCTTTTGACCATCAACCGTTTCTCCGGCAATCGTTCCTACATTACCGGTAACCGTTGTGAGCGTGGACTTGGCAAAGAAAAGAATAAAGAAAATATTCCGAACCTTTTTGAATATAAGAATGAACGGCTTTTTGCTTATCCTCCACTGAAGAAAGAAGAAGCCACCCGTGGAACCGTAGGACTTCCAAGAGTATTAAATATGTATGAGAATTACCCATTCTGGGCAACCTTCTTTGCAGCTTTAAAATTCGAAGTAGTACTCTCTCCACAGTCAACCAGAAAGATTTATGAGCTGGGTATTGATTCCATTCCAAGTGAGTCCGAATGTTATCCTGCCAAGCTTGCCCACGGTCATGTTTCCTGGCTGATTCAGCATCAGGTAGATTTCATTTTCTACCCATGTATTCCTTATGAGAGAAATGAATTCCCGGATTCTAACAATCACTACAACTGCCCGATTGTTACATCCTATGCTGAAAATATCAAGAATAATGTCGATGAAATCACTTCCGGTCAGGTACGTTTCTTAAATCCGTTTATGGCATTTACGAACCTTGACGTTCTGACCGAGCAGTTAGTACATACCTTTACCGAAGAGTTCTCCATTCCGGCAGAAGAAATCAAAGCTGCTGCGAAAACTGCATGGCAGGAGCTTGCCAATGCCAGAGAGGATATCAAACGCAAAGGCGAAGAGACTTTAGCATACTTAAAAGAGACCGGAAAACGCGGTATTGTCCTTGCCGGACGTCCATATCATGTGGACCCGGAAATCAACCACGGTATTCCGGAGCTGATTAATTCCTATGGTCTTGCTGTACTTACTGAAGATTCTGTAGCGCATCTTCATGAAGTAGAGCGTCCGCTTATCGTTATGGACCAGTGGATGTACCACTCCAGACTGTATGCTGCAGCAAACTTCGTAAAGACACAGGATAACCTTGATTTAATCCAGTTAAATTCCTTCGGTTGTGGACTGGATGCCGTTACAACAGACTGTGTCAATGACATTTTAAGTAAATCCGGCAAGATTTATACCTGCCTGAAAATTGATGAAGTAAATAACTTAGGTGCCGCAAGAATCCGTATCCGTTCCCTTCTTGCCGCTATCCGTGTCAAAGAAAAACGTCAGGAAAAACGTACCATCGTTCCTGCTAACTTTAACCGTGTAGTATTTACCGAAGAAATGCGTGACAGTTACACGATTCTCTGTCCTCAGATGTCACCGATTCATTTTGAACTCTTAGAGCCTGCTTTCCAGGCTGCCGGATATCATCTGGTAGTACTTGACAATGATAACCGTGACTCTGTAGATGTAGGATTAAAATATGTAAATAATGATGCCTGCTACCCTTCCCTTATGGTTGTCGGTCAGATTATGAGTGCTGTTATGTCCGGAAAATATGATATGACAAAGACTGCAATTTTAATCTCCCAGACCGGTGGTGGATGTCGTGCCAGCAACTATATCGGTTTCATCCGCCGTGCCTTAGAAAAAGCCGGCTATAAAGATGTTCCGGTTATTTCCATTAACTTAAGCGGCTTAGAGAAGAACCCTGGCTTTAAATTTACACCACAGCTTATCCAGCATGGTCTTTATGCCTTAGAGTTTGGCGATATTTTCATGCGCTGCCTCTACCGCACCAGACCTTATGAGGAAGTACCTGGTTCTGCCAATGCACTTCATGAGAAATGGAAGGAACGTGTCATTGCATTTATTTCCAAGAAGGGCTTTGTCTCCCACCGGAAATACAAGAAGATGTGCCGTGAAATCATCCGTGACTTCGACCGTCTTCCGATGAAGGACATCAAGAAACCTAAGGTTGGTGTTGTTGGTGAGATTCTGGTTAAATTCCTTCCAGCCGCAAATAATTATCTGGTAGACTTACTGGAATCTGAAGGTGCTGAGGCTGTTGTTCCTGATCTTACCGACTTCCTGCTCTACTGCTTCTATAACCAGAACTTTAAAGCAGAACACCTTGGCATGAGCAGGAAATCCGCAAGAGTCTCAAACCTTGGTATCAAATTCTTCGAATGGCTCCGTTCCGCTGCCCGTGACGAATTTGAAAAGAGTGAACACTTTGATCCGCCTGCCCATATTGAAACACTGGCAAAATATGCTTCTGAGATTGTATCCCAGGGTAACCAGACCGGTGAAGGATGGTTCTTAACCGGTGAAATGTTAGAGCTGATTCATACCGGAACCAATAATATTGTATGTACACAGCCATTTGCCTGTCTGCCAAACCATGTAGTTGGTAAAGGTGTTATCAAGAAACTGCGTCATCAGTATCCGCTTTCTAACATTGTGGCTATCGACTATGACCCGGGTGCCAGTGAAGTAAACCAGTTGAACCGTATCAAACTGATGCTCTCTACTGCCAACAAGAACCTTGCAAAGGATTGATTCTTTTATGCAAACAATGACGATTATCGTACCCTGCTATAACGAGGAAGAAGCTCTTCCGTATTTTTACGAAGAGATTTCAAAAATCAGACAACAGCTTACAGAGATTTCTCTTAAGCTGCTGTTTGTCAATGATGGCTCTAAGGACAATACCCTTGCCATCCTAAAAAAACTTGCTTCTTCCGACAACAGTGTATATTATATTTCCTTTTCCCGTAATTTTGGAAAAGAAGCGGCTATTTATGCCGGTCTGAAAAATTCAACCAGTGATTATACTGCCATTATGGATGCAGATTTACAGGATCCGCCTTCCCTGCTTCCTTCGATGCTTCATGCCATCCGGGAAGAAGGCTATGATTCGGTTGCCACACGCCGGGTAAACCGCAAAGGAGAGCCGCCTATCCGCTCTTTCTTTGCCCGGATGTTCTATAAGCTTATCCGCAAAATGTCGGATACGGATATCGTAGATGGTGCCAGAGATTTCCGGTTGATGAACCGTCCTTTTGTCGATGCACTGTTGGAATTAAATGAATACAACCGCTTTTCCAAGGGGTTATTCGGCTGGGTCGGTTTCCGTACCAAATGGATTGAATTCGAAAATACGGAACGGATTGCCGGAGAAACCAAATGGTCTTTCTTCCAGCTGGTCCGCTACTCCTTAGACGGAATGATATCCTTCTCTACGGCTCCGTTGAAGCTCGCATCCTTTACCGGAATGTTTATGTGTATCATTTCCTTCCTTGCGATTATCTTCATCATTGTAAGGCAGCTTTTATTCGGTGGTTCCGCTTTCGGCTGGCCGTCCATGGCTTGTATCGTTATCTTTATCGGCGGTATCCAGCTTCTGTGCATCGGAATCTTAGGTTCCTACCTTTCCCGCACTTATATGGAAGTCAAAAGACGACCGATTTATATCTGTCAGGAAAGCAATCTAAAGGCAGATAAAGCTGTTAAATCTGAATGAAAAAATTATAAAAAAGAAAGTTTATAAACTTTTAAGAAATCCGCAACTCCTTATAAATACTGGGGTTGCGGATTTTTGTTAGCACTCTTTTCTAAAGAGTGCTAATTTTCTATTGACTTTTAAATTTGCAAAGTATAATATTTCTATTAGGATTTGTAGTCTGACACTACAAAATAAAGTAAGAAGTTGCAAGAGAAAGAAAAGGAGTGTTTTAAATGAGTAATAAACATGGAAATTTATCAATTAGCAGCGATAACATTTTTCCGATTATAAAGAAATGGATGTATTCCGATCATGACATTTTCTATCGTGAACTGATTTCCAATGGCTGTGATGCCATTACCAAATTAAAGAAGCTGGAAATGATGGGCGAATATACCCTTCCAGCCGATTATAAGCCTGAAATTCACGTTATTGTCAACCCGGACGATAAAACCCTTACCTTCATCGATAACGGGCTTGGAATGACCGCTGATGAAGTGGAAGAATATATCAACCAGATTGCATTCTCCGGAGCTACCGATTTCCTGGAGAAATACAAAGATAAAGCCAATGAAGACCAGATTATCGGTCATTTCGGACTGGGCTTCTATTCCGCTTTCATGGTTGCAGATGAGGTTCACATCGATACCCTCTCTTATAAAGATGGCGCTACTGCCGTTCACTGGGAATGCGATGGCGGCACAGAATTCGATATGAAGGACAGTGACCGTACCGAAGTCGGAACCAAGATTACTCTTTTCTTAAATGAGGATGCTTTGGAATTTGCCAACGAATATCGTGCAAGAGAAGTCATTGAGAAGTACTGCTCTTTCATGCCGGTGCCAATCTATCTGACCAAGGCAAATGCTGAGCCACAGTACGAGACCATCAAACCGGAAGACAAATTAGATACCGATACCGTCATTGAAACAATCGTTGAAGAAGCCAAGACAGAAGAAAAAGAAAACGAGAATGGTGAAAAAGAAGTCGTAGAAGTATCTCCAAGAACTGAGAAACTTAAGATTTTAAAACGTCCGGTTCCATTGAATGATACGAACCCACTGTGGACCAAGACTCCGAGCGAATGTACCGATGAAGAATACAAAGCTTTCTACCGTAAAGTATTTATGGATTATAAAGAGCCTTTATTCTGGATTCATCTGAATATGGACTATCCGTTTAACTTAAAAGGTATTCTGTACTTCCCGAAGATTAATACGGAATACGATTCCATCGAAGGAACCATTAAATTATATAATAACCAGGTATTTATCGCAGACAACATTAAGGAAGTCATTCCGGAATTCTTAATGCTCTTAAAGGGTGTAATTGACTGTCCTGACCTTCCGCTTAACGTTTCCCGTAGTGCACTGCAGAACGATGGCTTCGTAAAGAAGATTTCCGATTATATCAGCAAGAAAGTTGCAGATAAATTAATCGGTATGTGCAAGACTGAAAAAGAAAGCTACGAAAAATACTGGGATGACATCAGCCCGTTTATCAAATTCGGCTGCTTAAAAGATACCAAGTTCTGTGACAAAATGAATGATTACATCCTCTTTAAGAACTTAGATGATAAATATCTCACTCTTCCGGAACTTTTGAAAGAAGACGAAAAAGCAGAGGAAAATACCGAAGATACAAAGGCAGAAGATACCGCTTCTGACAATGCTTCTGATACTGATAAGACCACTGATACTGCTTCTGACGAAGAAAAGGATGAAAGAAAACCGATTTATTATGTTACCGATCCGGTTCAGCAGGGACAGTATATCAAGATGTTCAAGGAACAGGGCATGGATGCCGTTATCTTAAATCACAATATCGATACCTCCTTCATCAGCCAGTTAGAGCAGCGTAATGAGAAATTCAAGTTCATGCGAATCGACGCAGACCTTACCGATTCTTTGAAAGAGGAAAATGCTGAGGATGCCAAAGAGGCAGAAGAAACCCTGTCCAAAGTATTCAAAGATACCTTAAAGAATGATAAGCTTACGATTAAAGCTGCCAAACTGAAAAATGCCGATATTGCTTCTGTTATTACTCTCTCCGAGGAAGGCAGACGTATGCAGGATATGATGAAAATGTATGCCATGAACGGCATGGGTGGTATGGATACTTCCATGTTTGCGGCAGACCAGACACTGACCTTAAATACCAGTCATCCTCTGGTTCAGTACATCTTAAATCACAAAGACTCCGAGCATGTGCCGATGTTCTGTCAGCAGCTTTACGATTTAGCTGTTTTAAGCAACCAGCCTTTATCCGTAGATGCTATGACAAAATTCATCCAGCGAAGCAACGACATCATGATGCTGCTGGCAAAATAAAATTTCAAAAAAGACCAAAAAGGGAATCTGATTGTATCAGATTCCCTTTTAAAGTTCTACTCTTCCAACTGGTAATATTTATCCAGCACTTCAAAAAAGCTGTTGGTGGTTATGGTTCCATCTGTCTTAAGTTCCAGCTCATCCCAGACTTTTTCGTTGAGGCTTGAGGATAATCCTGCCACAAAAGCGTCATATTCGTCATTAAAGGCTTCTTTCTCACGCTTCTTAACAATCTTAGCCTTGTTTGCATCTGTCAGCTCCTGATTGAATTTATTGATGCACTTGATAAAATAATAGCCGTCATCTGTTGCAATGCTTCCTGATATCTCATCATCATTTAAGTTAAATGCAATATCCTCTACTTCCTTTGGCATTTCATCTCTTCCAAAGGTAATGTCAATCTGGGCAGCCTCATTATAATCTGCTGCTACCGTCCGGAAATCCTCACCATTTGCCAGTCTGGATGCCACCTCTCCTGCACGGCTCTGATCCTTTACATAAATCTGCTGTGCTTCCATGACTCTTGCTTCATCATCACTGACTTCTTCATTGACACCGGTTGTTAAAGAAGTATACACCTTGCTTGCCAGTGCGTAGTTCTCGTAGAGCTTCTCTATGGTTGCCTCACTGACATCCATATAGTTCTTTTCCTCTTCACTCAATGATTCATAATATTCTTTTGCAGCCAGCTTCAGATTGGTCTTTTCATCCTTATTTAAGGTAATTTCTTTCTGTTCCGCCAGCTGATCCATACAGATTACCCGGGTCATCTCTGACAGTGTCACATCTTTCACATACTGCTCTAGATCATCTGTCTGATACTGCTGCTCCCACAAATCGATTCCATAAACATTTCCATAGAGATTCTGGTAGTTACAAAGATATACCTTGGCTTCTGCCAAAGATACCTTTTCATGCTCTATCTTAAAAACTTCATTGGAGGATAAGCCTGTTGTAAATACAATGTCTGTTTTTCCAAGACTGCATCCTCCAAGTAATACAGAAATGCTTAAGACCACTGCGGCAATTTTACTCTTTCGTCCCATGCATTTTCTTCCTTTTCTTATCCGAAAAAATAGCTCTTTGGTATGTTACTATGCTTCAAGACTCTTTAATATACTTCTTGCCACGCTGATTCCGTTCGCAGATGCCTGCTGTAATCCTCTGGTTACGCTTGCACCATCACCAATGGCACGCAGACCTTTAATACTGGTTTCGAAATCTTTGTTGACAACAACTTTATTGGAATAGAATTTTACTTCTACACCATAAAGCAATGTTTCATCACTGGCAATACCAGGTGTAACTTTATCCAGTGCTTCTAACATTTCTTCAATATCTACCATAATACGATGTGGGAATACCAGTGATAAATCTCCCGGTACTGCATCCTTTAAGGTCGGAATCAGATTGTTTCTTGCCAGACGCTCTTCTGTGGTTCTTCTGCCTCGCTTAAAGTCACCAAATGTCTGTACCAAAATTTTGCCATCACAAAGCATGTTGGAAAGCTGTGCAATCTGTTTACCATACTCAATCGGAGTCTTAAATGGCTTGGTAAAGTTCTTGGATACCAGCAATGCAAAGTTGGTATTATTGGTTTTCATATCCTTGGACTTATATGCATGTCCATTTACAACTGCAAGTCCGTCATCATAATATTCCGTTGCCACTTCACCGGATGGATTGGTACAGAAAGTACGCACTTTATCATCAAAAGTTGGTGTATGATAAACCAGTTTGGCTTCATAAAGGTTGGTATTTAAGAAATCCATAACCTCATCACGCACTTCGACACGGACACCGATATCAACCGTACCTACCTTGGTCTCAATCTCTTTTTCCTTACAGATATGTGAGAACCAGTCTGCGCCTTCACGTCCTACTGCGGAAATGATTTCTTTCGCATAATATGTATCTCCCTTTTCTGTTACAACACCGGTTACGGCATTATCCTCTACCAGAATATTTGCTACCATGGTATTAAACAAAATCTCCACGCCAAGGTCTAATAAGTGCTTCTGCAGACGTGCATAAATCTTATATCCTTCTTCTGTTCCAAGGTGACGAATCGGACACTCGATTAATTTTAAGTTGGCATTGATTGCTTTTCTACGAATCTCGCGGATTTCTTTTTCTTTATCCACACCATAAACATTTGTGTCTGCACCGAATTTCAGATAAATGTCATCGGATTCTTTTATTAAGGATAATGCTTCTTCATATCCTAAGATTTCCGGCAGATTGCCACCTACATCCGGTGATAATGATAATTTACCATCAGAGAATGCACCTGCTCCGGCAAATCCCGTTGTAATCGAACATGGCTGACATCCTACACAGACTTTTGTCTTACGCTTCGGGCACTGACGTTTCTCAATGCTTCTTCCTTTTTCAATCATGAGAACCTTTAAATCCGGTCTCTTTTCCTTTAATTCATAGGCACAGAAAATTCCGGACGGACCTGCACCGATAATAATTACATCATAGTTATTGCTCATATTTTATACCCCTTTCGTTTACGCTTCTACCACCAGATATCTACCATCCGGCAGTGAAAATACTTCTTCTGCTTCTTCAATTTCCTGATTACTCATTCCGGATACATCCGCACCGCTTTCATCTAAGAACTGTTTTACTTCTTTGATGCTGTCACAGATAACTGCCATGCAGTCCTCTAAAAATGCCTCTGCCTCCTCTAAGCTTTCTGCCACATTTTCATCAAATAACTGTGACTGATGCTCTAAAAAGTAATTCAGACATACCTCATCGTATTCCATTTATCTCTCCTCCTGTCTTAAGAAAATTTATACACATCAATACCTAATTGTTTTAACTCCTGATAAATCCGGGCAATCGGAAGACCTACTACATTATTGTAATCACCATCGATTTTTTCGATAAATGCTGCCGCTTTTCCCTGTATTCCGTATGCACCTGCTTTATCCATCGGTTCCCCGGTGTCTATATAGCGGTTCAGTTCCTCATCTGTAACCGGATACATGGTAACTTTCGTACATTCAAAAAAGCTGTACTGTACCTTTTTCCCATTTTCCCGCATCCAGAGTGACACTCCGGTATAGACTTCATGGGTACTGCCGGAAAGTCCCTTTAGCATTGCAAATGCATCCTCCCGGTTCTTCGGTTTGCCCAGCACTTTGCCATCCTTTACCACAACGGTATCTGCACCGATTACCAGGCTGTCCTGCTCTCCTACTTTGGCTTCTATCATCTTCTCATAAATCTCTCCCGCTTTCTGCTTTGCCAGATTCATGACAATCTCAGAAGGCGTATCTCCCACCTGCTTTTCTTCTCCCTGTGCCGGAAATACCAGAAAGGTAAGTCCAAGCTGCTCTAAGAGTTCTTTTCTTCGTGGGGAAGCTGATGCTAAAATTATTTTCACGTTTTTTCTCCTTACGTTCCGGTATGTTATAAGTGATTGAATGGATGAAAAGTTTACCGGGAAAGTTTTTACGTCTAAAGGCATTTGCTTTAACCTTTGAAATGCAGAAGTTCTAAGGCATATGTTTTCCTTTTTTCTATAAATACTGTCTTTCCAATGTTTGACAGACACATTGCACGGTTCGCTGCCTGCGGATACATGAATAGGCTTGTTAGGGGCACTTAGAATTTCGTCTGCAACCAGGCAACGCTGGTACAAGGATGTACCAGCGAGGCACAGATGAACACGGATGTGAATTTGTGCCGGTTGCCAGACGAAGTTCATATATCAGCCGAAATTCTTAGTGCCCCTTACAGGCATGTGTAGTATCCGCAGACAACGGACAGTGCGACGTGTCAGTCCAAGCAACGGAAAGACAGTTTATCATCAAGGAAAACATACGCCTAAGAACTGCTGGTATTTCAAAGAAAATAAAACAAATGCTCTTCATACGCAAAAACTTTTCCTATTAACACTTTTCCCTCCCATCACTTATGACACCTTATACTTCAATTGCCTGATTCAGCCGGAAGGAATAAAGGTACTTCTCCTTCACCGGAAGCGGGAATATCCGCTCTAACGCTTCTGCGTATAGGTCTAACTGTTCCTTATACATATCCCGCAGCCTTGTGGCACTATCTACCCGGTCTGTCTTATAATCAAGCAGTACGATTCCATCTTCTTCCACCCAGAAAACATCTATGATTCCCTGGATTAAAACCATCTCTTCTTCCATCTCATGATTTCCCATGACAAACGGCTTCTCGCGGAACAAATCATCCCGCATTGCAGCTGCTTTCATACGGGGGGCAAGCTGCGATTTTAAGAATAATTCCACGGATGGTATACGGATTAATTTTTGCATATCCTCAGATACTTTACCCATTTGTACCAGTCCTGTCAACTGCTTTTTTATATTCTCTGCAAATTCATCGGAACAATCCGGCATTTTCGTAAAATCATAGCATTCCATGAGACGATGCATGGCTGTTCCACGCAGTGCTCCCTGATTTACTTCTGCTTTTCCTTCCATAAATGCCGGGACATATGGGGTAGATACTTCTTCTAAGAATTTCGGTGTAACATCCTCTTCTTCCTTTGCTGCAAGTTCCCTCATTGCCCGGTGTTTTAATTCCGATACAGAATATTTTGTCACCAGATGAATGGCTTCCTGATGCGGATACTGATAGGATAACTGTTCCTTTATCTTTTCATACAGATTATCCGAAACTTCCTCCGCCTGCTGCACACGCTGCCTCAAGGACACATGCTCTGTTATCTGCTGCGCCGCCTCGTCCTCTAACATGCTCCATGGCGTCACATAGGAAACCTTATCCCAGCTGCCACTGGCGGCTGCTGCCGGAAGAATCCACTCTAAGAAAGTCTTTGCTTCTGCCCGCTCCTTAAAATTAAGTTCTTTACTTTTCCTTCCGCAATAAGTTGATTCTATCTGCTGCAGTGTTTCTTCGTCCTTGATACAGCCGGTTATAATCAATTTCTCTTTGGCTCTTGTAAATGCTACATATAAAACACGCAGCTCTTCGCCAAGACTTTCTAATTCTGTCTGTCTTGCAATTACTTTCTTAAAAAATGCAGGTACTTTTATCCGCCGGTCTTCCTCAATAATATCAAGTCCGACTCCAAGGTTCGGATGCAGAATCATCTTGCTGCGGCTGTCCTGCTTATTAAAGGACTTGCCCATTCCACTGACAAAGCAGACCGGAAATTCCAGTCCCTTACTCTTGTGGATACTCATAATATTTACGGCATCTTCATTTTCACCCACAAGCTCTGCTTCTCCAAAATCTACATCATACTTCTGCAGCTCATCAATATATCGTATAAAATGATAGAGTCCTCGATAACTGGTTTTCTCATAGGCAATGGCTTTTTCCGACAGCATATGAAGATTTGCAAGTCTCTGCCTGCCCGCCGGCAATGCCGATGCATATATGGCATATCCGGTCTCCTTTAATACTTTTTGCAGCAGCTCATGCATTGGTATATCCATGGTCTGCTTGCGAAGCTTTTCATAAGTTTCAGAAAAACGTTTTAATTTTGTCCGCATGTCTTCATCCGCTGTTGTTTCTTTTTCTATTGGCTTTTCTTCACTCTCCAGAAACAGTTTTACGCACTGGTGATACGGCTTATCCGCTGCCAGTAACCGAAGTCTTGCGAGCTGTTCATCCGAAAGACCTGCCATCGGAGACTTTAATACTGCTGCCAGCGGAATATCCTGCCTCGGGTTATCTAATATCCTAAGATAATTTAATACCGTCCGGATTTCTAGGGTTGAAAAATATCCGGTTCTTGAAATGGTATGTGCCGGAATTCCATTGGTATTTAACACCTCTGCAAAAAGGTCTGCCCATTCACTTAAGCTGCGCAATAAAATTACAATGTCTCCATAACGTACTTTTCGGAACTCTCCGGTCTCTTCATCTACCACTTCTTCTTTGCCTACCATTTTTCGAATCCGGTCTGCAATTAATTTTGCTTCCAGTTCCTGTTTTGAAATCTGTTGTTTTACTTGCTGCCGTTTCGTTTCCTGCTGTTTTAATTCCTGTTGTTTTGCTTCCTGCTTCTTTGTTTCTTCTTCCAATTCCTGTGTAGTTGTCAGAAGAATCTCACTGTCAAAGGCATCCGCCTTCTCGCCCGCCGGATAATCTGCGCCACAATACAATGCCGCCTCATCGGTGTAATCCACGCCTCCAAGATTCCGTTTCATAATCTGATAGAAAATATCATTGGTAAAAGTAAGCACCGTATCTCTGCTTCGGAAGTTCTTATGCAGATCAATCCGCTGGCATGGTGCATCTTTTGTCTCATAAGTGTCAAACTTTTCCATGAAAAGCTCCGGTCTTGCCAGACGGAAACGGTAAATGCTCTGTTTTACATCTCCTACCATAAAGAGATTATTCTGTCCTACTGTCTCTCTTGAAATTGCCCGAAGAATCGTCTCCTGCACATAGTTACTGTCCTGATACTCATCTATCATAATTTCTTCATAGGCATTCTGAAATTCCTTTGCAGTCTCCGTAGGCTCTCCGGTTTCTTCCTCCACCAATATCTCTAATGCAAAATGCTCAAGGTCTGAGAAATCCACCAGATTCTTATCCTGCTTTCTTGCTGCAAAAGCATCGATAAAACGCTCAGTCACTTCTGCTAACGCTTCTGCCGAAGACCGTACCAGGGCAAGCTGTTCTAAAATTTCTTCAAATGTAAGTGCAAAGCAGTCGCTCTGAAGCTTGCCAATACCATCCTTCAGTTTCTTTCGTTCTGCTTTCACCTGTTCCTGTTTTTCCGGACTTCCAAAATATTCTTTCGCTCTGCCTAAAGTAGCAAACTTGCAGTTCCTTAATTTCTCATAAAAATCCTGATAGGTGTCGCAGGAAAGCAGTTCTTCCATCCGTTCTGCATCCTTCTCACAGGCTTCCTCATACATATAGGGACCATCGATGTCATGGCAGAGTTCAAGATAGTGCTCTGCCTGCTCTAAAAAGCCCTTTACCATCTGCCTGCCATATTCTACCGTCATTTCGATAAAGGATGCCTGCTCTAATTCCTGTTCTGTTTTTATCTCATAACAGCTTAATGCTTCCCGAAGCCACTGCTTCGGCCATGGATAACTCTGTGCATAGGAATAGAGTTTAAAAATCATATCCCGCACCGGTGCATCACTTCTACTGGTTCCATAACAGGAAATGAGATGCAGAAAGCCCGGATGTTTTTCTTCATAACACTGCTCAAACAGTCTGGTCATCACATCTTCCCGAAGAAGCTTTAACTCGCCTTCATCTCCAATCCGGAAATTTGGTTCCAATCCGATTTCATGAAAATGATTTCGAAGCACATAGAGACAGAAACTGTCAATGGTAGTAATCTGTGCATTCTGCACCAGTGCTGCCTGCTGCTGTAATCTTACATCCGAAGGATTCTCCTGCAATGCCTTTTCCAATGCTTTTGCCACACGCTCCTTCATCTGGGCTGCTGCCGCATTGGTAAAAGTCACCACCAGAAGATGGTCAATATCTACCGGATGCTCCTTATCCAATACCAGTTCTTTGATTCGCTCTACCAGTACGGCTGTCTTTCCGGAGCCTGCTGCCGCCGACACTAAGATATTACGGTTTCTTAAATCGATGACCTGCTGCTGTTCTTTCGTCCATGTCATTCCCATCTCTTAAAAAACCTCCTTCATGCGTTCATAGATTTCCTCGGAAGATAATTCTTCTAACCGTCTTACTTCATATCCCGGAATCTTCTTATCAAATCCGCAGACCGCAGCATATGGACAATAATCACAGCTGCTCCGGTTCTTTAAAAGATATGGATTTACTTCTGTATTTCCCTTTAAAATGGCATTTCCGGCTTCTGCAATCCGGTAGTTGGTATAATCTGCAATCAGCTTAAATTCTTCTTTATCCACAGCCTTATCACTTTTCCGCACTGTTCCGTCTTTATTTACGGAAATCGGAAGTACATTGGATTTACCGGAAAGTTCCACATCCATAGCACGGAAAATATCATCCTCTGTATTTACCACTCCATCCAGACGTAAATTCTCCAATATTTTTCTTCGAATCTCTTCTTCCGATTCACTACCGGTTCCTTCCACCATTGGGTCATCAATATGATAATAGAACATACCTGCCGGCACTACCTCTTTTGCCGGATTTCGTTTTGCAAACAATTCCATGGCTGCATTCATATAGACCACAAGCTGAAGCTTTAATCCATGATAAAGCGACAACAGTTCAAAGCCGGTATTACCGGACTTGTAATCAATAATCTTTACATATAACTTATCTTTGTCTTCATAAGTATCAATACGGTCAATTCTTCCCTGCAGCCGCATATGCTCTTCTTCGCTGAGTTTAAAGTTCACTGCGTTTAAATTATCCGTATAGGAAAATCCAACCTCAAACTGTGCCGGTTCAAATTTACCCTGTCGAATCTGGCTGGTCAGTGCCCAGATAGTCCGCTCAAAAATCTTTTTCATCTTAGCAACCTGATAGCGGTTGGCTGCCGTGTCCGCCATGGCTGCATTTCCACTGGCTGCAATGGCTTCTTCCATTGCACGCTCCATAAGCTGCTTTTGTGCTTCTTCTGTAATATCAAACCAGCTGTAAGCAGATTCTTTCAGATACCGGCTATAATTTTCCAGTGCCTGATGATAGATATTTCCCATATCTGCCATACGGAATTCAAAGAGTTCCCTTTCCTGTAAACGCAGGCCATAGGTCAGGAAATGGGCACAGGCACAGGCAGCATACTGCTCTAACCGGGTAACACTGTTCTTTAACTCATTTCCGTAAAGAGCCTTTGCCACAGCCCGGCTGATAGGCTCTGCATGATATTTAAGCTCCGCTGCCTCAAGAATAGCTTTCACCTGCTCCTGATATGCCGGTTCCTTTTCATACCAGTGCAGCAGTGCCTGCCAGAGTGCTTCCTTCTCTTCATTCCACTCTGCATCTTCCTGATACAGTCCCTCTAATAAAAATGCCATGCTACTCTCCGGTGTTACTAATGTCTCATCAATCTGCTCTCCGGTTATCAGTTCTGCCTTTAAGCCTGGGAACAATCCCTCTATCATATGAATAAAATAGGACGGACGCTTCGCACTTCCATCACTGCCTACTCTTGCATAGGTAAGATAAAGCTTTTGGGATGGCTTTGTCACCGCAAGATAAAGATAAAAACGCTGGATAAAGACACGTTCTCTTGCTGTAGGAGCCAGTTCCATATGATTTTTTGCGAGTTCTTCTCTTTCCAGCTGGGAAATGATTCCTCCACGGTTATCCGATTTTGGCACAATGCCATCATTGACTCCCACGATAAATAATACTTTTATATCGTCAAGACGGGTTCTTTCTATATCACCAATCATCACACAGTCATAGCCGCCCGGAATCACGCCTACTCTGGCTGCTTCAAAGCCAGCCTCTAAGACTTTGGCATATTCAGATACATCCATGACTTCATCGCCCAGAAGCGTTGCCATCTTATCCAAAATATCCATTACAATGCGATAAATCTGTGCATATTCTTTTGCCTTGGCTAAGTCCGTCGCTTCTTTATACTGATTCTCCCGGTATTTTAACTGCTGCTCTATCTGTAAGGATACAATAAACTGATAAAGTGCTGTAGTGCATTCCCGTACAGTAGCGCCCTTTTTCCGAAAGACAGCCGTCAGTTCTGAAAATGGCTCCATTACACGAATCCGAAGTTCATTTAATGCTTCCAAATCCTCTTCTGCAACCTCATGGGTCGTATAAATAAATCTTGCCTCCCATTTTTTCTTTCCACGGATGCCTGCTGCCAGCACATAATTTTCCAGCAGGTCAATCTCATCCTCACTGATTTGTGATAATCCGCAGCGCAGATAACGGAACATTGCTTCCTCTGAAAAATTGTCCTCGATTACCTGCAAAAGAGACCGGACAAATTCCAAAAATGGATGCAGTAAAATATTTTTCGTTGTATCTAAGAAAAACGGAATGCCAAACTCCTCCATAATCTGCGGCACATAGCTTCCATACTCTTCTATGGCACCGGAAATAATGGCAAAATCCCGGTAACGGTATGCTCCGGTATGCACCAGCCTTGCAATCTCTTCTGCTGCATACTGTAGTTCTCTTCTTGGATTTGGCAGGGATAAAATCTCTATGCCTTCTTTGATTTCTTTCTCATTTTTCTTTTCGTAGCTATGATGTCTGGTACGGAACAGATTCTGCTCTAAGAACCGTAGTACCGGTGCCTCCCGGAACCGGTCAGCTTTGGGATTCTTTAATACCACCGGCTCTGTTACTTCAAAATGCTTCTCTTCCGCCATTTTCATAAGGCTGGCTACAGTCTTCTTACTCATGGCAAACAGCTCCTGCATATCATGATAGGAATAAATATCCTCTGCCGGGTCTATAGTTACTGTCACATATATATCTGATACAATTCCCATCAGGCGGTACAGCACGTTATTCTGAATCGGTGTAAATCCGGTAAATCCATCGAAAACCAGCACGGCATCCTGTAAAAGCTTTGATTCCTCTGCCATATCACAGAAGGCTTCTAAAACTTCTTCAGCAGTAATATACATCCCGGAAATTGCACTTCGAAAGCCCCGGTACATAGTCAGGATATCCTGCAGTTTATAGGAAAATGCCGGTGACATATTCTGTTCTTCAATAAATGTTTCCAAAGTATCCGGATCTATATTATACTGTGTCAGCTCTGATATCAGGGACTTCACTTCGCTGATATATCCCATCTTTTTCATATTTCCCTGCATGACGCATAAATCATCCATCCGCTCTTCGGCAACCTTACGCAATACAAGGTTTTTCCCGGTCTCTTCTAAGACTGCCATATTCGTCTTTCCTAATTCATCGAAAATACGATATGCCAGTCGCTGGAAGCTGACCACATCTATATTCATAATACTGTTTTTTTCCTGTAACCGAACAAGTTCACGCTGCGTCTGCATCGTGAACTGTTCCGGTACTACTACATAATAATTTTTCTTTAAATTCTTCTGAGCTTCTTTGACTGTTTTGCGGAATACATAGCCTGACTTTCCGCTTCCAGCACTGCCCAGCACAAATTGCAGTGCCATATCAGATTCCTCCTACTGATTCTCCTGTCAAAAGTTCTCCATTGATAATCACACGCTCCACCAGCGTTGTCTTAGGCTGCTCGATTTTCTGTACCAGACGTTTTACGGCCTCTTCTCCAATCTTTCTGGTATTCTGCCGTATGGTTGTAATCTTTGGGCTCATCATCTGAGATACTTTCGTTCCATCAAAACCTGCAATAGAAATATCATCCGGTACTTTTAGCCCCATTTCATCAATTACATTAAGTCCACCAATTAATGCCGTATCATCCGGGTAGAGAATACAGGTCGGCGGGTCAGGCAGATTTAAAAGTTCCCTGGTTGCCTTTGCCACAAGCCTGGTATCTAAATATTCTCCTTCCTTTAAATAGTCATCCGGAACATTCAGATTAAAGCTCTCCATTGTCTGGAAAAAGCTGGTCAGACGGTCTCTGGTAACAGCCGAATGTTTTTCCCCATAAATGTATGCAATTTTCCGGTGTCCCTTGGAATAAATATAACGTACCAGTTCATTCATCCCTTTTACATTATTAGAAGAAACAACCGTGCAGTTGTGATATACATAATCCACAGTAACAATCGGAATATCACTCTGCAAAAGTTCCTGTACCTCCGGTTTTTCAAACCTGGCACACACAATTCCAACTCCATCAAAATTCCGGTATTTGCAGTGTTCAAGATATGACATCTTATGATTCACATGCTCATTATTAATAAAAGTGATATCATAGCCTAATTCTTCCGCCTTTTCTTTAAATCCATTTAAGATGCCAGAGAAATATTCATGGGTAAGCCCTCTTCCGGCCTCCTCTTTAAAAAGTACTCCTAAGTTATAAGAACGGTTCGTCTTTAATGCCCTTGCTGCCGCATTCGGAAAATATCCCATCTCCTGTGCTGCTTCTTTAATCCGTATCCTGGTCTTCTCCCCTATATCACTATGTCCATTCAACGCTTTACTTACTGTTGCCGTTGAGACACCGCAACGCTTCGCCACGTCCTTTAATGAAACCATTTCTTTCCTCCTTTTTATCCCCGTATCCACTCATCTGCAGATACTATATTTCAATTCCGACTGCCTCTTTTGCCAGCCGATCTGCTTCTTCATTTCCTTCTACCCCTGAGTGCCCTTTTACTTTTACAAAATGAAGCGTAATTTTATCCTTTATGCTCTGAATATAGTCATAATAAGCAATGGTTCCTTTCTTATTCCGTTTCCATGCTCCTGTTGCCCACATTTCAATGCCCATATAGTCATAATATATCGTAAGCTCTGCCAGTCCAAGCTCCACCGCCTTCTCAATGGCAGCCATACTTCCTAATACTTCTCCTGCCACATTACGCATGGAAGCCATTTCTTCTTCCGAGCCTGAACCCTGCAGTACTTCTTTTTTCCCATCTGCCATCAGAAAGCCGCCATATCCATATACCTTAGTTGCAATATTATAGGAACCATCCACAAAGGCATAATTTTCCGGCTCTTTTTCTACTGTCTGCTGCTTCTGACCGATATATTCTTCTGCCGCTTCCCTTGTTGGAAAGCTTTTAAACTCTGCTCCCGGAAAACCATCGGTCTGCTGCTTACATATATCCCAACTCATATAAATACCCGGTTTCTTTCCTTTTCGGACTGCATAAAACTTTGCTGCCATTCTTCTTCCTCTTACTATCTTTTATTTCTGTGAATTTTCTTCTTTTCTTAACTTACATCATTAGTTCTATTTTACCATTTTTCCCTTCGAATGGCTAGGACAAGCTTAGGATTCGTAACGATATTTTCCCCAAAAATGATTGTATACAGCAATTACTCTGTTTATTTTCTTTTGCATCTTTTCTTCCTCGCTTACTCTATGTTGTCAGAAAACAAATCCCGGTAATCCTCCGGCATAAAACGATGATAGATGATATGGCAGCCTTCGTCCTTAAAGCAATAATAATAGGAATCCTCTCCGCTTTCAAAATAAATGAGATAGTCAAAATCCTCTGTCTCAATTTTCTCAAAATGTATCTTCTCGCCGGTTCCTAAGAACAGCTTATGGATGTCCTCTATGGTGCAAGGATGTATCTGCAGCAGAGCCACCAGCTTTTTAATAAAAGAATTTCCACTTCTTTTTTCATGCACATATTCTGCACCTTCTTCCGGCACTACAAAGCAAAAGCGGTCCTTGTTTCTGCTGATTTCTACTCTGCCAAGCCGTATTCCTGCTGCTTCATAAAATTCTTTTTCCAATTCTTCCGTTGATTTTCCGCTCACTTCTTCTCCCAGTAAATGCTTTAATGAACTCAAAGGATAATATAACCGGATTTTTTCTTTCCGGTATCCAAGTTTTACCTGCTCTTCCTGTATGAAATCCATAATTCCTTTTTCTAATCTGCTATAATCCATTGTATGCTCCTTTAAACGTGGAAAAACAGAACCACCTTTCGACGATTCTGTTTCATGCTGATACAAAGTAAGCTTTGCCCACTTTGCTCAGTTTCTATTCTGCATTGATATACTCATAATCCCGGTCTAACTCAATTGCCACACTTCCATCATTGATTGTGCCATCAAATGTATGTGCTTCATCTGTTCCAAGACCCTTTACAATTCCATTTTCATATTCTTCTGCGGTACGCTGTGTCTGTAATACGAACAGCAGTCCCTTATATTCTGCCGGTGCTGTTACTTTATAAGTCTCTTTTATTTCGTAGTAAGTCACCATCGGATACTCACTGCCATCCTCTACCGTCCAGTCACCAAATGTTGTCTCTGTATCTTCTGTGGCTGCCACCTGATATGTTGTGCCGGCACAAGCCACTTCTGCCATCATAGCCATGGAACTGTCTGTTGCAGCTACATGCTGCGGCAGCACCATTCCGGTAGTTGCATCCACGAGGCTGATGTCTTCATATTCGATATAAGCTTCTGCATCCGTCTGTATGCCATTCCACGGAATCTTTGCAGATAAAGTAACCGTATAAACTGTATTTCCTTCTTCGTCTGCCTCAGTACGATTCCAGCTTATCTCATACTCTGCCTGATTTAAATGATTGGTAAAATCAGATGCCTGCACAAAGGTCTCACCATCCATGGTTCCTGCCATATTGTATACATTGACATTTTTTATCACAGCGGTATTCTCTTCGGTTTCCATTTTGTGCTGATACATACCGGATAAAACATACCAGGTATCT
The DNA here is from genome assembly GCA_900315735.1 of uncultured Lachnospiraceae bacterium. GTDB lineage: Bacteria > Bacillota > Clostridia > Lachnospirales > Lachnospiraceae > Roseburia_C. The sequence goes on along the minus strand of ONAD01000003.1, from coordinate 3,583 downwards.
TCCTTAAGATTTCCCTGTGCCTCTGTCTCCGTCTCTGTGGCATGTATTCCTTCCACTGCTTCTGTTTCTGTATTTCCTGCTGCTTCCTTGTCTGCATCTTTCTCCTTTGGTCCGCATCCGTCCAGCATTCCTAATACGACAATGCAAATCAAAGCTGCCGCCCATATTTTCTTCTTCATTTCCTGCTCCTTCATTCTATCCATAAAACAATATATTCGTTCTTATCCCCGCATGCGATTGGTCACACACGGACTTTACGATTATACCGTAGATGAAGGGGAAGTGCAAGGAGTTAATAGAAACTCACAATTTCCTTTACTTTCTCCTCTTTGTTCGTATCAGGCAAATAACTCGCCTGCCCGAAAAAGTATCGCCACCTGATAGAGGTGGCGAATCTTGATTATCTCTTCAGCTGTTTACAGCAATCGGGAAGTGTTTCTGACCAAGGCATTAGTTCTTCCAGTTTATCTTCAGGAACATTGTTTCTTGGGTATTCCTTAAGCTGATCCATCAGATACTGGAAATATTCAAACGGATTTAGTCCGTTTGCTTTTGCCGTTTCTGCAATGGAATACATCATTGCACTTGCTTTTGCACCGTTTTTAGATTCTATGATGTGCCAGCTGTGTTTGCCCACGCAGAATTTCTTGATACTTCGCTCGGCATCGTTATTGTCCAACGGAACCTCCGGTTCTGTTAGAAAGGTTCTCAAATACTGTTCCTGATTAAGGGAATAGTTGAGGGCTGCCTTTATAGCTGAACTCTGATCCAAGCCCGGATTGGCTAACGTTTCTTTAACCCACGCAAAATAAGCATCTACCAGAGGCTTTACCGACTGCTGTCTGTTATCCAAAATCTCCTTTGGTGATGTTCCTTTATACATGTTGTCTGTATGATAAATCGCTGCAATCCGCTTGACTGCTTCGTCAGCGACCTTCTGCCCGGCTGTCATAGAGCTTTTATTGCCCGCAGCCTTGAGGATATCCGCATACTTTCTCCGGGCGTGAGCCCAACAGCCGGCCACTTTGATTTCATAAGCCCTGTCTTTCTGCAGGGTGTGATAGCTCTGATAGCCATCTGTGACAAGGATCCCGGTGTATCCTTTCAGATAGTCTCCGATAACATATCCTGCTCTGGAGCCGTTATCGTATTCATACAGGTAAACCGGGTGGCAGTCTCCTTTTCCGGGAGAATGGTATACCCACATATAATCCTTGGATTTTGGGTCTCCCTCCTCCTTTTCTCCAGTCATCTTGAAGGGAGATTCATCGCAGTGGATGATACCAGACCGGAACAGTTCTGACTTCATCATCCGATGCACCGGCTCCAGATAATACTGATAGAGCTTTATCATCCATCCGGCCATGACCTGACGGGAAATATGGATACCATCATAACCATAACCTTCTGAGATACGGTTTAATGGGACTGCATTGACATACTTGGCAGTAAACACAGAAGCTGCCAGAGATGGTGTCAGAATGCTGTGATTCAGCAGGCGCTTAGGTGCTTCTCCACGGATGATTTTACTGTTATCTCCATTTCCGGCATATACACCGATATGATGCTCCACAACCTCATAGCTGGCAGGAATTCGTTTTAATTCCTTGTAGACTTCATCTTCCAACTGATGCCATCCATTGGGGAATCGTTCCATCAGGGTATTTTCTTCCAGATAGTGTGATTCTACCGTGGTTTTGATTCCGGAAAGATCCACTGCACGTTTTCCCTTTGGGCGCGGTTTCCTCACCGGAACAGTATCTTCCAGTAAAGGTTCCTCTGCAAACCCATTCTCTGTCAGGATTTCTGCTTCATTGAAAACATTCGGATGATCCAGATCAAAAGAGAGCTGTCCCTGAATGGGCAGGTTCTTTTCAGAACTTCGTCCGAAGCGCTGCTGGGTCAGAATGGCGACCTGCTCCTTCAGATCTTCTATCTGCTTCATAAGCTGCTCATTCTGCTTCTGGATAACAGCGGACTGTTCGGAAAGAAGCCTGAAATTTTCACCCTGCTGAAGGAGCAGCATGATAATGGTTTCCTTTGGAAGAGTATTCAGTTTTTCTTCTGTTAATAACTGATTTTTCATACCATAAGTATACCACAATAAGTCGCTGAAAGCAGCATATTTACTGGATTTTTTGAAATTCTTGATAACGTATTTAACTGTCAAGGTGCGTATGAAAACAGCCTCTAGTAAAGGTCTGGTTTTAATGGTGAAATCGATTTTTTCTGTTCAATGGAAAGACCTTCCATGAGCCAGCGGAACTGCTGTGGAGATAATTGTTTCGCTTCCTGTTCGCTTCTCGGCCATTGAAAATGCCCATCACCGGTTAACCTTTTGTAACACAGAAGCCATCCGTCTCCTTCAAAAAGCAGGGCCTTGATGCGGTCGGTTTTTCGGCCACAGAAAAGAAAGATGCTTCCTTCCTCTGTCGGATCCAGTCCGAAAGTTCCGTTTACGATGGCAATAAGTCCATCAATCCCATTCCTGAGATCGGTATATCCGGTGCACAGATATATATGGGAGAAACCAGTTGCGTCATTGAGCATTCTTTATCACCCCAATCGTTCTGGCAAGCAGTGCCGGCGAAGTATCTTCTGTGACCTGTATTGTGATTCCGCACACCGATAAAGTCAACTGTGATGGTTCTGGTTTTGCGATTGGAACAGCTGTAATCTGATGAGACCCGGAGTCCGTTTCTGACGGCAGGCTCAACTCGACAAAACCAGATTCAGCTGATTGTTCCAGTGCTTCCTCACGGATGATTCGAAGCCAGTAAAAATAAGAATTACGGCTGAGACCATTCTGTTTGCAATATTCATCCACTGTCAGGTTCGTATTGTTTCGGTCTTGAATGATGGCTTTCCATTGCTGAATGCTGTAATTTCGTTTTGCCAAACGTGTATCCATATGGAATATCCTCCTCGGTTTAAAAAGTGTAAAAAGTTGTGAACTTTTTCAGCTTTTTCAATTACTCGGTTTAAAAAGTGTAAAAAGTTGTGAACTTTTTCAGCTTTTTCAATTATCTCAACCGAGAGGTGTTTACTCAAGATGCGAGTTATTTACCTGATACTGTGTAAGGAGTAGATGAGAACTTACAAAAAGATACAAGAAAATTTGCAATCAGCTTTTTAAGGCTTCAAGTATTTAATAGAGGACGAATCATACATATCAAGTACTTGAGAAATTTTGTAAAAGTTGAGGAAAGAAGAGGCCTGACGTGTTATAATGTTTACATGCCATGTCACGCCTTGAAGTGGAGGTAGAAAATGAGCACAAAAAGACGTGACAACAAAGGAAGGGTTCTTTTGAATGGAGAAATCCAGGAAGAATCCGGAAGATATCGTTATCGATACAATGGCAAAGAAAACGCTGATAGTAGATATCGGTAGCTGGACAACTGTGTCCGGATGGAATGGATAAGTATGAGGCGAATATTGGAATGACAAGAAAGCCGGAAACAAAGGATTTATCAAGATAGGAGGCAGGGACAATGGTAATCGAAGTAAACAAGGATATTGACCGCTATCAGGAATCGGTTGCGATGGGACTTACTGCAAGGCAGCTTATATTTTCCATTGC
>ONAD01000007.1 GCA_900315735.1 uncultured Lachnospiraceae bacterium | reverse complement strand
GTTTTTGTGTCAAGTATTTATTACAAAATAAAAAGACCCCAGTATTATTTCTGATACTGAGATCTTAATTCATCATCTTAACTTAATGACATTGGCCGATTGGCAGCTCTTTTTTATACTTAAATTCCCTCAAACCGTCCTGAAGCTCCACAAGGAAGTGTAAGTCCGTTGGAGCTGACCGGAAGTCCGATTTCATCAGCGGTTACTTTTCCCGGGAAACGTTTTAATTCGGTTCCGATAAGGTAGGAAAGAACTGCCGGCTGTAAACCGGTGGTATAGGAGTTAATCAGGAAAAATAAAGGCTTATCCACCAGAAGCTGTGCACAGAATTTTACCAGCGGATGGATGGATTCTTCGATTTTCCAGATTTCACCTTTCGGGCCTCTGCCATAAGATGGTGGGTCCATAATGATAGCGTCGTAGTGATTGCCACGACGGATTTCACGTTCTACAAATTTCACACAGTCATCTACAATCCAGCGGATTGGTGCATCTGCAAGACCGGAAGAAACAGCATTTTCTTTTGCCCAGGTAACCATACCCTTAGAAGCATCTACATGAGTAACGGATGCGCCTGCCGCTGCAGCAGCAATTGTAGCACCACCGGTATAGGCAAAAAGATTTAAGACTTTAATTGGCCGTCCGGCTTTTTTAATGAGTTCAGAGAACCAGTCCCAGTTAGCAGCCTGCTCCGGGAAAAGTCCGGTGTGTTTGAAGCTGAAAGGCTTTAACTGGAAAGTAAGGTTCCGGTAGTGGATGCTCCACTGCTGTGGCAGGTCAAAGAATTCCCATTCACCGCCGCCCTTCTTACTGCGGTGATAGTGGGCGTTCATCTTGTGCCAGCCTTTTTCTTTACGTGGCGTATCCCAGATAACCTGAGGGTCCGGACGAACCAGAATATAATCACCCCAGCGCTCTAATTTCTCACCTTTTGAACAGTCAATTACTTCATAATCTTTCCAATTATCTGCAAGCCACATAGCATTTCCTCCAATATTTCGGGTATCAAACATGTTCCATTTTGTCTTAAGACATCTGCATCCTATTATATAAGGGGGAAAATGTTCCGTCAACTTATTCCTGCTTAAAAATCACAGGCAGTTGTGAAAAGGGGACAGATTACCGCAATTGTATTTCCCTGATTCGCAGGGGATTTTCTTTCGCTACGAAATACCACAGTTCTAAAATGCGTGTTTTTCTTTAGAGGATTAAAACAGTCTTTCCAATGTTTGTCAGAATAACTGCACGGTTCGCCGAAGTACAGATGCCTGATAAGGGCTGTTAGGGGCACTTGGAATTTCGTCTGGCAACAGGCAACGCTGCTACATGGATGTACCAGCGAGGCACAATTGAACATGGATGTGAATTTGTGCCGGTTGCCAGACCTGATAAAATATGTCTCGAAATTCTTAGTGCCCCTTGCAGGCGTTAGGTGGCATCTGGCCTCGACGGACAGTGCAGCTATTCAGCCAAAGCAAGCGGAAAGACGGTTTATCAGCAAGAAAAACACGCATTCTAAGAACTGTTGGCATTTCATATCAGATAAAGAGAATCCCCTGCAAATCAGCGGAATATGATTCGGGTAAAAGTGCTATCTCTTTCACAACTGCCTGTGAAAATCAGCAGAGAATAAGTGAAAGAACAAAGAGAGCCCCAAGAAAAATTACATTGTAGAGAGTGAAAATGAAAAGGAACCGCCTTTTATCGCTCCCCTCACTATTGGCATAGAATTTAAAGGAAATAAGGCTTGCCAGGGAAGCAATAAGAGTACCAAGCCCGCCGAGATTCACCCCAATCAGCAGGGCAGAATAATTATCGGTGAAGCCGGAAAGCAGGATGGCAGCAGGCACATTGCTGATAATCTGGCTGGCACCAATACCCATCAGAACTTCATGGTGGACCAAAAGTTTTGAAATCAGTTCGTGTACCAGAGGAATCTGCTTCATATTTCCGATAAAGACGAAGAAGCAGAGAAAGGTAAGCAGCAGGAAATAATCCACATCCTTTAATACGCGGTAATCGAGAAGCAGAAAGCCGGCAAGTATAAGGAGAAACAGAATCTGATAAGGCAGAATATGAAGCACCGTCAGAAGACACAGAAGAAAAAGTATCAGATAGGCGGCAAAAAAAATCCGGGGATTTTTACGAGCTTTTACAGATTCGCAAGTTATATTGGAAGTAGTGGAAGCAGTTGCAGTATTTGCAGCAGTTGCAGTGGAAACCGTATCCTTTGGTAGAAACAGAATAAAAATCAGCAGCAGGATAGCAGAGGCAAAAGAATATGGCAGCATGATCCGGACAAAAGCTCCAATGGATAATCCGGAAATCGTATAGAGATAAAGATTCTGCGGGTTGCCGAGAGGAGTCAGCATACTGCCGAGATTGGCGGCGATGGTTTCAAGAACGATAACCGGAATCAGAAACTTCTTTTGCTTCGCCATGGACAGAACCAGTATGGTAAACGGTACAAAGGTAATCAGTGCCACATCATTGGTGATAAGCATGCTGAAGAAAAAGCACAGGAAAATGAAAAGTGCCGACAGCATCCGAAGGGAATGCACATGGGTTAAGAGCATCGTTCCAAGCCGGGTAAAGACTCCAATGGAAGAAAATCCCCGTACCACAGCCATCAGGCAGAATAAGAGTGCAAGCACCCGGAAATCAATGTAAGAAATATAATTTTTTGAAGGTGAAACGAAACACATGGAAATAACTGCAAGCAGAAAAGCAATGCAGCAGACCGTTTCTTTCTGGAATACTTCTTTTACTTTTGTAAACATGGCTGGCTCCTTTATGAAATCATTTCCCGGGGGGATTTTCCAAACTGCTTCTTATAGGCTCGAAGAAAAGTAGAATAATTGTGAAAGCCGCAGGCAAAGCAAGCATCGGTTACTGCAGTGCCGGAGCTGATTAAATCCCTGGCAAAGAGAAGCCGCTTCGTGGAAAGATAATTTCCGATGGTATACCCGGTCTGCTCTTTAAAAGAATGCATCAGATAATAGCGGCTGGTAAAAAAGTGCTCTGCCAGGGAATTCACGGTAATATCCTCTGTCAGATGTTCATTCATATAGGTAAGAACCGACAGAATCTTTTCATTTGCCTGAAAGGAATCTTCATATTGCAGAGTGCCGGATAAGGCAGCCCGGTTTAAGTGAATCATAAATTCTAAGAAAAGCGTATTCTGGTAAATCTCATTGGCAAAGCCGTCTTCGGAAAAAGAGTGGACAAGCTCCATCATGGTATCTAAGAGCCGCCGTTCCTTCATGCCGGATAAATGCAGCACATTGGATGGCATGGCAGCATCCGGAAGGAAACACTGATTTAAGGAAACCATCTTATCGGAGGATGCGACCGCAAAATCCGGGGAGACATAAATAATCATCCGCTCGTAGGGTGTGGTATCATGAATGACCGGACGGTGGACTTCACCGGCACGAACCAGAACCAGATCTCCCGGGGAGAGCTGGTAGGATTTTCCTTCGATACAATAAGTGACATTTCCACTTAAGAAAAAGAGCAGCTTATGAAAATCATGATAATGAAAGTCATAGGCAGACATTTCGTGGTCAGTCAGATGAAAGATTTTAAAATCATGATGAAGATATCCGGTTTTCTCATATTTTTTCATAAAAATCACATCCTAATATACAAAATCAATATATGGACAGTATAAAGCACTATTTGCAATAAGGAAAGCATTATTTTACTATCAATTTCAATAAAATGTTGGTATAATGATTGATATATGAGAAACGGGACAAGTGCGTCAATAGACGGCTGTTCTGTTGGAAACGAAAATATTTGGTGGGTAATTAAGACGAAGAAAGGCGGTAACAATATGAAGAATTTCAGCAACTATACCGATTACAGTACAAAAGAGGATTTACATTTTGAGTCCAAGGCAGTACATGGAGCATTAGGAACAGAGCCATTAACCGGCGCAGTCAGCATGCCAATCTTTCAGGCAGCAACCTTCCGTCATCCGGAATTAGGACAGACAACAGGATTTGCCTACAGCCGTCTTGAGAATCCGACCAGACAGGAATTAGAGCGTACCATGGCAATCTTAGAGGGCGGTATCCAGGGATTTGCATTTTCTTCCGGACAGGCTGCAAATATGGCAGTATTTTCCTTATTAAATCCGGGCGAGCATGTAATTCTTTCTGATGATATTTATGGTGGAACCTTCCGTATCATTGGAGATGTATTTGGAAAATACGGAATCGAGCATACTTATGTAGATATGTCTGAATTAGACGAAGTAAAGGCAGCTATCCGTCCGAATACAAAAATGTTCTTCGTTGAGACACCGACTAATCCGATGATGAAGGTGGCAGACATTCATGCCATTTCCGAAATCGCAAAATCCATCGGAGCATTAACCGTTGTAGATAATACATTCTTAACACCATATTTCCAGAAACCGCTGCAGTTGGGAGCTGACATTGTAACCCACAGTTCTACCAAATATCTGGGGGGGCACAATGACACCATTTCCGGAATTGTTGTGGTAAAGGATAACAAAGAAATCGCAGAGAAAATCCATATCCATATCAAATCTCATGGAAGCCAGTTAGCACCGTTAGACAGCTGGCTGGTATTAAGAGGAATCAAGACACTTGCTGTCCGTATGGACCGTCACAATGCGAATGCCAAGAAGGTTGCAGAGTGGCTTCGTACACAGCCGAAGGTAAAGAAAGTATATTATGTTGGTTTTGAAGACCATAAGGATTATGAAGTAACCTGCCGTCAGACCACCGGATTTGGCGGAATGATTTCCTTTACCGTAGACAGCTATGAGACCGTTAAGAAGATTCTTAAAAATGTAGATATGATTATGTTTGCAGAGAGCCTTGGCGGAACAGAAACTTTAATCACATATCCGACCACACAGACTCATGAGGATACACCGCTTGATGTAAAAGAGAAGCTTGGTATTACAGACTGCTTCCTTCGTATGTCAGTGGGAATTGAAAACGTGGATGATATCATTGCTGACTTAGACCGTGCAATGAATGCATAAGGAAAACAGAGGAAAGAGAAGACAAGGAGAAAACAAATGAAATTTACAAAGATGCAGGCATTTGGAAACGATTATGTATATATCGATGCCATCCATCAGCATCTTGACAATCTGCCGGAACTTGCGAGATTCGTAAGTGACCGGCATTTTGCCATTGGTTCTGACGGAATGGTATTGATTTGTCCGTCCGAGAAAGGGGATTTCCGGATGCGGATGTTTAACCCGGATGGAACAGAAGGCGAGATGTGTGGAAATGCATTGCGCAGCGTAGGAAAATATGTATACGATCACAGACTGACAGATAAGACAGATCTTGTGATAGAAACCTTAGGCGGCATGCAGCATCTGAACCTGACTGTAACAGATGGACTGGTAAGCAATATCAGAGCGGATATCGGAGCACCGAGAATGTCTACGAAAGTGATTCCGGTCAACACAAAGCTGGAGGAATTTGTAGAACAGCCGGTACAGGTACTGGATAAGACTTTCCACATTACGGCAGTATCCTGGGGCAACCCGCATTGTGCCATGTATGTAGACAGCGTGGCAGACCTTGATGTAGAAAAATATGGTAAAACCATTGAGCATATGACAGAGCTTTTTACCAATAAGACCAATGTAACCTTTGTGGAATTTGTCCGCAGGGATTATGTGAAAATCCGGGAATGGGAAAGAGGAACCGGAGAGACTATCGGATGCGGAACCGGATGCTGTACTGCAGTGGTAGCAGGCGTATTAACCGGACGCTTAGACCGGAAAGTAACCGTAGAGCAGATTGGCGGACCGCTTTATATTGAGTGGGAGGAAGAAAGCGGACATATGTTTATGACCGGACCTTCTCATACGGTATTTGAATCAGAAATTGATGCAAGCCACATTATCGGAACAGCGAAATAATACATTAGGAGAGAAGTATGAAATTAGCAAAAATATGTGAAGAATTAACCTATACCTGTCTGCAGGGAGAGATGGAGAAAGAAATCAGCGATATCATCTATGATTCGAGAAAAGTAGAAAAAGATACCGTATTTGTCTGTATGGTAGGAGCTGTTGTAGACGGTCATGATTTTGTTGAAGATGCCGTAAAGAAAGGTGCTACCGCTCTTGTGGTAGAACATGAAATAGAAGCGGATATTCCGGAGAACTGTACGGTTCTTCAGGTAGAGGATGCCCGTTATGCCCTTGCAATTATGTCAGCTGCTTTCTTTGGACATCCGGACAGAGAACTTACCACCATCGGACTCACCGGAACCAAGGGAAAGACCACTACAACTTATATGATAAAGAGCGTTTTAGAAGAAGCCGGTAAGAAAGTCGGACTGATTGGAACCATCGGTGCCCTGATCGGCGAGGAGAAGCTTCCTGCAAAGAATACCACACCGGAATCTTATGAATTACATAAGATGTTTCGTGCCATGGTAGATGCCGGTTGTGAATATGTGGTAATGGAAGTGTCTTCTCAGGGACTTAAGATGCACCGTGTGGCTGGAATTGTATTTGATTATGGAATCTTTACCAATTTATCACCGGATCATATCGGACCAAATGAGCATGCAAGCTTTGAAGAATATCAGGAATGCAAGAGCCTTTTATTCCGTCAGTGTAAAGAGGGAATCGTAAATGCAGATGATGAGCATGTAGAGGGAATTATCAAAAATCATACCTGCAAGCTTCATACCTTTTCCTGTAAGAAGGATGCTGACCTGATGGCAGGAGCCATTGGTTATCTGGATGAAGATGGGCAGATTGGAATGCACTTTACCACTACCGGCTGTATGAATGTCTATGCAGTGGTTCATATTCCGGGCAGCTTTTCCGTATACAATTCCCTGGTAACTATGCTGACCTGTCATCTGGCAGGAATTTCCGATGAAGCAATTTTACGTGGACTGGATAAAGTAAAAGTCAGAGGCCGTGTGGAATTGGTTCCGGTATCCAAAGATTTTACAGTAATCATTGATTATGCCCATAATGAAGTCAGCACAAGAAGCGTGCTTACCACATTAAAAGAGTATCATCCGAAACGTTTAATCTGTGTCTATGGTGGCGGTGGAAACCGTTCCAAGCTGCGCCGTTATGACATGGGAGAAGTAACAGGAGAGCTGGCAGACTTAAGCGTGCTGACCTGTGACAACCCAAGAGATGAAGAGATTCGCGACATCAACAATGATATTAAGATTGGTCTTGCAAAGAGTAACGGAAAATACATCGAAATCGAAGACCGCAAGGCAGCAATCAAATATTGTATTGAAAATGCCAAGAAGGGTGATATGATAGTTCTTCTTGGAAAAGGACATGAAGATTATCAGGAAATCAAAGGTGTAAAATATCATTTTGATGAAAGAGAAGCCATCGCTGAAGTCAAAAAAGAGTTAGGATTATAATTCATATTTGTGAATTGAATAGACCAAAGAGAGAAACAGAATAAGTAACCGGGGTCATTGACTTATAATTGTGCCACCATTATAATAAAGATTATGTATCAGCAAAGCAGGTGAAAACCTGTGACGCAAAGCTATAGGGTCTTTGAAATGACAGCCAGTTGCGAGAGGAAAGCATCCGCGCATTGGCGGGTGCTTTTCGTGCTTTATAGAACTCTATTAGAGCAAGCAATAAGGGAAAGGGAACAATTATGCAGAATTTTGATTATGAGGTATACGCAGGGAATGATTTGGGAGCTGTATACACGCCGAAAATGACGAGATTTAAGGTCTGGGCACCGGAGGCAGAAGCCGTGAAGCTGAACCTTTATAAAGAAGGTGAGGGAGATAATCTTATGGAGCAGTGCACTATGAAGAAATCCCAGAACGGAACCTTTGTCTTTGAGAAGCAGGGAGACTGCAGCGGAATCTACTATACTTACACTGTGGTAAATAATGGGGACGAGCAGGAAGCGGTAGATCCGTATACCAGAGCTGCAGGTGTAAATGGAAGACGTGGTATGGTTATTAATCTGGAAAAGACGAATCCACAGGGCTTTGAATTGGATGAGTACCGGAATCCGGAGCATATCACAGACGCAATTATTTACGAGGGCAGTGTCAGAGATTTTACAATGGATGAATCCAGCGGCGTATTTCATAATGGAAAGTTCTTAGGCCTGACGGAAGCCAACACCACAAATCATTTTGGAGAAGCAACGGCACTTGACTATATCAGTGACCTTGGAATCACCCATGTGCAGATTCTTCCGGCATTTGACTTTGAGACCGTAGATGAGAAAAATCAGAAAGCACAGTATAACTGGGGATATGACCCGGATAATTATAATGTTCCGGAAGGTTCTTATGCAGTCAATCCATATGATGGGGCAGTGCGGATTCAGGAAATGAAGCAGATGGTACTGGCATTACACAGCAGAGGAATCGGTGTGATTATGGATGTGGTATTTAATCATACCTATCGCAGAGATGATTCCAACCTTCAGAAGATAGTGCCGGGCTATTATTATAGAAGTGATGAGACCGGATATACCAACGGCTCCGGCTGCGGCAATGAAGTGGCCAGTGACCGTCCGATGGTACAGAAATTAATCGTAGATTCCCTGATTTACTGGGCAAAGGAATATCATATCGATGGATTCCGCTTTGATTTGATGGGCGTTCTGGATATTGATACGATGAATGTTATTGCAGAGCGGTTAAAAGAAATCCGTCCGGATATCTATCTTTACGGAGAAGGCTGGAATGGGGGACCATCTTCACTGGCAGAGGAGAAACGTGCATTTAAAGCCAGTGCGAAAAAGATGCCTGGAATCGGCATGTTCAGCGATGATATCCGCGATACCATAAAAGGAAGCGTGTTCTATGATGACCATCTGGGCTTCGTCAATGGCGGTACCCATCTGGAAAATGCAATGCGTTATGGCATTGTCGGAGCAGTCGCACATCCGCAGGTAGACTATGATGAATATGGCAGTAAGCCGTGGGCGGCAGAGCCGGGACAGAGCATTAATTATGTTTCCTGTCACGATAATTATACCGTATGGGATAAATTATCCGCATCCTGCCCGGAGGCATCGGAAGAAACAAAGAAAGCCATGAACCGGTTGTGTGCAGCCATTGTATTTACTTCCCAGGGTGTGCCTTTTATCCAGGCGGGCGAAGAATTCCTCCGCAGCAAACCACTGCCGGATGGAAAAGGTTTTGCAGAAAACAGCTATAATATGCCGGATGCGGTAAACAGCATCAAATGGGACAATATACATGAATATCCGGATATGATTGCTTACTATAAGGGGCTGATGGCATTACGGAAAGCCCATCCGGTATTCCGCATGCAGAGTGAAGCGGAAATGGCACAGAATCTCTGCTTCTTATCGGACACACCGGAAAATGTTGTGGCATATCTTTTAAGAGGAAAAGGTGCAGAAAATTTGCCGGAAAATATTTTGGTAATATTCAACGGAAATGATAAGAAGATTTTGTATAATTTGCCGGAAGGAAACTGGAAGGTTTTAGTGGATGATAAAACAGCAGGCGCAGACAGCAAAAAAAATATTTCTGCAAAGGCTGATGTAGAGCCGCTTTCCGCACTTGTGTTAGAAAAAGAATAAACAATTTGGTACAATACCTTGAAAAGATAATTTAATCTGATACAATATATGGTATACGCGTTTGAAAAGGAAATTATTTTGAATAGGGGTGCGAATATGAAAATCATTAAAAGAAGTGGGACAGAAGTTATATTTGATAAGGAGAAGATTCTGGCGGCTGTGCGCAAAGCCAACGAAAGTGTGGTAGACAGCGAGCGTATGACAGAAGCACAGATTAATGCCATTGGTGAGAATGTGGAGAAGGCATGTAACACCATGAACCGTGCATTAACGGTAGAAGAGATTCAGGATTTGGTGGAGAACCTGATTATGAATCAGCGTGCGTATACGGTAGCCAGAAATTATATTACTTACCGCTATAAACGTGCCCTGGTAAGAAAAACCAATTCTACAGATGACCAGATTTTAACTCTGCTTGCCTGCAAGAATGAGGAAGTAAAACAGGAAAACAGTAACAAGAATCCGACTGTAAGCAGTGTGCAGCGTGATTATATGGCAGGAGAAGTCAGCAAGGATATTACTAAGCGTTTCCTGCTGCCACAGGATATTGTAGAAGCCCATGAGCAGGGCATTATACATTTCCACGATTCCGATTATTTTGCACAGCATATGCATAACTGCTGTCTGGTTAATTTGGAGGATATGCTGCAGAATGGTACGGTAATCAGTGAGACTATGATTGATAAGCCAAAGAGCTTTGAGACCGCCTGCAATATTGCGACCCAGAGTATTGCTCAGATTGCAAGTTCCCAGTATGGTGGACAGAGTATTTCACTGGCACATCTGGCACCGTTTGTCAATGTGAGCCGTCAGAAATTCCGCCGTCAGGTAGCAGCAGAATTTGAAGCAGCAGGTCTGGAATTAGTAGAAGAGCAGATTAATAAAGTAGCAGAGATTCGTGTAAAAGACGAAATCAAGCGTGGTGTCCAGATGATTCAGTATCAGGTTATCACACTGATGACTACCAATGGACAGGCTCCGTTTGTAACGGTCTTTATGTATATTGACGAAGTACCGGAAGGACAGGTAAGAGATGATCTGGCAGCAATCATTGAAGAAGTCTTAAAGCAGAGAATTCTTGGTGTGAAAAATGAGCAGGGCATCTATATTACACCGGCATTTCCAAAGCTCATTTATGTGCTGGAAGAGGATAATATTGAGCCGGATTCCAAGTACTATTATCTGACAGAGCTGGCTGCAAAATGTACTGCAAAGCGTCTGGTACCGGATTATATTTCAGAAAAAATTATGAAACAGCTGAAAGAGGGCAACTGCTATCCATGTATGGGCTGCCGTTCTTTCTTAAGTGTATACAAGGATGAGGAAGGAAAGCCGAAGTATTATGGACGGTTCAATCAGGGTGTCGTAACACTGAATCTGGTGGATATTGCATGTTCCTCCGGCGGAGATATGACCCGTTTCTGGGAAATCTTCGATGAGCGTCTGGAATTATGCTATCGGGCATTGATGGCAAGACATAACCGCCTGAAGGGAACACCTTCTGATGTGGCACCGATTCTCTGGCAGTATGGTGCACTGGCCCGTCTTAAGAAAGGCGAGACCATAGACAAGCTTTTATATGGCGGCTATTCCACTATTTCTTTAGGTTATGCAGGCTTGTGTGAATGTACCCGTTATATGACCGGTAAATCCCATACCAATCCGGAAGCAACACCATTTGCGCTGGCAGTCATGCAGCATTTAAATGATGCCTGCGATAAATGGAAGACAGAGACAAATATTGCTTTTAGTGTATATGGAACACCGCTTGAGTCTACAACCTATAAATTTGCAAAATGCTTACAGAAGCGTTTCGGAATTATTCCGGGCGTTACCGATAAGAGTTATATCACCAACAGCTATCACGTTCATGTGACAGAGCATATTGATGCATTTAAGAAGCTAGGCTTTGAAGCAAAGTTTCAGGAACTTTCTCCGGGCGGCGCAATCAGTTATGTGGAAGTGCCGGATATGCAGGATAATATCGAAGCAGTATTGTCTGTCATCCGTTATATTTATGACCATATCATGTATGCAGAGCTGAATACCAAGAGTGATTACTGTATGGAATGTGGTTACAATGGCGAGATTAAAATAGTAACAGACAAATACGGCAAGCTGGTTTGGGAATGCCCAAGCTGCGGCAACCGTGATCAGGATAAGATGAATGTGGCAAGACGTACCTGTGGTTATATCGGAACCCAGTTCTGGAATCAGGGAAGAACTCAGGAAATCAAAGATCGTGTATTACATTTATAAAGTAACTTCATAAAAATTCCCCGGAAGCGGAAAGGTTCATTCTTTAGAAGAGTAAACCATCTGCTTCCGGGGTTTTTCTATGCGGTATGTTTTCGTAACAGCTTCCTGCGCAGCAGGTAATAGGCAAAGAGCATCATGCTTCCGGTCAGCACCCAGGAAATCGGATAGATAATCATAACCACCCAGAATTCATGGAAATACCGGCAGACGGTGGATACCCAGATGAGCCGTAGGACACAGGAACCGAAAACAGTAATCAGTGCAGGGGACAGGGAATGTCCCAGACCACGCATGGCTCCACCACTGATTTCATAGGTGGAGGTCAAAAGCTCTAAGGTTGTTGCAATTAACAGACGCTGGACGGCAAAGGCAAGTACCTTCGGGTCATTGCTGTAAAGGTGCAGGAAAAAGCCTCTGCCTAAGACAAAGACACTGGAAAGGAGTCCACAGAAGATAAGGGAAAATATCATATTTAAGCGGAATACCTTTTTGCAGCGGTCATATTCACCGGCACCATAATTCTGGCTGGTAAAGGTAACGGTAGTCTGGGCAAATGCATTTACTACAAAATAGGAGAAATATTCAAAATTTAAAGCGGCGGCAGAACCGGCAACAGCATCGGAACCAAAACTGTTGATGGAGCTCTGGATGCAGACGTTGGCAATGGAAAAGACCATGCCCTGCAATCCGGCAGGAACTCCGATGACAAGAATTTTTTTTAATTCATGCCAGGAAACAGAAAGTGCCTTTGGGTCCAGGCGGATGGGTTCATCTTCATGTAATAGAATATAAATAAGAATTCCAGAGCTTACAATATTCGAAACTACAGTAGCAATAGCAACACCGGATACACCTAAGTGGAATGCAATGACCAGAACAAGGTTCAGTCCTGTATTGATAACGCCGGCTGCAATCAGTGCATAAAGCGGCCGTCTGCTGTCTCCGGTGCTTCTAAGAATCGAGGAGCAGAAGTCGTATAACAGAATGAATGGCATACCAAGGAAGTAAATCCGAAGGTATAAGACCGCAAGGTCAATGACATCATCCGGTGTTCCCATCAGTACCAGAACCGGTCTTGCAATAAACTGTCCCAAAACCAGCAGAAAAATACCACCAGCCAGAGCCACCACAATGGCAGTGTGAATGGCAGCTTTGATATTCTTATGGACACCCTGACCGATATACCGGGAAATAATAACATTTGAACCCAGTGAAATACCGATAAAAAGGTTAATCATTAAAGCAATCAGAGAGCTGTTGCTTCCGACAGCAGCTAAAGCCTGGCTGCTGGCAAAGTTGCCTACTACGGCGGTATCGACCGAGTTAAAAAGCTGCTGTAAGATACTGCTGGCAGCCAGCGGCAGCGCAAAAATCAAAATTTTATTCCATAAAGCTCCATGTGTCATATCAATGGAGTTTTTCTTCTTTTCTATCATTGAAATCCCCTTTTTGTAGAAAATGAATGCTACTTTCTTCTTAATATAATGTATTGTCTATAACCACAGTGATTATAGTTTCACGGAAAAGAAAAGTCAATAGAATGGATTTTAAGAAAAATATTGATTTTTTGAAAAAAATGAAGACAATAGAAAAAGATACTCGTTATATATTGTGAGAACGTTCTTAAGAGACAAGGAGGTGGATAAAAATGTGTCAGGAACCATTTACGCAGATGGTTCATAAATACCAGAATCTGGTATTTTCTATTTGCGTTAAGATGACCGGAGATTACTTTGCAGCAGAAGATTTGACGCAGGAAACATTTTTATCTGCCTACCGGCACAAAGAAGAGTTCGACGGTAAGAATGAGAAAGCATGGCTTTGCAGGATTGCTTCCAATAAATGTATCGATTACAGCAGACAGGCAGCGAGACGGATGGTCCCCACCGAAGACGAAGTCTTAGGAAGCCATCCGGCGAGAGCGGGAGGACCGGAAGAGCAGTGCATCGAAGAGGTGGTCCGGGAAGAACTGCAGGAAAAATGCGGACAGTTGAAACCGCCTTATGATGAAATTGCAAGATTGTATTTTTGTGAAGAACATCCGGCCGGTGAGATTGCAGAGTTAAAGCAGAAGAATTTGAAAACCGTGCAGACACAGATATACCGGGCGCGGGCAATGCTTAGAAAACTGTATGGAAAGGAGCGGAGCTGATATGAGAAAAGAAGATACACCGGAGTATTTAAGTGACGAAGAGTTAGAGGCACTAATCCGGGAAACAGAAGAAGGACCGATGATAAAAGCACCGGAATATTTAGAAGAAAATATTCTACATAAAATTGAACAGCAGCAGAAGGTTACCGTATACAAAGAAAAAGTGTCAGCGAAGCGGAAACTTCTGATTTATAGTATGAAAGTAATGGCAGCAGCGGCAGCGGCAATCGCATTTCTGATTGTAGTTCCTACGGTGGAGCAGCAGAGCAGACCTGACATGGAAACTTATGTGGCAGAAGCAAAAGAGCAGGTCAATAAGGACTTACAGGAACAGAAAGAGAAAACGAAAAAGCGTAGTGAAGAGCAGAATTTCTTGCAGAGTGTAAATGATGCGTCCAGTGCATTTTGCAATTTTATTACTGAGACGACAAATGGATGGTTTTTAAAGGAGGAAAGATAACATGACGAAAAAGAGAAATGGATTTTTAAGATTTTGCTGTTCCCTTTTACCGGGAGCAGGGGAAATGTATATGGGGTTTATGAAAATGGGTTTAAGCCTGATGACAATGTTCTTTGGCATTATTGTGGCAGCATCCATTTTTGAACTTGGACCGCTGGCAGTGCTTGCAGTCATTGCATGGTTTTACAGCTTCTTCCATGTACACAATTTAGCAGGCTTATCCGATGAAGAATTCTATGCCGTGGAGGATGATTATTTATTCCATTTAAGTGGAGAAGATGGGAAAGAGAAATCCTTTGTAAAGCGTTATCGTACCATTATTGCGGTCGTGCTGATTCTGCTTGGTATTATGTTGATCTGGAACAGTTTCTATTGGATGATTGCGAATTTAATTCCGGATGAAACGGTCTGGGTACTTCAGGAAATCAGTTACCGGCTTCCAAGACTGCTGGCAGGAATTGCAATTATAGCAGCAGGAATTTATCTGGTTCATGGTAAGAAAAAATCCCTTGAGGAAGAAGAGAAAAAGGAGGCATAAGGAAAATGGATGAGAATGTGAAAGAAGTACGCACTCACAGAGTGGGCAGCATTACCTTAGGCAGTGCGCTGGTTTTATTTGGAATCCTGTTTCTGGTGCATCTGTTTGTGCCGGTATTGACCTATGAAATCATTTTCCATATCTGGCCATGTATCTTTATCTTACTTGGAATAGAAATTCTTCTTGCCAATCGGAAGAAGAATGTGGAATTTGTCTATGATGGTAAGGCGGTATTCCTTACCATCACATTAACCTTCTTTGCCATGCTGATGGCAGGAGCAGATGTGGCAATCCAGCAGGCAGATATCTACATGCACCTTTAAGAATGCTGCATTAAGAATGTACCTTTAAGAGGAATGCTCCTTCCGGTACTGCTTTGGCGTCATTTTATGCTTGCTTCGGAAAGCCTTAATAAAATGGCTGCAATCGGAAAATCCGGTTTCCTGACTGATATAATTCAAGTCAAGATTGGTAAAGAGCAGCAGATCCTCAGCCTTACAAAGACGGATAAATTCAATATATTTTTTACAGGACTGGCCATAGAGTTCCCGGAAGCTTTTGGCAAAATAGGAATAACTCATATTACACATTCTGGCAAGGTCTTCCACCTTTAATGGCTCCTGGGCATGAGCGTCGATATATTCCGTAATGGAGTGTATGGACGCTTCTTCTGTATTTTGCGGAATAGCCAGAGCTTTATCCGTATTAAACCCCTGTGCCCGCCAGATACGTAAGATAAAGGTCAAAAGGGAATTAATCTGGGATTGTACCAGAATCCGGTAACCGTATTCCTGCTGCTGCATTTCGTGTTCACAGGAGGAAAAGATTCCGGCAATGGGATAGTCTGTTAACATCGCTTTGGAAAAATATTTCGGGGCATGGGAATCACCCTTCGCCAGATTAAAAAGTGATACAAAATTAATCCCGGAAAAGGTGGTGCTTAATGCATTGCCGGATGGTGCAAGCTGGTTTAAATCGAATTTCATGACATAATAAACCAATGGCTGCTCCGTGGCAGTATAGATAGAATGGATTGCCTGCGGAAGAAATAAAGTCATATCGCCTTCTTCTAATACATAGGTATCATCATCACAGTTGATGATGGCAGTTCCCTCTAACATATATAGAATTTCAACAAAATAATGCCAGTGGGACCGGATAGGAAAAGAATGGATTCTCGTGTCAAATAAGAAGCATTCAAAAGGAGCATTCAGCCGGTCGCTGTATTCAAAAAGTGAATTCATAAAGTCATCCCCCAATATATTTAAAATAAATGAATTCCTGTCATAAGAGATTTTTACTATTTTTATAATAAATCATTATAGCAAGATTCAATGGCAAATGCTATAGTTTCTTCCATAAATCGCTATAAAAAGGAAGAAAGGAAACATTTATCATGGAATATATCTGCGGCATGACATATGCACCATTTGCAAGAAAAGGGAGCTATCAGGAGAAGAGAGCATTTGATAGCTTAAAGAAAATGAAAGAAAATACCAACAGCAATTTTGTTATTTTAGCACCAAACGGCTTGCAGGACACGGCACAGTCGGAAGAGATTTGTTATACTTCTGAGGCAACGGTGTCAGATGATGAATTAAAGGGCATGATTGATTATGCAAAAGAGCTTGGCATGCGTGTGGCATTAAAGCCTACGGTAAACTGCAAGAACGGAACCTGGCGTGCCCATGTCAATTTCTTTGATGAAGACGTAGTCTGTGAACCAAAATGGTGTAACTGGTTTGAATCCTATACCGAATTTCAGCTTCATTACGCAAGGCTGGCAAAAGAAATGGGCGTGGAAATGCATATTGCAGGCTGCGAAATGGTTATGGCAGAACGAAGGGAAGCAGAGTGGCGGAAGCTAATCGCTGATATCCGGAGTGAATTTGATGGACTTGTTTCCTATAATACAGATAAATATCAGGAACATAATGTGAAATGGTGGGATGCAGTAGATGTGATTTCTTCCAGCGGATATTATCCATTGGAGGACTGGGAGAACCAGCTTGACCGGATTGAAAAAGTAGTGAAGAAATTTAACAAACCATTTTTCTTTGCAGAAGCCGGCTGTATGTCCATAAAGGATTCTAATAAAGTCCCGAATGACTGGACGGTGCAGGGAGAAGCAGACGCAGAAGGTCAGGCAGACTGGTATGAAGCGATGTTTCAGGCATGCTTAAAGAGAGACTGGGTAGATGGCATGGCATTCTGGTCCTGGAACAGTCATCTCTACACGAAGAATACTGCCTTAAAGAGAAAAGATTATGAAATATATGCAAAACCAGCGGAGAAAATCGTGAAAAAATACTACGATTCTATTCAAAAGTAACAAAAAGTTAAAAAACTTAAAATAACTTAAAAATGCATGTACACAAACTTAAATTAATTTGATATAATGAATAAACAAAAGAAAATTTAAGGAAGGATGAGGGTATTTATATGGATTACAGAGCAGTATATGAAAAATGGTGTAACGATACATATTTTGATGAGGCAACAAGAGCAGAACTTAAGGCTTTAGAGGGACAGGACGCAGAAATAGAGGACCGCTTCTATCGTCAGTTAGAGTTTGGAACCGGTGGTTTACGAGGCGTGATTGGTGCTGGTACCAACCGCATGAACGTATATACCGTGCGTCAGGCAACACAGGGACTTGCAAATTACATTGTAAGCCAGAACGGACAGAAGAAAGGCGTTGCCATTGCATACGATTCCAGAATCATGTCTCCGGAATTTGCAGAAGAAGCAGCACTTTGCTTAAATGCCAATGGTATTGTAACTTACAAATTTGAATCATTAAGACCAACACCGGAACTTTCCTTTGCAGTGCGTGAATTAGGATGCATTTCCGGTATTGTTATTACAGCAAGCCATAATCCAAGAGAATATAACGGATATAAAGTATATTGGGAAGACGGCGCACAGATTACCCCGCCACATGATAAGAATATTCTGGCAGAAGTTGCCAAAGTGACAGACTTTGCACAGGTAAAGACCATGAGCGAAGAAGAATCGAAGGCAGCCGGACTTTACCATATTATCGGAAAAGAGATGGATGACCGTTATATGACGGAATTAAAGAAACAGTCTATTCATCCGGAGATCATTAAGAAGATGGCAAAGGACATTAAGATTGTATACACACCATTACATGGAACAGGAAATCTTCCGGTGCGCAGAGTATTAAAAGAATTAGGCTTTGAACAGGTATATGTAGTACCGGAGCAGGAACTTCCGGATGGCAATTTCCCAACGGTTTCTTATCCGAATCCTGAGTCACCAAAAGCATTTGAACTTGCATTGAAGCTTGCAGAGAAAGTAGACGCAGATATTGTTCTTGCAACAGATCCGGATGCGGACCGTCTCGGCGTATATGCGAAGAATACTGCAACTGGTGAATATGTAAGCTTTACCGGAAATATGTCAGGCATGCTGATCGCAGAATATATTTTAAGAGAAAGAAAAGAGACCGGTACACTGCCGGATAATGCAGCATTGGTAGAGACAATTGTTACCACAGATATGGCAAAAGCAGTTGCAGCATCCTATGGAGTAAAGATTATTGAAGTCCTGACCGGATTTAAATATATCGGAGAGCAGATTAAATTATTCGAACAGAATCATTCTTATTCCTATGTATTTGGTCTGGAAGAAAGTTATGGATGTCTGGCAGGAACCTATGCAAGAGATAAGGATGCCTGTGTGGCAGTAATGATGCTCTGTGAAGTAGCATCCTTCTATAAGAACCAGAATAAGACACTCTGGGATGCAATGCTGGATATGTATGAGAAATACGGATATTATAAAGAAGGCTTAGAGACCATGACCTTAAAGGGAATGGACGGAGCACAGCAGATTCAGAATATGATGACGAAGATGCGTGAGCATGTGCCGTCAGAAATCGGTGCACATAAAGTACTTGCTATCCGTGATTACAAGACAGGAATCCGCAAAGATCTGGAAAATGGCAAAGAAGAACCGGCAGGACTGCCAGCTTCCAATGTATTATATTATGAACTGAGCAACCATGCATGGTGTTGTGTAAGACCTTCCGGAACAGAGCCAAAGATTAAATTCTACTTTGGTGTAGTAGGAGAATCTTTAGAAGATTCCGAAAGCAAACTGGAAGAATTGAAAAGTGCCATGTTAGCTTATGCAGAGGAGTAAAGCGTGGAAGAAAGAAAGCAGAATGAAAGAAAGCAGGATGAAAATTACCGTCCGGTAAAAACTGCACTGGGAGAAGATTCTGATTTCTATCAGAAACCGGAAATCAAAACAGAGAAGCAGAAATGGTCAGAACTTTCCGAAAAAGGAAAGTGGCGGTATTTCAGGGACTACTATCTGTGGAAGACACTGGGCGCGGTGCTGGGTGTATTTGTTATAGTATTTCTGATTGTCCATTTTGCTACTAAGACAGATATGGTTATGGGCGTCATGGCTGTCAATACGGACGGAGCGCATATTGAAGCCACCAGCCCGGATTATTTTGATGATTTCTTAGAAGAACAGGGCGTCAATTCCAAAAAAGAAAAAGTAAACTTAAATTATACCATCTGGATAGATGCTAATTCCGGTGAGAGCGTGGACACAGCCAGCCTGGAGACAATACAGACTTTGTTTATGACAAGGTCTGTAGATGTATTCTTTGCAGATGAGACATTCTTCAAATGTATGGCAGGAACGGATTATCTTGTAGATATCCGGGACTATCTGCCGGAAGAACTGATTGAAAAATATCAGGATGATATTGTCTGGGCAGAAGTAGAAGAAACCAACGAGACTATTGCAGCAGGCATCCGGCTTAAGGATAATGTCTGGGTAAAGGCGACTGGATGGTATGATGGTGAAGTAGTAGTAGGAATGGCAGACGGAATGAAGAACCCGGAGCTTGCAACTGCTTTGATGGAAGAGATTTTAAAATAAGTAAAGAAATAAAAAATAAAGCAATAAAAAGATAAAACATGTGCAGGAGAAAGGAAAAGCCGTGCAGGAAGAGAAGAAAAAGTATGGTCATGTAACAAAACTTACAGAGAATCCGTTTCTGAATCTGTATCAGATTGATGCCATAGCAAGAGACGGAGCACATTTTGATTACTATTTTGCCTCCCGGAATGATGCTGACCGGATTAAACATAAGACCCACAGCATGCAGCCGGAAGGAATGGCGGTCTATGCAGTGACAGAAGATGGCTGGAAAATTGTTCTGGTGCGGCAGTACCGCTATCCATTAAATGATTATATTTATGAACTTCCGGCAGGATTGATTGAAGCCGGAGAACGGACGGAAGATGCAGCAGTACGGGAAATGAAAGAAGAGACCGGACTGACACTTAAAGTCTATGAAGGTGGAGCGGCATGTTTCCGGAGAGGCTTTTTCTTAGCGCAGGGAATGAGTGATGAAAGCGGCAGCATGGTGTTTGGAACAGTAAGAGAAGAAAATGGCATACAGTATCTTGAAAATACCGAAGATATGGAAGTGATTCTGGCAGACCGCACCATGGTAAAGAAGATTTTGGAAACGGAACGCATTACAATCCGCTGTGCCTTTCTTCTGATGCAGTTTTTGAAAGCAGACCCGAAGACACCATTTGAATTTTTAGAGATAGAGTAAGGAGCATATATGGCAATCACATATTTAGAAGAAGAGAGACTGTTTCAGTTAGATACAGAAAACACCAGTTATATCATTGGAATCGTGGACGAAGAAAATTTTGTAGGGCATGTATATTATGGAAAGAAAATAAGATGCACCAATGCGGCATATCTGATGCGCACAGGAGAAGCACCATTCGTTCCATCGGTAAATAACAGGGAACGACTTTCATTCTTAGACAGTTTTCCAATGGAATATCCGGGCAATGGATTGGGCGATTACCGGGAAAGTGCAATCGAGGTAAAGACTGTAAAGGGACATGCCGGAATACAGCTTGGTTATGAGTCCTATGAGATTTTAAATGAGAAACCGGAACTAAAGGGACTTCCGTCCACTTTTGCAGGAGAAGAGGCCTGCCAGACACTGGTATTGCATTGCGAAGATGCAGTGCTTGATTTGCGGGCAGACCTTCTTTATACCGTATTTGAAAAAGAAAATGTGATTACCAGAAGCGTAGTGCTCCACTATGATGGAACAGAACCATTATTTCTTACAAAAATTATGTCCGCTTCACTGGATATGGATAATAAGGAATATGAGATGGTTACCCTTCATGGCTCCTGGGCAAAAGAACGGCAGATAGAATACCGGCAGATTGGTTATGGAAAACAGAGTGTAGGTTCTGTAAGAGGAGAATCTTCCCATCAGGAACATCCATTCCTTGCTTTAAAAGAAAAGAGTGCTACGGAAGATACTGGTTCTGTATATGCCATGCATTTTGTATATTCCGGCAACTTCCTGGCACAGGCAGAATTATCCCAGTTTGATTCGGTACGTATGATGATGGGAATCCATCCGGAGCAGTTCTGTTTTAAATTGGAGCAGGGTGATGATTTCTATGCACCGGAGGTTGTACTTACCTATTCTGCAGCAGGGCTTGGACAAATGACAAGAAATCTTCACAATTTGTACCGGAATCATCTGATACGGGGTGAATATAAAGATAAGAAACGTCCAATTCTCATCAATAACTGGGAAGCAACTTATTTTGATTTTGATACAGATAAACTGCTTGGCATTGCAAAACGTGCATCCGAACTTGGCATTGAAATGTTAGTTATGGATGACGGCTGGTTTGGACACCGCAATGATGACAGCACAAGCCTTGGAGACTGGATTGTCAATGAGAATAAAATCAAGGGCGGACTGAAAAATCTGGTAGATAAAGTCAATGCCCTTGGCATGAAATTTGGTATCTGGTTTGAACCGGAGATGATATCACCGGATTCAAGATTGTATGAAGAGCATCCGGACTGGGCAATTGCAATTCCAGGACGGAAGGCAAGTCTATGCCGGAATCAGTATGTACTGGATTTATCAAGAAGAGACGTAATTGAACATACATATGAAAGCGTTGCAGCTATTTTGCGGAGTGCCAATATTGAATATGTAAAGTGGGATATGAACCGTCAGCTTTCTGATGTCGGCAGTGCAGTACTGCCGGAAGACAGACAGGGCGAGTTGTTGCACCGCTATGTGCTGGGCGTTTATGAATTACAGGAACGTCTGTTAAAAGAATTTCCGCATCTTCTGCTAGAAAACTGCTCTGGTGGTGGCGCAAGATTTGATCCGGGAATGTTATATTACAGTCCTCAGATCTGGTGCTCAGATGATACAGATGCAATAGAGCGTTTGAAGATTCAGGAAGGCACAATGCTTATTTATCCGCTTTCTACGATGGGAGCACATATTTCGGACTGCCCGAACCATACGGTTGGAAGAGTAACACCGTTTGAAACAAGAGGTTATGTTGCACTGGCAGGAACGTTTGGCTATGAACTTGATATTACGAAGATATCAGAAGAAGAGCAGGCGATGATTCCACAGCAGACGAAGATGTATCACAAGTATAACGACCTCATCCGCAGAGGAGATTATTACCGGCTGGCGTCCTTTAGCAGAAATCATGAGTACGACGCTTATATGGTAGTATCTAAAGATAAGAAAGAAGCACTGGTTACTTATGTGCAGGTACTGGCACAGCCAAACTGCCATAGCCGTAAACTTACACTGAAGGGACTTTCAGATGAGATGAACTACGGAGTAGAAGGAACGGATGAAGTATATGCCGGTGATCTTCTGATGAATGCCGGAATGCTGATAGGACGTGGACAGGGTGATTTTAAAGGAAAACTGATTCATCTGATGGCAGAATAATCAGGATATACAGAAAGGATAAGGAAAATGGATTGGAGAAAAGCTGCTTTGCTTGACAAGCGGCGGAATAGTAATTAAAATTTAACCAGATGTATGGTTAAATACATAAGAAATTAACTTAATGTTATGTTAACTATAAAGAATAGAAAACAGGGGTACAGATAAATGGCAAAAGCAGTAAAACTTGCGGATATTGCAGAGATTGTGGGAGTCAGCACGGTAACAGTGTCAAAAGCACTGTCCGGTCAGAAGGGCGTGAGTGAAGAAGTCCGGGAGAGAATCCGTCAGGTGGCAGATGAACTTGGCTATAAGCAGCCTTCCATGGTGAAGAAGAGCCAGCCGAACCGGAGCTATAATCTTGGAATATTGATCAGTGAACGGTTCCTGGATAAATATGAGTCTTTTTATTGGCAGATGTATCAGGCTGTGGCAACAAAGGCAACAGCCAAGGAATGCTTTACGATGCTGGAGGTTATCAGCATTGAAGATGAAGAAGAGGAAAGACTGCCTAAGCTGGTGCAGGAACGTAAAGTGGATGGTATCATTGTCATTGGTAATGTGACAGATGGATATCTGAAAATCCTGAATCATGGTTCCGGTGTTCCGGTTATTTACCTTGATTATTATAACGGAAGAGAGGCAAGTGATTCTGTTATTTCCAATAGTTATTATGGAACGTATGAACTGACAAATTATCTGTACCAGATGGGACACCGCAAGATTGCCTACGTTGGAACGCTGCTTGCAACAGAAAGTATTACAGACCGTTATTTTGGATACCAGAAGGCACTGTTAGAGCATGGACTGGAATATAGAAAAGACTGGATTATAGATGACCGGCATATTGAAACAGGAAAGATTGATGTAGTAAATATGCTGAAACTTCCAAAAGACATGCCGACAGCATTTGTATGTAACTGTGATCTGACTGCCAGCATGTTGATAAAAAAACTGGAAGAAAATGGATATCGTATTCCACAGGACATTTCTGTGGTAGGATTTGATAACTACCTTTATCCGGGTCTTTCTGATGTGAAGATTACAACTTATGAAGTAGATATCAAAGAGATGGCCCGCCGGGCAATCCATAATATTGTAAAGAAAATCAGTAATGATAATTACAAACCGGGAGTTACTGTGGTGGAAGGCCGCCTGGTTTGTAAGGAGAGCGTAGCTCGCGTATAGAAGCCGGGACTGCCTGTTTGAATACAAATGGGGTGGTCCCGGTAAATTTTTTGAACAGATGAATAAAATGATTGGTATTGTCAATGCCGACAGCAGAACCGACTTCATGTACCGGCATATCGGAATTTAAGAGCAGTTCTTTGGCAGCTTCAATCCGCCTTTGGTTGAGGTATTGAAGAGGTGAACTGGAAAAGGCAGCAGAGAATTCCCGGCAGAGCCGGTAACGGCTGATACCGGTAAATTCTTCGAAGTAGGCAAGAGAATATTCCTGTTCATAATGATTGTCGAAGGCTTCTTTCATATTTACAAGATAGTCGGCAACAGGCTTCTCAGGGTCAGACTGTTCCAGGGCAGAAAGAATCATTTCGGTGAAAATGTCATGAAGTTTCTTATTACAAAGCAGAATATCTTTTAAGGAAGGTTCTGACGGCATTGCAGCAAGCTCCGAAAAAAGCATTGGAATAGAAGAACCTGCAGGAACCGGATAAAGAACATCATAAACTTCCTGAAAGAGTTCATAATAGGAAGAAAGCGCATTTCCGGAAATAAAAAATAAGTAAAACTTCCAGTTGTGTCCTTTATGTTCAAAGGAAAAAGGCTTTGTACAGTCAAAAAACAGACAATGACTGGTATCAGCAGTATAAACGGTCTCGTTAACAGAGAAGGCTCCACTTCCGGAAATGGTATAAATAAGGAGATGGGCAGGAAAAGGATTAAAAATATAATGAACCGGAGTTGTGAAATTGATTTTTCCACCGGCAGGAATGGTAAGAAGAACATTGACTGAGGGAGCAGCTTCCGGGAAAAAATAAAAATCCTTGAGGAAATCATCTGCTACAGCCCGGTCAGATAACTTTGATTTGTTCTTTATAGAGTTAAAAAAAGTGTTTTTAAAATCCATAATGCCCCTCCATTGCTTAATAAAAATGGTAAAACAATTTAGCCTGTCATTATTATAGTTAAAAAAACAGGTAACTGCAAGCATAAAGTTAACTTTAAAAAACTAAAGATAACTTAAAAACAACTTAACCAAGCTAAATTAATCGAAAAAACGCCTTTATTTTGTGCAACAATGCTAAAAACAAACGTCTGAATTTGGCTAAAACGAAGAAAACGACGAAAAACGCAAGAAAGAAAGATTAAAAACAAGAATGATTGATGATTAATTAGTTTAAAAAAGTATAATTAAATTAAGTTACGAAACAGTAACGAAACAAATTAAAAGGAGGATATTTTTATTATGAAATTGAAAAAGTTATTAGCTCTTTCAACAGCAACAGTAATGGCATTCTCAATGGTTGGATGCGGAAGCAAAGATGCAGACACAGACAGCAAGGCTGACAACAATGCAGCAGGAACAGAAGCAGGTTCCGATGCAAGTGCAAGTGCAAGCGATGGCGAATTAAGCTACGCAAATTTAAAACTTGGTGAGGACTATACAGACCTTACAGCCGAGATTAAAGTATTAACCAACCGTACAGACCTCTTAGAGGATGACGCAGAGATTCCTTATCAGAAATACATCGATGCATTTAACAAATTATATCCAAACATCAAAGTTGATGTAGAAGGAATTACCAACTACGCAGATGATACATTACTTCGTCTGCAGGGCGGTGACTGGGGCGATGTAATGATGATCCCAGCAGTAGACAAAGCTGACTTAAGTACATACTTCATGCCACTTGGTACAGAAGATGAAATGAAGAGCCAGATTAACTACTACAACCAGAACTACGATGGAGAAGTATACGGAGTTCCTTACACAGCAGGTGTAAACGGCGGTATCGTATACAACAAAGCAGTATTTGAAGAAGCTGGAATCACAGAAGTTCCAACAACTCCGGAAGATTTCATCGCAGCATTACAGAAAATCAAAGATAACACAGATGCAATTCCACTTTACACCAACTACGCAGCAGGTTGGGCAATGGGTGGACAGTGGGACCCGGCAATCAGCGGAAGCGCTACTGGAGACAGCACATTCATGAACCAGAAATTATTACATGCTTCTAACCCATTTGCAGATCCAGGTGATGGAACAGGCGCATACAACGTATACAAAGTATTATACGATGCAGTAGCAAACGGATTAACAGAAGATGACTACTCAACAACTGACTGGGAAGGTTCCAAAGGAATGATCAATAACGGCGAAATCGCTTGTATGGTACTTGGTTCCTGGGCTGTTCCTCAGATGCAGCAGGCTGGCGATCATGCAGATGATATTGCATACATGCCATTCCCAATCACACTTTCTACTGGAAAACAGTGTGCATCCGTAGGACCTGACTACAGCTTTGGTATCAACGCAGACGCTTCTGATGACAACAAAGCAGCAGCGTTATGCTTCGTTAAATTCATGACAGAGCAGTCTGGATTCTCATATGATTGTGGTGGACTTCCAATCGCAGCAAAAGATACAAAAATGCCTGACTTCTATGCAGCATTCTCAGATATCGACTTCGTAGTAGATGAGCCGGCATTAGAAGGTGAAGAAGATCTCTTAAATGACCTGAATGCAGATTCCGGATTAAACATCAACAACAGTGGTGAAGAGAAATTACAGGAAGTTGTAGAGTGCGCAGCAGATGGTTCTAAGAGCTTCGATGACATCATGAATGAATGGAATGAGAAGTGGACTACAGCACAGGAAAACTGTGGAGCAACTGAGTAATATTGAGTAACTGAAAACTCCCCATAGACATAAAAAAGAAACAAGCCTTTTTACAGGAATGCTCCCCGCTTAAACGGCGGGGGCAGCCTGTCAAAAGAAGGGCATGGAGGTATTTCGATGGATGCAGTGACAATGAAGAAAGCAAAGAAGCCCTTCAGTATCAAAAATTGGGCAAAAAGCAGAAAGGGACAACAGACCATAATCATATTGGCATTTATGTTTATCCCACTGTTATTGTTATTTGTATTTACCTATCTTCCATTTGGAGAAATGGTAAAGTTCAGCTTTTATAAAATGAAATATGCAACCCCGCCTGATAAGAGACAATTCGTGGGTTGGGCAAACTATATCGACGTATTTAACAGAAAAGACTGTTTCAGTGCTTTGAAATTAAGTCTTTACTACATGGCAGGTTCCATTGTCCAGTTAGCACTGGCATTATACCTGGCAACTATTTTAAGTTTTAAAACCAAATGTGGAAATATGTTTAAGGGATTTATGTTCTTCCCATACCTCATCAGTGGTATCGCAGTTGGTTTTATTTTTAAATTCTTCTACACCAGAGGCTTCGTATTTGACACAGTATTACAGTGGTGTGGATTTCAATTAGACAATCTTCCGTACTGGCTGAAAGACAAGAGTATCAATAATATTTCTCTTGTGGCTTCCTCCGTATGGCGGTATTTTGGACAGAACATGGTTCTTTTCATCGGAGCAATCATGTCAGTAGATGCCGAAATGTATGAGGCAGCTGAGTTAGACGGTGCAAATAAATTCCAGCAGTTTTTACATATTATTTTACCGAGTATTAAGACAATCGTAACATTGAATGTCATCTTATCCATTACCGGTTCCTTAAGTGCATTCGATCCGCCTTATGTTATCACGAACGGTGGTGGTGGAACTGCAACCTACTTCGTAGTAATGAATAAAATCGCACATACCAACCAGAAGGTAGGTCTTGCATCTGCCATGGCGGTAGTATTACTTCTTATCATATTTGCAGCAACAATCCTGCAGAAACTGTTCTTCAAGTTTGCGTTCCGTAATGCGGAATCAGATGATGAGACTTATGATGCAAAGAAGCAGCGTAAGAAATTAGAAAAACAGCGTAAGAAAGAATATCGCCTGAAACAGAAAGGAGCGATGTAAGATGGCACAGCAGAAAATTAAGAAAAGAAAGAAACATTACAGTGTAGGCTCCATTATCTGGATTATTGTAAAATATTTCTCTTTGATATTCTTTTCCTTTGTGGCACTGCTGCCAATCGTATCCTGTGTAATCACAGCATTTAAGACAGAGGCAGAATATCAGAGCACTAACGTAATGACATTACCAAGCAGTTGGCTCAATTTCCAGAACTTCATCGATGCATTCACAAGAGCCAATATGGGAAGAGCATTTATCAACTCGGCAATCATTCTGGTATGTGTACTTGGTGCATCTATCCTGATTGGAACACAGCTTGCTTATGTATTGAACCGTTTCAAATTCCCTGGAAACGGACTCATTAGAAACTTATTCCTGTTCGCAACATTACTTCCTGGAATCGCAATGCAGGTATCTGTATACCAGATTATGAGCGGACTTGGATTTATCAATCACCTTTACGGATACATCATCATGAGTATGGGTACTGATGTAATTTCCATCTATGTATTCATTCAGTTCATGGAAAACATTTCCGTATCCTTAGATGAATCCGCATACATTGACGGAGCATCTTACTTTAAGATTTACTGGAAGATTATTCTTCCGTTACTGAAACCGGCAATCGTAACCTGTATGGTATTGAAAGGTGTATCTGTATACAACGAATACTACTGCTCAAGCCTTTACTTACAGGATAAGAGAACTCTTGGCGTAGTCGCAACTGCACTTTATACCTTTACCGGACCACTTGGAAGCAAATACAACCTGATTTGTGCAGGTGTACTGATTTCCTTACTCCCGGCGCTGATTGTATTCCTGCTCTGTCAGAAGCAGATTTACAGTGGTATCACAGCAGGAGCTGTAAAAGGCTAATAAGATTAAGATAACAGGAGCATAAAAATATGATGGTAGATGAAATAAGGGAAGAGCTTGTAAATGCAATCATTCCTTTCTGGAAAAACTTACGTGATGATGAATACGGCGGATATTATGGAATGCTGGATTACGACTTGAATTTAGATAAAAAAGCAGAAAAAGGATGCATTTTAAATAGTAGAATTACCTGGTTCTTTTCAAATGCATATCTGCTTTTGAAAGATGAAAGCCTGTTAGATGAAGCAAAACACGGATATGAATTCTTAAAGAATAAATGTCTGGATAAAGAATATGGAGGAATTTACTGGTCATTAAATTATGACGGAACTCCAAAAGATACGACAAAACATACCTATAATCAGGCATTCTGCATCTATGCGCTGTCTACTTATTATGCAGCCTCTAAGGATGCAGAAGCCTTGGAAACTGCCATGCAGCTGTTTGATAAAATCGAAAATACCTGTATGGATGAAGTTGGATACTTAGAAGCATTTACCAGGGATTTCAAACCGGAATCCAATGAGAAATTATCAGAGAATGGTGTGCTGGCAGACAAGACCATGAATACATTATTACATGTATTTGAGGCATATACCGAACTGTACCGGGTATCCGCAAAGAAAGAAGTAAAGGAACGCTTAGAGTGGATTATGGATGTCTTTGCTGATAAAGTATATAATCCAGAGCTTCACAGACAGGAAGTGTTCTTTGATACGAATTATAACAGTATTATTGACCTGCATTCCTATGGACATGACATTGAAACAGCATGGCTTATGGACAGAGGAACAGAAGTCTTGGGAGAAGAGGCTTATACAAAGCGTATGAGCGCAATCACAAGAGACCTGACCAGCCAGATTTATAAAGTAGCATTTGACGGACATTCACTTGCCAACGAATGTGAAAAAGGTGTGGTAAATGAACACCGTGTCTGGTGGGTGCAGGCAGAAGCTATCGTAGGTTTCTTAAATGGATACGAAAAAGACCCGCAGAAAAAAGAATACTTAGAAGCTGCAGAAAGCATCTGGGAATTCATTAAAGAGCATGTGATGGATAAACGAAAAGGCTCTGAGTGGTTCTGGGAAGTAGACAAAGAAGGAAAACCATACGAAGGAAGACCTATCGTAGAACCGTGGAAATGTCCGTATCATAATGGACGGATGTGCATGGAAGTGATAAGGAGAATGTCAAAATGATGCATGAAAGATATTATGTGGAAGCAGCCAGACAGGAAGAGCTTCTGAGCCGTAAAAATAGAAAAACAGATTTCTATAATGGAATCTTTGACCGGTATGAATATCCGGTATTAACCAGAGAGCATATTCCGCTGACCTGGAGATATGACTTAAATCCAAAGACCAATCCATATTTTATGGAACGTCTTGGAATCAACGCAGTCATGAACTCCGGAGCCATTGAATTAAATGGAAAATATTATCTGGTAGCAAGAATTGAAGGAAATGACCGTAAGTCATTTTTCGGAGTAGCAGAAAGTGACAACGGAATTGACGGTTTCCGTTTCTGGGATTATCCGATTCTTTTAGAGGATACCTGCCCGGAAGAGACCAATGTATATGATATGCGTCTTACCAAACATGAAGACGGTTATATCTATGGCGTGTTCTGTTCGGAAAGCAAGGATACATCAGTAAATGATTTATCCGCAGCAGTAGCAGCAGCCGGAATCGTAAGAACGAAAGACTTAAAACACTGGGAAAGATTGGATAATCTTACCACCCTTCGTTCCCCGCAGCAGAGAAATGTCGTATTACATCCGGAATTTGTAGATGGAAAATATGCATTTTATACCAGACCAATGGATGATTTCATTGAGACCGGAAGCGGCGGAGGAATCGGATTTGGACTGTGTGATGATATTACACATGCAGTCATTGATGAAGAGAGAATGACCAGCCTTCGTAAGTACCACACCATTACAGAAGCAAAGAATGGAGCAGGTGCAACACCGATAAAGACAGACCGTGGCTGGATTCATATTGCACATGGTGTGCGTAATACAGCAGCAGGTTTACGTTATGTAATTTATGCATTTGCAACCGATTTAAATGACCCTGCCAAAGTAATTGCAGAGCCGTCCGGACTTCTGATTGGACCAAGAGGCGAGGAACGTGTAGGCGATGTTTCCAACGTTGTATTTACCAATGGAGCCATTGCAAATGAAAAAGGTGAAGTATTTATTTACTACGCATCCAGTGATACCAGAATGCATGTTGCAACAACAACCATAGAGAAACTGATTGATTATGTATTTGAGACACCATCTGACCCGGGACGTTCCGTGGAGTGTGTGGCACAAAGATGTAATCTCATTGAAAAGAATCTGGAATTTTTGAAAAGCGAAGCAGCAAAATAAATTTGAGAAAAAGGATGGTAGCCTTTATGAGCAAAGTAAAAATGATTAGCCCGGCAGTCCCAAATGTACCATGGCAGGACAAACCGGAAGGATTAAAAGGTGCGCCGGTATGGCGTTATACAGAAAACCCAATCATTGGAAGAAATCCAATTGATGGAGTAGCAAGAATCTTTAACAGTGCAGTAATGCCTTATGGAGATGAGTTCATCGGAGTATTCCGTGGAGAACAGACCAATGGTATTCCATATATCTATATGGGAAGAAGCAAAGATGCAATCCATTGGAATTTTGAAAAAGATAAAATCGAGTTTGTTGACGAAAACGGGGAATCCTTTATGCCGGTATATGCATATGATCCAAGACTGGTAAAAGTAGAGGATACCTATTACATAATTTGGTGCCAGGACTTTTACGGCGCAGCAATCGGAATGGCAAAGACCACCGACTTCCGTACATTTACAAGGATTGAAAATCCTTTCCTCCCATTTAACCGGAACGCTGTGCTCTTCCCTCGAAAAGTTCATGGCAATTACATGCTGCTTTCCCGCCCATCAGACAGCGGACACACCCCATTCGGTGACATTTTTGTCAGCGAAAGTCCGGATTTAGTCTACTGGGGAAAGCACAGACATGTAATGGGAAAAGGCTCCGAATGGTGGGAGTCCTTAAAGATTGGCGGAGGCGCAGCACCAATTGAGACCTCCGAAGGATGGCTTTTATTCTATCATGGTGTAAGCGGAACCTGTAATGGATATGTATATTCCATCGGTGGAGCAATCCTTGATATAGATAATCCGTCCGTTGTGAAATACCGGTGTGAAAATTTCCTTCTGACACCGGAAGAATGGTATGAGGAACGCGGATTCGTACCGAATGTATGCTTCCCATGTGCAACCATTCATGACTCAGAATCAGGAAAGATTGCTATTTACTATGGAGCTGCCGATAGCTATGTAGGATTAGCGTTTACAACAATAGATGAAATCGTTGATTATATCAAAGAGCATAGTGTGGTTAATTGTAGCGACACAGAGGTAGGCAGAAGATAGGATAGTTTTCTTTTTCATGATCTGGAATAGTATACAATTCCCTAACACATTATTCCAGATTCCCACTCCTAAATTGTAAGCACAAAAAGGCCCACACATGTGTGGGCTTTTTTGGTTGCTGCACATCCGGAGAAAGCTGCCGAAGAAAAAAGAGATGATAAAGCGGAGGATAATATGTTTGTTTCGCCAGACCATGCATTGCTGCAGTACAGCGGAAGAATTGATTTTGAAGAGAAAGAAAGACCGGTCATGATTTATCCGGCAAGCTATGTTCGGATTCGTTTTACCGGAACTTCACTTCGTGTTTATTTGGAAAATAAAAGTGCATATTGGAATAATTACATGGGCTGCATCATGGACGGCAGACAGGAAAAATATCTGCTGCCAAAGACCGGTGAGACAGAGCTTCTTCTGGCAGAACAGTTGGAAAATAAAGAACATGACTGCCTGCTTTTTAAACGGATGGATGCCTGCCATTATGTGACATTCTTAGGATTTGAAATAGACGAAGATGCAGAAGTATTACCACTAGAGCCCCTGCCGGAGCGAAAGATTGAAGTATATGGAGACAGTGTTTCCGCCGGAGAAGTATCGGAAGCAGCAGAATTCATAGGACAGCCGGATCCGGAACATAACGGAGAATATTCTAACAGCTATTATTCCTATGCATGGCTGACTGCCCGGAAATTAGGTGCGCAGCTTCATGATGTTGCACAGGGCGGAATTGCATTATTAGATGGTATCGGATGGTTCTATGAACCGGGATATATCGGAATGGAATCCATTTACGATAAAACGGCTTATCACCCGGATTTGGGAGCAATCAGAAAATGGGATTTTTCAAACTATATACCGCAGGCAGTCATTGTAGCAATCGGACAGAATGACAGCCACCCGACGGATTTTATGGCGCGAGATTATGATGGCATCATGGGAAGAAAATGGAGAAAACACTACCGTGAATTTATTTTAAAGTTAAGGGAAATATATCCGGATGCACAGATTATTTTAACTACCACAATTATGGAACATGATATTGCCTGGGACCGGGCAATCGAAGAAGTCTGTGAATCCATTGCAGATGCAAACGTGCATCATTTTCTGTATCGGAAGAATGGATGTGGAACAAAGGGACATATCCGGATACCGGAAGCAGAAGAAATGGCAGAGGAACTGGCTGCCTATATAGAAGTTTTATGGGAAGATATCTGAAATGCCGCAACAAGAAGGAGAAAGCGTTATGACAGAAACCTTGGAGTTAAGAAAGAAAATTGAAGAACTGGAACAGGAACTGGAAGAAGAACGCGTAAGAAGAAAGATAACAGAAGATTATTCCGACTGTGCAATCTGGGAATATGAGATTGCCACCAAACGATATGTCTTATCGAAAAAACTGGGTGGCAAATGGAGTAAGTCCAATATGGTAATCGAGGATTATCAGCAGCAGATGCACAACTGGGGCTTTGTCCATCCGGATGACTGGAATATCTTTGATGATTTCTGCGCAGCCATGGACAGAGGGGATGAGCACATCCGCTATGAAGTCCGGCAGGTAAGCGACGAATCCGTATTCGTCTGGTTCCGCTATGTGGGAATTCCGGTTTACGATAAAAATCATAAGCCATATAAAATTATGGGAAAGACCATGGATGTGACAGAGGAAAAGAAGGGACAGGAGCTTCTGACACAGAAGGCAGAGAGAGATTCCCTGACAGACCTTTTCCATAAGGCAAAAATGAAGGAATTAATTGAAAATTATCTGACTCAGCATGCGGTGGAAGACCAGGATGCTGCGTTTCTGATTATAGATATTGATGATTTCAAATCCGTCAATGACACATATGGTCATTTATATGGAGATGAAGTCTTAATGAAGGTGGCAAACGTTCTGATTATGAATTCCTCCTTAGAAGATTATGTAGGACGAATCGGTGGTGATGAGTTCTGTATCTTCTGCCGGGAAAATCATGCAAGAGCAAGAGCCATGGAAATTGCAGAGCGTATTTCCCGTTCTGCAGACCGCATTTCTTTAGAGGGCAAGAAAGTCACGTTAAGTATGGGAATTGCATCCTATCCAAAGGATGCATCCACTTATGAAGGCTTGTATCAGGCGGCTGACCAGGCATTATACCGGGTAAAACACAGCGGAAAGAATGCCTTCAGTGTTTACGATAAAAATTATAATTACGAGAATTATACCACAGAGCGCAAACGTGAAGATACCAAGGAAAGAAGAGAGGATGCCGGTAAGAAAAACATTTTTATCGAGCGTGAAATCTTTGACTATGCATTCCAGGTAATGGCAGCAGAAGGAAATCTGAAGGAAGCCATCCATAAGATTTTCTTTGAGCTGGGCTTGAAATTCAGCCTGGACTATATCGGGTTATTACAGCACGGAGAACAGGATGCGGAAATCTATGAGGAATGGAGCAGCCGGGATGGGAAAATCGAGCTGAACTATTATACCCGCAACTGGAAAAAGATTCAGGAATATTTTCAGGATCACAGCTTTTCCATTTATAAAAACTGTCTGCAGATGCCGGTCAGCATTGGCAATCAGGTACAGATGCTGGCAGTATTCCAGAATGTGGCAGAAGACCATGAGTGGACAGAGTCAGAATGTGAAATCCTTTCCACTTTAACAAAAATGGTGGAAAGCTATCTCTGCCGTGCCTATATGCAGCGGGAAGGAAAAGAGCCGGAGAAGAAGAGAGAGAAAGAAACACCCCGCGAGGAACTGGATTCCATGACCGGAACCTGCACAAAAGAATTCTTCGGAAGAAAAATCGAGCAGACACTGCTCTGGCAGGACACCCAGTATGCAGTTGCAGTGCTTGGTATCCGAAGCTATGAAGAGATTATTAAGCGTGGCGGAGCAGAGATGGAGCGGACTTTATTATTCTATCTTGGTTCACATATCCGCAAGAATTTAAAAGGCAAAGAAATGGTATGTCATCTGAAAGAGGATGAGTTTGCCATCTTAATTGACTGCAATCAGGAAGCAGCCATGGAAAAGCTCAATCATATTATGATTACCTTTGAAGCAATGATGGCAGAGAAGAATCTCATTAAGGGAGTCCGCCTTTACGGAGGCATCTATTATCTCAGCCACCGCTCTTATGGGGCACTGGAAATTTTTAAGATTATGAAATCCTTAAAGAATAAAGCAAAGCGGTATTCCACCGAGGAAAACAGCATTTACGAGAACCGCAAGAGTGCCGGAAATGCCATTGATAAGGATGCCGGAATCCTTTATCGTGGAAATCTTTACCGTCTAAAGAATTTTATCAAGCGGGCAACAGCAGGAGAGAGTCTTACTGTTGGATTTATCGGAGGTTCCATTACTCAGGGATGTGCAGCGACTACACCGGAAAACTGTTATGCCTATCGTGTGTATGCCTGGCTGCAGCAGAGATTTCCTAATACAGAGTTCACATATGTGAATGCTGGAATCGGAGGAACTACTTCCCAGTTTGGAGCAGCCAGAGTAAAAGAAGATTTGCTCCGCCGGCTGCCGGATTTAGTTGTGGTGGAGTTTTCCGTCAATGATGAGAGCAGCGAGCACTTTATGGAAACCTACGAAGGACTGGTGCGGCAGATTTACGGAAGTGAGCAGCGTCCGGCAGTGATGCTGGTTCACAATGTGTATTATGACAGCGGAAAGAGCGCACAGTATTATCATGCAAAAATCGGAAGACATTATGGCATTCCATGTATCAGCATGCAGAGCAGCATTTACCCGGAGGTATCCGCAGGACGGCTTCCGGCAGAGAAGATTACCGCAGATTTCCTGCATCCGAATGACATGGGACATGAACTGGTAGCCGGTGTCATTACACATTTCTTAGATAAGCTGATTCAGAATCCGGCGCAGGATGAGGAAGAGGCAAGATACCGGGCACCGCTTACCTATAACAGTTATGAGAATTGCAGACGGTTACAGTATTTTAACAGCAAGCCGGAGTTTGAAGGATTTGAAGAAGACCCGACACCGCAGAAGGACATTACCGACTGCTTTCGCAATGGCTGGATGGCAGAAAAGCAGGGTGCATTTATCCACTTTACGGTTATGGGAACTGGAATTTCCGTGCAGTACCGCCGCTCTGTGACAGGAAAAGCACCGAAGGTAAGAGCCGTTGTAGACGGAGACAGAGAGCATGCAGTTATCTTAGACGGAGCTTTCGAAGAGACCTGGGGAGATAAGCTGGAACTGACCACCTTAACGGAGCATATGCCTTATGGCAGCCATGAACTGGAACTTGAAGTAATCGAGACACATCCGGATGATGCAGTGCCGTTTTATCTGACATCCGTCATTGTGGCAGGAACCGGAAAATAGAAAGGATGGAACATCATGAGTAAAGAAATTATATTTTTAAATCCTGTATTTACACACAACATCTGGGGCGGAACCCGCCTCAAAGATGATTTTCATTATCCGGTAGAAGGAGATGACATTGGAGAGTGCTGGGGTGTCAGCGCCCATCCAAACGGAGATGATACCATTGCAGCCGGAACTTATAAAGGAATGAAATTATCCGAACTTTGGGACAAACACCCGGAGTTATTTGGAAATACCGGACTGGATCGTTTTCCATTATTAATTAAAATCATTGATGCCAAAGCAGATTTAAGTATTCAGGTGCACCCAAATGATGCTTATGCTAAGGAGCATGAAAACGGCTCTTTGGGAAAAACCGAGTGTTGGTATATCGTGGACTGTAAAGAAGATTCCGCACTGGTCGTAGGACACAATGCAAAAACAAGAGAAGAATTAAAAGATATGGTAGAGAACGGACGCTGGAATGATTTCATCCGTGAGATTCCGGTAAAGAAAGGGGACTTCATTCAGATAGACCCCGGAACCGTACATGCCATCAAGGGTGGCATCATGATATTGGAAACCCAGCAGAACAGTGATATCACCTATCGTGTTTATGATTATGACCGTCTCAGCAACGGCGTGCCGCGTGAACTTCATATCAAACAGAGTCTGGAGGTGATAACTGTGCCGGCAAAATCCGTAGAAAACAGTATTTTACACACCCAGGCAAAACCGGATGAAGTACAGCGTCTGATAAGCTGCAACTATTATTCTGTATACCGTATTGATGTTGCAGATAAATTAAGCTTCAAGCAGGATCATCCATTCTTAATCATGAGCGTATTAGATGGCGAGGGAACCTTAAACGGAACATCCCTTA
This sequence comes from uncultured Lachnospiraceae bacterium, assembly GCA_900315735.1. Lineage (GTDB taxonomy): Bacteria > Bacillota > Clostridia > Lachnospirales > Lachnospiraceae > Roseburia_C. Next base: position 68,999 of record ONAD01000007.1, on the reverse strand, counting down.
AGAAGGGTGACCACCTGATTCTTCCAAATGATTATGGAACAGTAGAGCTTTCTGGCTCTATGCAGATAATTGCATCCTCCCTGTAGAGGATATGTATCGCAGGGCGAAAGCACTGCTGCATATAGAAGAAAACTACACCAGAAAGAATCCCGGAGAAGTTCTTGCTGGTGCAGAGCATAAGAAGCGGAGGTGTAAGGAAAAGAGAGCACGAAGACAGTAACAGACAAAAGCAAAGAGAGAATGCAAAGAAAAAATTAAAGGTTGGAGAGAAAGAATATGAACAAATTGGGGAAACGCATCGCAGCAGGTGCGTTATCAGCGATTCTGGTATTTTCCGTATGTTCGGAAACCGGAATGTTTCTGCAGCAGGAAGGCAGCCAGACTGTCCTTGCAGCAGAAGGGGATGCCATTGCATCCATCAGTGGAATCACGCCATTGTATGATGGTGCGGAAGTAACATTTGACAGTGCCAGCGGCTGGGATGAAAAGTCAGAGACACAGCTGGCTTTAACGACTGAGCAGGCATTAAAGAAAGGTGCATCCGTCAAAATGAACTTCCTGATTCCAAAGGATAAAGCGGAGTTTAGTGGATATATCAAATTTAAGGCAGTAGCAAGACTTGGAAGCGACTGGACCTGGACAGAGTCAGACCAGAGCGGAAGCAAGACCTTAGCACTGACCAGGGATGATTTTACAGAGACAGCAGACGGAGCGTATATGTCTGCACCGGTTACATTTACATTTTCCGGAGATAACATTACAGAAGATAAGCTTGCAAGCTTTACCATTGTGCTGGCAGGAACGGAATGTGATTTCAGCGGAGTCACTTATGTGGAAAATGTGGAATTAATCGACGGAACAGCCACCACCGGTGGAAATGAAGAGACCCATGAGAAACTTGTCTATGAAAAGGCAGATGCAAAGGATATCGACATAGACTTCAGTTCACTTGATGCAGAGGACTGGGGCGCTACCATGCCGATGATTAGCTATGATGAAAGCATTTCTGATGTATCGGTAACTGAGAATGCCATTGTGCGTGCAAAATTCAGCATTGATGAAGAAATGTATCAGTCCCTCGTATCCGGAGCATTAAAGGTGCAGTCCGTTATGAAGACACAGGATGGCTGGGAATGGAATCAGGCAGCAAAAATGCCGGAGCTGACACAGGAGAGTGTCACTGCAGACGGTTCATCCTATAGCTTTTTGGCAGAATTTGCTTATTCCGGAGTGAAGGAAGGGGCTTTAAAAGGCATTTACTTCCGTTTGGCAGGTGTAGGACCAAAAGGAAAAGTAACCGTTTCTGATGTAAAGGTTTCCAATGTGGAAAAAGGGGAAGCACCTCTTCCGGAAGCAGATCCTACAGTAGTAGACGATTTTGAAAGTGCACAGTTAGGAACAGATGGCGGCTGGGAACAGGAAAGCGGCTGGCAGTATGCAAACGGACTGACCCGCAAAGTTGTTTCCTATGCAGGAAGCCAGATGTTAGAGCTGGGACTGGATTATACCGGATGTGGCGGATATACCTGGAGTGAAGCAAAGATAAAGAAGAACTTTGCAGAAGGAATTGATGTATCTGCATACAACAGACTTACCTTTACCCTGATTGCCCCAAAAGAATTTAGTGGATTTAAGACCAAGGTATTTGGTAAAAACAGTGATTCAGAAGAAGTAATCATTGAAAAAGAAGGTGTGGTTGAGACAACAGATTTAGGCGATGGAATGGTAAAAGCAGACGTAACCGTAAGCTTTTCTCCAAATGCAGAGAAATTAACAGATCTTACCATTGGAATTGTTGGTGTCAGCACAACCTTTGTGGGAAATGTATATCTTGACGATATCAGACTTTCCCAGTATAATGCGGCAGCAGATTTTGTGGATATCACTTCTGTTCCACAGGCAGGAACGGTAGCAGATACCAGTAAAATGCCGGCAACAGTAACACTTTCTGATGCCAATGCAACAACAGAAACAAAAGCATTGTACGCATATCTTACCGGACTTTCTGAGTCTGATGAGGTACTGTTTGGACATCAGAATGATACCCATAAGCATGTAACAGGAAGAAGTGGCGTTTATTCCGATACCAAGGACGTAACCGGAAGTATCAGTGGTATCGTTGGAATCGACTCCCTTTCCTTAACAGGAGCAGAACTTGGCATGGATAATGTGGATGATGCCATTGCAGAAACTGTAAAAATCAGTAAAGAAGCAGCGGCAGAAGGAGCAATCCTTACCCTTTCTACCCATATGCCAAATATGAGCGACAGCAAGATTAAAGCAACACCGGATGCAAGCAGACCATATGATTTTTCTGCCTGTGATTTCTCAGAATCCAAGAACTTAAGCAACAACTGTTCCAAAGAGGTTCTTCCGGGTGGAAAATACAATGCACAGTTCTGTGCATATCTTGATATTTTAGCAGATTATGCCAACGGACTGGGCGATATCCCGGTATTATTCCGTCCGTTCCATGAGAACACCGGAGGATGGTTCTGGTGGGGCTCTGCAACAACAGACATTGAGACTTACAATGCACTGTTCCGTTATGCCCATGATTACCTGACTGAAGAAAAAGGTGTACATAACTTTATTTACGTTTATTCTCCGGGCGGACCAATTGAGACAGAGTCAGCTTATGAGAAGAGATATCCGGGAGATGAGTATGTGGATATCGTAGCATTTGATTACTATGATGATTACAATACTTATCCTGCAACTTATTCTGATGATTTCATGAAAGGTCTTGCAAAGACCTGTCAGGTGGTAAAGAGCTTTGGTGACAAACATGGCAAGATTGCTGCAATTTCCGAGACCGGTGTCCGGGTGCAGAAGGCAGATGGTTCTGACAATGAAGGTATTCTGGTAAAAGATAACCCAATCAAGGGACAGAACTGGTACTCAAAAGTAAATGCTATTGCCAAAGAAAATGGCATGCCATATTTCTTAGTATGGGCAAACTTCTCAGATACGAACTTCTATGTTCCGTATAAATACAATGATACCAAGGGACAGGAGTTAATTAATGAATTTATTGACTTCTATAATGAGAGTTCCACCATATTTGCAAATGGAACCAATTTCTATGGAAATGTAGACAACAGTACAGTAACCAATGGCAACACCAATCAGAATCCGGGCGGATATTTCACCAATGTATTTTCAAAAGATGCACTGGTAGGAGCCAAGAGCCTGTATGCTTATGTAAAGAATGCAAATAAAGTACAGTTCATTCTGGCAAACGGCGAGAACAAAGTAACTTTAGATGCAGCAGTAACAGGAAAGAATGAGAGCAGCAAAGCAGCAAAAGGTAATATTTATCTTGCAGCAAACAGCGGCGTGAAGGCTTATAAAGCAGATGTTACAGAAGAAGATTTGGCAGCACTTGGAAAGACAGATGTAGGAACGATTACTTTAGTGGCAGATGGAAAAACATTATCCACTCTTTCCTTTGTCAGCTTTGGACAGGAAAAGGCAACTTTGCCGGCAAATGTAATTGAGAACTTTGAACTCTATTACGGAGACGATGATTACCTCAATGGAACCTTTACCGAGAACTCAGCTGCAGGCTGTAGTTCTGCTTTCCGCCTGACAGATGAAAAGTCCGGTGGTACTTATGGAGGAGCCTTTGACTATACGTTAAAATCCAGTGGACCTGAGGTATGGACCGGAAGACAGAAAGGACTTTCTGTCAATGACTACAGTGCTTACAATGCACTTACCATGTGGGTAAAACCGGATGGCAAGGGACAGAAGTTAGTCATCCAGTTAGTATCAAACGGCGAAGATTTTGAAGCACATCTGACTGATTTTGTGGCAACATCCGATGCAAAATATGTCACCATTCCTTTTGATAAATTAAAGGGAAAAAATGGTGGAACCTTTGACCCGTCTAATGTGACAAAATTTGCCGTATGGTGCAACAGCGTGGACTATGTCAATGGAGTAGATTTAAACTCTACCATCGTATTTGATGACATCCAGTGCATTAAGCTTACCGATAAGGAATTAGAGGAAGCAAAGAGCAATCCGTACTATGACAAGGGATATATTGTAACAGATACTTCCTATGTCAAAGAAACTCCATCCGGTAATGGAGATAACGGACAGAATCCGGGTAATGGAAATGGTTCAGGAGCAGTTACAACACCAACTGCAACACCAATCACCACAGCACCGGCAGCAGACAACACTGCAGCAGCAAAAACCAAGACCGGAGATACCACACCAATCGTATTATGGAGCATTGTTGCGGTAATATCTGGAAGTGTAGCAGTGGTACTCATAAGACGCAAAAAACTTCCATTTTCCAATCGGAAAATAAAATAAAAAATAGAAAAATAGATTTCTACCATTTTTAATGTAAAACACTCTATCCCGAAACAGGCGTTTCGTGGTAGAGTGTTTTTATAACGAAAACGATTGAGAGAATGCTTCTGCAATTGTGAAAGATGATATATTTTTCAGATTGGAATATATCTGGGCGGTTCGTCGAAGTACGGATGCATTTTTAAGGGCTGCTAAGGGCACTTGGAATTTTGTCCGGCATCTGGCAACGCTGGCACAGGGAAGTGCCAGCGAGGCACATATGAACATGGATGTGAATTTGTGCCGGTTGCCGGAAAAAAATAATAGTCAAAATTCTTAGTGCCCCCTGCAGTCCTTATGTCGCATCCGCACTCGACGAACCACACAGATATTGCATAAAAAATAAACATCATTTTTCACAATTGCAGAAGAATCATACAAGAAATAGTTTCAGGAGGAAAATAAATGTTTCGAAAAGACTTTGTATGGGGTGTTGCCAGCAGTGCCTATCAGGTAGAAGGAAGAGATAAAAACGACGGAGCAGGAACCTGTATCTGGGATACCTTTACCGAAGAGGGAAGAACCTTCGAACATCATAATGCCTATGTCAGTGCAGATGACATGCATCGTTATAAAGAGGACTATGCACTGATGAGAGAACTTGGAGTGAAGGCATACCGTTTCTCTGTAAGCTGGGCAAGACTGATGCCGGAGGGAACCGGAAGAGTCAATGAAAAAGCGGTGGCACTCTATCGTGATATGATTCTTGAAATGAAGAAAAACGGCATTGAGCCATATATGACACTTTATCACTGGGAACTTCCGCAGGCATTGGAGGATAAAGGCGGCTGGCTCAATGAAGATATCATAGACTGGTTTGCGGAATACGCAAAAGTAGTAGCAGAGAATTTTACCGACATCTGCGACAAGATTTTTACCTTAAATGAGCCACAGTGTTTTATCGGACTGGGATATTATCGTGGTATTCATGCACCGGGAAAGAAAGTGACACCAAAGGAAAGCTTCCAGATTGCCCATAATGCACTGCGGGCACACGGTAAAGCAGTCATTACTCTGCGGAAATACGCAAAGCAGCCGATTCAGATTGGCTATGCACCAACCAGCGGAGTGGCATATCCGGCAAGTAATTCCCCGGAAGATATTGAAGCTGCAAAGAAGGTATATTTTGGCTTTTATAATGATGTCGACAACTGGACCTGGAATGTATCCTGGTATTCCGACCCGGTTATTTTAGGACATTATCCAAAGGAAGGTCTTGAAAAATACAAGGAGTATCTGCCGGAAATCACGAAAGAAGATATGGAGCTGATTCATCAGCCGATTGATTTTTACGGACAGAATATTTATAACGGATATCCGGTTCGTGCAGGAGCAGATGGAGAACCGGAATTTGCAGACCGCCCGGCAGGATTTCCAAAGACTGCCGCAGAGTGGCCGGTGACACCGGAATGTCTCTACTGGGCAGGAAAGTTCCTCTACGAACGTTATCAGTTGCCAATTTATATTACAGAAAATGGAATGTCCTGCCATGATAATGTGGAAGCAGATGGCAGCGTGCATGATGCTAACCGTATCCAGTTCTTAGATGAGTACCTTGGCAATCTGCAGAAGGCGGCAGACGAAGGAGTAGATATTGCAGGTTATTTCTTGTGGACTTTTTTGGATAACTTCGAATGGCATGAGGGATATTCCGAACGATTTGGAATCATTTATGTGGATTATGCAACCCAGCAGCGTTATGTAAAGGATTCTGCATTCTGGTATAAGAAAGTCATGGAAAGCAATGGAGCAGCGTTATCCTGCAACCAGCCGGATAGAAAAATCCGGATAGAGCGTGGCGCGGTAGAAGTGACCGGCGCAAGATTTAAGGTAGAGCAGGAAATGGATTTGCTGCTTTCAGACGGTACAGATGTCATTTATGTGGCATCCGGCAGCGGTTTAATCGGCAGCATCTGGGTAGATGCAGGAGACAGACTTACAATACCGGAAGGAATCCATAAAATGCATTGCAGCGGAAATATGACACTGGTGCAGGCATAAAATAATATTTTACAGAGAGTTATTTTTCAAGAGGAAAGAGTTTACTGGAAGAAATAAAAAGTTTCTTTTATTCCGATGAGTAATCAGATGGATAGAAGAAACTTTTTTGTATGCAGATACATTTTAGATACAAATGTATGATAAAATAAGCATCAAAGAGTAGCAAAAGGAGCGGCAGAATGATACGGATATTGATTGTAGAGGATGAAAAGGCAATATCGGATTTAATCCGGCTGAATCTGATGCGGGCAGGTTATCAGTGCGTTTGTGTATACAATGGAATGAAGGCGGCAGACCTTTTGGAAACAGAGAATTTTGATTTGATTATTCTTGATGTTATGCTGCCGGAATTAAATGGATTTGAATTGATGGAATACATCCGCCCAATGGGAATTCCGGTGATTTTTCTGACTGCAAAGGATTCCCTAAAAGACCGGATGCAGGGACTGACCTCCGGGGCAGAGGATTATATGGTAAAGCCTTTTGAAGTAGTGGAACTTTTGGCACGGGTTAATATTGTACTGCGCCGTTATCATAAAATGGAACAGAAGCTTGCCTTTATGGATATTGAATTAGACAGCGAGAATCAGGTAGTAACGAAAGCAGGAAAAGAAGTGGAACTTACGCCAAAGGAATTTGAACTTTTAGAACTTCTGATGCGTAACCGGAATATTACATTGTTCCGGGAAAGAATCTATGAAGAAATCTGGGGAACAGAATATTCCGTAGAGTCAAGAACCTTAGACCTTCATATCCAGAGATTGCGGAAAAAACTGAATCTTGGAGCGGAGCTTAAAACGGTATTTAAAGCGGGATACCGGTTAGAGGATAAAGCATGAAATTTCGATATAAAGTATTAATTACAAATTTAATCCTGCTTTCAGTCAGCCTGGGACTGGTGGGTTATCTGATGATACATAAGAATTTTGAACTGGCGAAGGAAACACAGATTTCCAATGCCGTCATTCAGAATAATCTGGTGCAGTCATCGGTGGAATATGAAGTACTTCAGGCATTGAACCGGGAAGAGCTGGTAAAGGGTGCGCTGCCGGACATCGGTGCGCAGGTCAGCAGCGGTATGCGGGCAGAGGATGTGACATTTTTTATTTATTATGGAGATAAGCTGGTTTATAACGAGACAGAAGAAAATGCCAATTTAAAGAAAGTCTGGGAAGCACAGCAGGAGGATGGAAATAAAAACTATGCCATCTTTGAAGAGGACGGCCATTATTATATTTATGTGACGGCATCCAGTAAGGTGGAAGAAGAGAACCTCTGTATCATCAGCAGAAGCGATGTGTCCGATGCCTACGCATTAAGAGATCGGGAAATCCGTTATTTCCGGCTGATTCTCTCCATTGGTCTTATGATAGAATCCCTGCTTATTTATGTTATCAGCCGGTATCTGACCAAGCCATTGGAGCAGTTGAACCGGGTGGCAGAAGAGGTTACCAATGGCTCTTATGAGACAAGGATTGCAGTAAAAAGTCAGGATGAAGTAGGACTTCTGGCAGAGAATTTTAACCGGATGGCAGAAGCGGTATCGGAAAAAATTGGAGAACTTCAGGAAATGGTGCGCAAAAGAGATCAGTTTGTGGCGGACTTTACCCATGAGATTAAGACACCGATGACTTCGATTATCGGTTATGCAGATACCATGCGTTCCATGGAGCTTCCAAGAGAAGAACAGCTGCTGGCACTAAGCTATATTTTTTCCGAAGGCAAACGGTTGGAGCGCATGTCAGGAAAGCTCTTTGATTTAATTTATTTAAGGGAACATGAAATTGAAAAGGAAGCAGTTCAGGTTGAAAATATAAGCCGTGAAGTACTTAAGGTAGTGACACCGTCCCTTGCGGCAAAGGAACTTTTGTTAAAGGAAAATATTGAGCCGGCAGTGCTGTATGGAAATAAAGAACTTTTAGTTACTGCACTGGTGAATTTATTAGACAATGCAAGAAAAGCATCCATGGAACATGGAATCATTGAATTTAGCGGAAAGAAAATACAGGAAGAGGAAAATCCATTTTATTATGAACTTTCCGTAAAAGATTATGGAATCGGCATGACTAAGGAAGAGGCAGAGCGGATCTGTGATGAATTCTATATGGCGGACAAATCCCGGGCGAGACAGGAAGGCGGAGCCGGAATCGGAATGTCATTAGTCGCATTGATTTTAGAACATCATCAGGCAGAGCTTATTATAGAAAGTGAGCCAAAGAAGGGGACGAAGATGCGGATATGTTTCAGAAAAGAACAAAATTAAAGATAAAAGGAAGTGTCTGTGGAATGATAGCAGGAACACTTCTGGTGGTACTGACAGGAATTTTTCTGCCGGGAATTCTGATTGAAAGGCAGGAGCGCAAAGAGGTAGGAGGCGTGCAGGCAGTTCCGGCACAGTATATAGCTTCCGATTCCCTGCTGGCAAAGGAAGCTTCGGAAAGCCTTAAATTAAGTGACCGCATCCGGCTGATTACCGGGCAGTGGGAGAGTGAGACGCAGGAAGCTTATGCGTATGAGATGACTTTAGAGGATTATGAGGCAGCAGCACTGGCAAGAGACAGCATGGAAGTCATTTATCAGAATGGACAGTATCCTTCCAACTTGGCTTCTTCTTATGCCAACTGGTATACCTGGGAGGCATTTCCGGTGAAAGCGGTGGATACCACATTTCACACCTATAGTGCCTACTATTGGAAACTTATTTTTACAAAATATGATGGCACGGAGGCGCATACGGTATTTCTCTTAGAGGATGGCACCGTATTGCTGGCAGAAGCAGAGGGAGAAAATATCCGGGAGAGTCTCAAAAATACAGAAGGAAACCATTTATCCGGTGAAACGGATGCACAAGAACAAGAAAAAACAGTGGATGAAGAACTTACAGAGCAGCTTTCCTACACCGGACTTAATGTGGATGGAATGTGGGTAAAATCCGATAAAATACAGGAAGAAAAAGATGCCGCATACCGTTATTTTGAACTCTATGATAAAACCAAATTTATCTATGGAATCAGCACAATATCCGATAGCCAAACGAAGCATAACATGGTAAAATAGAAGGCGAAGGTAAGGGTATTTTCAGGGGCGTGAATAATCGCCTGTAGTTGTTGTGAAAAGGATGATTGCAGATGAAACAGGAAGAGTTCTGGTTGGGGGATGCGGACTTTTTTTCAGGCATGTTGAGTAAGGTAACGGATTTGTCGAAGAATCTGTATCTTTTAATCACTGATTTGCAGAAAAATCTGACATTTGTACCGGAGAAAACAGCAGAATTTCTTGGAATGGAAGCCGGATACAGTCTGGATTTTTATCAGAAACTGACGGCACATGTCCATCCATATGATATACCGGAATATGAAGCGGCAATGGAAATGCGCCTTAGAAAAGAGGCACTTTCCGAACCACTTTATATTCGTATGGGAAGAGACAAACCGGATTATATGATGGGCTTTTCTATGGATGTAGTAAGAAAAGAGAATCGGGAGTATCTGATTGTTGTATTGAAAAATGAAAATGCACTTCAGGAGATTGATGCGCAGACGGATTTATATAGTCAGGTGAAGTTTGAAGAACATATCAAAGATTATATTGCTACCAGACGGAAGGTGGCAGTTCTTGAAATCGAATTTGACCATATGAATGACATGAATATTTTATACGGAACCAATTACAGCGAGCAGATGCAGCGGGAAATCGGACTGCGTTTCATCTATATGATGGATACAGACACCGCAGTATATCGCATGAACAGTTCCAATTTTGCTTTTATTTTAAGGGATGCAGACCGGGAAGATGCGGAAGCATATATGACCAAAATCGAGGACACCTTAAAGGAAAATGCATATATTGACGGTCATTTCTTTGAATTTAAAATTTATGCCAGCGGACTGATTTTAGATGATTATAAGGGAGATATTTCCACGGTTCAAAGTAAGCTGGAATATACTTTAGAGAAAGCAAGGGAACGCCGCAGCACCGGTATTTTATTCTTTAATGATTTAATGCTTTCCTATGGCGGCATGGATCTGGATTTGATGAAAATCATTCATCAGTCGGTCTTGAATCATTGCGATGGATTCTATGTGGAATATCAGCCGATTGTGACTTCTCAGGATGGAAAGATAATGGGTGCAGAGGCACTGGTGCGCTGGAAGAAGGAGCCTTACGGAGCAATTCCGCCGGGACTCTTTATCGACTGGCTGGAAAATGACCCATCCATGTATGATTTGGGAAATTATGTCTTAGAACAGGCATTGTGGGACAGTAAACTTTTCCTGCAGCAGAACCCGGATTTCTTTATTAATGTGAATGTATCGGCAAAGCAGTTGGAACGGCCGGATTTCTGCCGGGTGGTATTAGAGCTTTTGGACAAGACGGAATTTCCGGTAAGACATCTTTGCCTTGAGATTACGGAACGGTGCAGAAGCCTCCCGGTATCCGTTATCAATGAACGGATGGCAGTATTACGAGGCTATGGAGTCAAATTTGCCATGGATGATTTTGGAACAGGAAGTGCATCCTCTGCCATGGCACTGGAGATGCTGATTGATGAGATTAAGATTGATATGAGTTTTATCCGGAAGATTCTTGTAAATAAAAAGAATAAGGCAATCGTACAAAGCATGGTAGATTTTGCCAATGCAGCCAATATCAAAAGCTGCCTGGAGGGCGTAGAAAATAAAGCGTTGGAAGACTATCTTCGAACTGTGGGAGCCACCTGGTTTCAGGGATATTATTATTCCAAACCGGTTAGCGCAGATGAACTTGAGATACTTCTTTCAAACTGCTAGAAAACAAAAAAGAAAAAATAGAAAAAGTAAAAATAGAAATAATTAGACCGGCAGTTCTGTGGTGATAAGAAATATAGCCACAGGATTGCCGGTTTTATGCAATATCAGTTTTATATAATATAAGATACAAAAAGTTTACATCTGCATGTTAAGGTAACATCAGAAACGAGAAAAATAGAAATGAAAAGATGTAAAACGGAGGGGACAGGATGAAACATTCAATACTACGAAAAATCATTCCGGCAGGCATGGCACTGGTGCTTCTTACCGGATGTGGCGGGAAAAAAGTAGATTATGATATGGAAACAGAACAGGAAAGCAAAGGAGTAGTCAGCACACTGGATGAATTCCGGGAAGCAGATAACTGGGATGACAGCTTTACGGTAACAACGTCGGACGGGGATGTGAAGGTAAGAATTAATGCGCCCATTGATGTGCCGAAGGCAGATAACATGTCTGTAGTGACAGTAGAAGAATTAAAGCTTGATACCAATTATAAGAAGAAAGTCTTAAAAGCGTATTTTAAAGATTCGGAAATCTATTATCATGATTTGGAGCATCTCACAAGAGAAGAATTACAGTCAGCTATTGACAGCATGGACGGAACGATTATATCTGCCCAGTCTCAGATTGATGAATTAGAGAGCAAGGGACAGCAGGATGCGGAACAATGGAAAGAAAGGCTGAATGGATGGAAGGAAGAAGCGGAAGAAGAGAAAAAGAAATATGAAAAAGCCTTAGATACAGCAAAGGATACCTATACCATAGCAGAGGATTATGACAATTGTAATGAATATGTGGGATATTGCGGAGACCTTTTGTGTAATATGTGTTTTGAGGTGAAGGAATCCGGTGGAAATGCAATTGCCTATATTACGGCATCACCGTTAGTACAGGGAAAGAGTAATATTTATGTAAACCAGTATTATGGACCACAGTCTTTAAAGGATTGTGATTATATCGATGGTTATAGTTCGGTAAGTGCGTCGATTGACAAAACGGAATCGGAAAATGAATGCAGCATTTCCAAAGAAGATGCAAAGCAGTTGGTAGAGCAGTTTTTAAAAGAAACAGGACGTGACAATCAGGTGCTTTACGGACTGAAGAATTATGTCTGGTATGGAGCAAATGCCACAGAAAAAGATGGAGAAGAGTTTATTGATTCAGAGGTTAGTGAGGTCAGAAACTGGGGCTATCTCTTCGGTTATGGAAGCGGTGTCAATGGGCTGGTATTCAGTAATTCTTTGGATTATAACGACTTTGACGTTTCCTGGGTTACGCTGGAAAACAGTGATGTCTATTTCGAATTGCAGGATGAGACGACCTTTGCAGTTACGGATGCCGGAATTACAGAGGTACTTATGCAGTATCCAATCAACATTACAAAGATTTCAAAAGAGGTGGAACTGCTTCCGTTATCAACGATTCAAAATATTATCAAAGACGAGATTATAAAGAATGGAGACGATTACCAACTGGATGAATTCAAGAGTTTTAATAAGTTAAAGCTTGGTTATGCGCGCATCAAAGATGACCAGAAGGAAGGCTGTTACAGTTATGTGCCGGCATGGTGTCTTTATATGAATGAGGCATACGGAACTGGCAGGCATCCGGTATTTGTCAATGCCATGGATGGTACATTGATTCATCCTTTGGATGAAATGTAAGGTGCGCCTATGGCAGCTAGAAAGAAAACAGCGGGAAAATGGAAACTGCTTTTGTGTCTGGCAGCAGGCAGCTTACTGACGGGATGCGGAACCGCAGAGTCGGGGCTGATGTCAACTGCCCGGACACCCTATGAGAAGCTGGCTTATGATACCACGGAAGTGAAAAAGGGAAATCTGACACCGGAAATTACTTTGAAATTAAAGGCAGAAGGTCTGGAAAAGATTACCTATGATGCAACAAATACGGAATTAAAATTAGAGAAAGTATATGTTGCAGTAGGCGATAAAGTGGAAAAGGGAGAGCTTCTGGTATCCTTCCGTTCAGACAGTCTGGAAGAAAAAAAGGCGCAGTATCAGGATGAGATTACAGATAAACAGCTTCTGGTGGAACATTATGTAAACCTCATGAACTGTGATGCATCCTTGGATTATAACGAAGATATTGCAAATTTAAAGCGGGATATTGAAGTGGCGGAGCTTTATGTGGAAGAGGCAGAAGAAAAGCTGTCCCGCTATCAGATTACAGCCAAAGAATCCGGTACCATTACAGCCATGGACAATTATCTGCAAAAAGGAAGCTTTGTGCCGGGAAATAACCTGATTACCGAAGTATGCGGAACCGGAAATTATGAAGCAGACCTGCCGGAAGGCTATGAATTTCAGGTGAGAGATACTTATCAAGCCACATTGGATGCGCTGTCCTATGAATTAAAGGTTGACCGTGTGGAAGAAAATAAAATCATATTTTCACCGGTATCGGATATGACATCGCTTTCAGAGGCAGATGTGCTGAGCCTTGTGATTACGAAGCCCACGCTGGAAAATGTCATATATGTGAAAGCCTCTGCCGTAAAGGAAGGTGAAGATGGAAACTTTGTCTATCTTCTTGATGATACCGGATATCGTGAGGCAGTACCGGTAACAGTTGGAGAAAAAGTAGGGGATAACCGGGTGATTACATCCGGACTTTCCGGCGGAGAGAAGGTGACCCTGTGAGAAAGAAAAAAAGTTACGCGGGAAAATCGCAAAGCGTGTTTCTCGTAGTTCTGACCGGTCTGTTTTTTGCAATGTTAATTGGTGGCTGCAGCAGTAAAAAAGCGGAAATAATACCGGACTTAGAAGAGCCGGCAGCAAGTAATAATTCATATCAGCAGGTAACCTATGGAGATATCGGAAGCACCAAAGTGCTGCTTGGAACAGCCGTGCCAAAGGAATACGGACAGGCATATGAAGCTAATGTCACGGTAACAAAGATTCTGGTAGAACCGGGTGATACCGTAGAAAAAGGTGATGTGCTGGCATATGCAGATGTAGACGAGGCGAGTGCGTCACGAGAAGCAAAACAGCAGGAGCTGTCACATGAAAATACCGTATACGAATTAAACCAGAAAATCAACCAACTGCAACAGGATAAATTGGAAAAGCAGCAGGAGGATGCGACAGAGGATATCACCTCTCAGATAGCCGTCCTGCAGGAAAACAGCCGCTACGATACGAAGCTTCATGAGTACCGGGTGCAGAAGCTGAACGAGGAGATTGCGGCATTGGATGCTCTGATTGCAGATGGAACACTAAAGGCAAATCACAGTGGTGAAGTGGTTTATACCAAGAGCCTGACCGTAAGCCGGAAAGCCGGTGCGGGAGAAAATGTAGCGATTGTGGCAGATACCGGAGACCTTGCAATAGAGCTTAAGGATGTAACGGTACAGGATTATAAATATAAAGAGATTGCTGAAAAATATATGCTGGTGGCGGGAGAAAGAGTGCCGGTTACCGAGCGGGAATACAGTACGGAAGAACTGGTTCTTGCAAAAATAAATAACAATTATCCGGATATCGTGATGGAAAAGCCGGAGGGCGTGGAGCTTAAGGCAGGCGGGCAGTATCCCATTTATTATGAGGAGAAAAAGGCGGAACATGTCCTTCTGGTGGGAAATGCGTCCCTTTATGAAGAAGATGGAGAGACTTATGTCTATGTGCGAACCGGCAAGGATACAAGGGAAAAACGTAAAGTGACCGTGGGCGCAGCGGATGACCATAATACCCAGATTATAGATGGATTAGAGGAAGGGGAAGCGGTCTATTATGAGACAATGGAGCGGATGCCTTCGGATTATACGGAGTATACGGTGGAACGGTCAGACTTTCAGGTGGAAAATCACGGATTAAAATATGGAAGGGCAGATAAAAATGCAAGCACCTATCTTGCTGTAAAAGAGGGAGAGATTGTAAAAATTGCGGTGGAAAAGGATGAGGACGTAAAAAAAGGTGACCTTCTTTATATCATCGATACCGGGGAAGGAAAGGCAGCCATTACAGAAGCTGCCAATGCCATAGAGACGGAGAATACTTCTTATCAGAAACAGCAGGCGGACTATGATGCGCAGCTTGCGGAATTAGAGAATATGTCAGATTCTGCCAGTGACTATGACCGGCAGATGATAACCTTACAAAAAGAAATCGCAGAGGCAGACCATAGCTATACGCTGCAGCAGCTGCAGGCAGCTTACAATACGTTAAGCCGTGGAAATGACGGAACCGGCAAGTTATCCATTTATGCAGATGCGGATGGACAGGTGGCAAAAATAACAGCCCGGGAAGGAGATATGGTAGAAGCCGGAGCTGAAATTCTTAAGATGAGA
This sequence comes from uncultured Lachnospiraceae bacterium, assembly GCA_900315735.1. GTDB lineage: Bacteria > Bacillota > Clostridia > Lachnospirales > Lachnospiraceae > Roseburia_C. Next base: position 53,531 of record ONAD01000007.1, on the reverse strand, counting down.
GGAGACGTATCAGATTTATTTCTGGTGCAGATGGTAAGCAGTAAGTCCGTAACTGTGTATACAGATAACATTGCAGAGATTGGCGAAAAGGTAAGCATTACGTCCGGGGATACGACTTACACTGGAACCTGTGTGGGATTTGCAGCAGGCAGCAATAATCTGGATAAAGGTTGTCTCTATACCGATGAAAATGGTGCTCATGATACTTTTCAGACAACCTCCGGGTATGATGCACCGGCATTTTATGTACGGATGGACGATGAAATCGTCGAGGATATGGGAAAGGGAGGAAGCGTGGATTTTCCTTATATTTCCATGGAGGATGTTGTAGTGCTTCCTGCAGGAATGATTTATGAAGAAAAGGATGCAATGCATCCGGATAAAGTGTCCTATTTTGTATGGAAGGTGGAAGAGGACCATCTGATGAAACAGTATGTTTTACTGGATGATACACTTACCGGAAATGGAAAAGTGGTTCTCTTAGGAATAGAGGCTGGCGATGTACTGGCAAGAGAGTAGGAGGAGTTGGAATGTTACGTTTTGTCTTTTGTAAAATAAAGAATAAAAAAGGACTGAATTTGTGCCTGCTCCTTGGAATTACATTATTTATTGCATTGTTTGTCTGTCATCCGATGTTTGAACGTGGTGCCGGAAACCAGGTATTAAGAACCGGGTTTGAAACTTATGCAAAGGAACAGGAAACATTTCCGGCAGTTATGAACCGCAGTGGCAGCTATTCTTCGAAAGATTATAGTTCTGCAAAGAAAGTAATGGATAAACTTGTGGCATATGAGAAAAAATGGACCGAATATGTGGCAGTCGATACGGTGGCATCGGAGCAGTATTTAAGTCTTTCCGGCGGCAAGGCAGATACCAGTCTGGGTGGAACCAATGAATATTTCACCATAGGATATCTGCCGGAGTTATCGGAATATACAGACATTACATATGGACAGAGCTTAGACAGCGGAAATGAGGAAGAAGCGAAGGACTGCTATCCCTGCCTTGTCAGTGAAGAGACGATGGATGCCTATGGACTGGTGACAGGAGAAGTACTTCATATGAAATTGCAGAGTGAAGCAGAAGATTATGAAGTGGACTTTAAGGTGACAGGAATCATAAGGGAAAAGGATATCAATGACAGTTACTGGTATCATACCCTCAGTGATTTTGGAAATACCCTGTTTGTATCGGAAAATACCTTTGATACGATGATAGAATCTTTCGGGCAGGATGAAATCAGTTATGAAGAAAATCTGATGTTAGATTACCGGCAGATAGATGCGAAGAATGCAGCAGAATATGCAGATTATATGCAGCAGTTCCGGTCATCGGATACAAAGTATCAGGATAATATGGCAGATACCTTAGCTTCCTTTTTTACAAAGCAGCGGACGATACAGCAGATGCTGTGGGCATTGGAATTGCCATGCCTTGTACTGCTGCTGTTATTTATCTATATGGTATCGTCCCAGATGCTTTCTTTGGAAGAAGGAGAAATTGCAGTACTCCGGAGTCGTGGCGCAACAAAACTGCAGGTGGGCATGATTTATCTTTTGCAGGCATCCTTTCTGGCACTATTGGGTGCGGTGTTTGGACTTTTGCTGGGCTATGGAATGTGCAAGGGTGCAGCGTCTACGGATGGTTTCTTGAAATTCAGCAGGAAGAACGTAAGCATGTATACCTTAAATGGCGGAATGTTTTTCTGTGCCATGCTGGCGGCAGTTATTGTAATCCTGTTTCTGACGATGCCGGCACTGCGGCGGACAAAATATACCATTGTAAATGAACGCACGGCAAAAAACAGCGTTGTGAAAAATCCCTTCTGGAAAAAATGTTATCTGGATATTTTATTGTTACTTTTATCCGGGTATCTCCTTTATAACTACAACCGGCAGAAAGAAAGTCTTGCAATGGAAATGATTGCCGGAAATGGAATGGACCCGGTAATCCTTTTAAATACATCTGTGTTTATACTGGCAGCAGGATTATTGTTTATACGTCTTTTTTATTACCTTATACTTGCTTTGGATAAAGTTTTGAAAAAGAGATTTCGTCCCGCCGGATATGCGGCATTTTTACAGCTAAAGAGAACCTGGTATCAATCGGGATTTTTAGCGGTGTTTCTGATTATGACCATAGCCAGTGGAATCTTTGATGCGAATATGGCACGGACCATGAATCAGAATATGGAAGAGCGGATTGCATATGGCATCGGAGCAGATGCAGTGCTGGAAGAAAATTTCCGGCTGCAGATTTCAAAACTGGAAGGGAAGGAAACCAACTGGAAATACCTGGAACCGGATTTTGGAAGATATGAAGCTTTAATCAAAGAAAATATCTGCGAAAATGCCACAAGGGTACTGGTAGATGAAAAGACGGATATTAAAGCAGGAAACGGAACAGTTTTGGGTGGAAAACTTATGGCAATCCATACAAAAGAATTCGGAGAAACCGCACGGCTTAAGGATGGTGTCAACAAAGAACATTGGTTTTATGCACTGAATGCACTGGCAGAAGAACCGGATGGCGTTATGATTTCTTCGAATCTCGCGGATAAATTAAAGTTAAAGGTGGGAGATACATTAAGTTATACAAGGTATCTTCCGGCAGAGATTGGTGAAGATACCTTGGGCAGCAGGCAGGCAAAGGTCTGTGCAATCATAGACTGTTTTCCGGGCTATGAAAGATATACTTATGAAAAGGATGAAGAAGGCAATCTTACGGAACAGGAACAGTATCTTCTGGTGGCAAATTATGCTACCGTTATCAGTGCTTTTGGTCAGACACCCTATCAGGTGTGGATGAAGCTTGCGGATGATGTGAAGGATACAACACTCACGGAAAGTCTTGCGGCAGCGGACATTCAGCCAAAACATATTATCTTATTGCAGGAGCAGCTTGCAGACAACCGCAATTCAGCCATGGTGCAGGTGACAAATGGGATGTTTACATTGAGCTTTATTTTATCCTTGGTAATATGCTCGGTAGGATTTCTGTTGTACTGGATGATGACTTTGAAAAAACGGGAATTACTGTTTGGCGTTTATCGTGCCATGGGAATGCGGATGGGAGAAGTCCGGCAGATGATTTTAACAGAACAGCTTTTTACTTCGGCAGGACCGGTACTGGCAGGTGGCGAAATCGGTGCAGTGGCAACGCTTTTCTTTGTCCGTCTGCTTATGGTGGTCTATCTGCCACAAAAACATAATCTTGCCATAGAAATCTATATTTACCCGGCAGACCTGGTAAAACTTATGGCAGTGCTTATAGCGGTGATGCTTCTCTGTTATTTTATCATCCGCAAAATATTGCGGAGCATGAAAATTGCAAAGGCACTTCGGTTAGGGGAGGACAGCTGATGGAACAGAAAATAGCAATACAGACAGAAGGAATAAAACGGTACTTTCCCTCCGGGGATGGAAATATTGTCCGGGCATTAGATGGCGTCTCCATGGAGATTCCAAGCGGCAGCCTTACTGTTTTAAAGGGGCGTTCCGGCTCCGGTAAGACAACACTTCTTAACATTTTAAGTGCTCTGGATGTACCAATGGAAGGAAGCGTGGAATTCTTTGGAAAAGATTTAAAGCATTTAAAGGACAGGGAACGGGAGGATTTACGGCGTTACCAGATGGGATTTGTCTTTCAGTCCGTGGCACTGATTCCTGTGATGACCGCTTATGAAAATGTGGAATTTGCTCTGCGGTTATCTAAGGATAGAAAGCCGGGTGTTGAAGAACGGCAAGCTAAGAAAGCGCGGAAGAATAAGGAAAAATCGAAGAATAAAGAGGAACAGAAGCAGCGTGTAACAGAAATCTTAGAGCGGGTTGGACTGAAAGAGAGGATTTATCATATGCCTTATCAGTTATCCGGCGGTGAACAGCAGCGGGTGGCGATTGCCCGGGCAGTTGCCCACAGACCACAGGTAATCTTTGCAGATGAACCAACCGGTGCACTGGATACGGCATCGGGGCTTGCAGTCATGAAGCTTTTCCGGGAACTGGTAGAGCAGGAGCATATCACTGTGGTAATGACCACCCATGACCCGAATTTGATGGAGCTTGGTGATTTCGTCTATGAATTAAAGGATGGGAGGATGGTAAAATGATACAGTGTGACAGCCTGGTAAAGATATATGAGATGGAACAGCATAAGGTCATGGCATTAGAAGGACTGGATCTTACGATAGAAGATGGGGAAATGATGGCAATTATCGGCAAATCCGGCAGTGGAAAGTCCACATTGCTGAATATCATCGGAGGACTGGAAACACCCACAGCAGGAATCCTTATGGTAGATGGAAAAGACTTATCTGCCTATACGGAAAAGGAGCTGGTCCGGTACCGCCGTGATACGGTGGGTTTTGTCTGGCAGAAGAGTGCAAGAAATCTTTTTTCCTATCTTACAGCACTGGAAAATATCGAAGCGCCCATGCAGTTTTATCCGGGAACATCCGCCCGGGAGAAGCGGAAACGTGCCAGAGATTTATTAAAGGCAGTCGGCATGGAAGCGCATGCAGATAAGTTTCCGTCCCAGCTATCCGGTGGGGAACAGCAGCGGATTGCAATTGCCGTTGCATTATCCAATCAGCCGTCGATTCTTCTGGCGGATGAACCTACCGGCGCAGTAGATACAAAGACTGCAAATCAGATATTTGAGTTGTTCCACAAACTGAATGAAGAATTCAAAATTACGATAATCATCGTGACCCATGATATGGCATTGGCGGATAAAGTGGAGCGGACAGTGCTGATTTCCGATGGCAAAATCAGTACCGAAAAGATTCGGAAAGTATCTTTAGAAGAACTGCAGCGTCTTGCAAGTGCGGCAGAATTTACCCATGAAGAGTATTCCGTTTTAGATAAAGCCCACCGGCTGCAACTGACAGAAGAAATGTTAGAAGAAGCCGGTATCGATTCCAATAAAGTCCGGATAAAGGTGCAGGATGGCAAAATACTGATTCAAAAAGAATAAACCGGTACTTGCTGCAACAAAGAATTATGAAGTAAGAAACCGCTTCGTTTCCTCCATGACATCCTGAAGCGTTTTGATATTACCAAGTGTATCCTTCATTTCTAAAGAGTGATTGGCATCCGGATAGAGAAAAAGAGGAATCTTTTGTACTCTGCTGATGTCAGTCACTTTTTCAATATCGCTCCAGGGGTCGGAAGTGCCGAGGAAAGCAATGGCATTCTGCGGGTGGAAATCATAGGTTTTCTGTAAAGGTGTATAGAGAATCTGGCGGCAGGAAATATTTTCCTTCATTGCAAATGCAGATGCAATAACCGTTCCGATGCTCTTTGAGATAAATATAATTTCGTCATAATCCGACCAATTCACAGTAGAAAGCTGTTTTACAGCCTGTTCATAAAGATAAGAAAAAGCCTGATGCATTTTCTCCCTATCACCCCGGATATTTCCGGTGATATCGCTGCCGGCAAGGGAATAGTCCAGTGTAAGAGCGGTTTCATAACCGGCTTCGGCAGCAAGCTTTCGGCTGTAATAGAGCAGTGGTTTGTCACAGTGATAACCGATGCCCGGAAAAAAGACAGCCAGTTTATTTTTCAATAAATGCATAAGAAATTGTCCTTTCTGTTCCGGCATTTTCAGGTGGCAGAAACCGGAGCTTTTTAACCTTGGAAAATATAGTAGCACAATGGGAAATAAAATGGTATCGAAAAAGTGGAAAAACTCCCTGAAAAGTCGGAAGAAACATTGACAATTCCGGGGGGAGGGGACTATACTGTTATATAGAATTTAAATACCAGACAGGTTACTACAGAAAGAAAAAGGGAGACATATGATAACAGGGAATTATCATATGTTTTCAGCGTCTTTTTGAATATTTCTGAGGGGGAAACAGATGATTCAAAAATATTATAACAGTATTCTGGAACAGGTTTTTGCACAGATTGGGAAAAAAGAGCACAATATTGTTTTAGCAAAATATAGTAATGATTTTCCGGCAAAGCAGCTGAAAATATCAGAAGAGATAACAAAGAGCAGTAAGGTTCATTTTGCAACCCACGAATTTCGTTCAGAGAAATTATCCGGGGCATATGAGCCTTTCTTGGATTTGATTTTAGAACTATTTGAGAAGCAGAAGGATATTACCTTTGACGAATTTATGGACAAGTGTAATGTCTATTCCCTGCAGCGCCCGATTATCACAGCATACCGGGAGACCGGAAAATGTATCCGAAAAGAGAGCTTATTGTATACAGAAGTTGACTACGAGCGGGAGCGTATGCGGGATGCCATTGTGGCAATGCTTATTGAGATTTCCAAGACACAGCCATTTATGCTGTGGATTAACCGCATGCAGTTTGCCGGAAAGGGAACCATAGAATTAATCTATGAACTGTTAAAGGTGGAGCATACAGAGAATATCGGTATCGTTCTCGGCATGAATGAGCAGCAGCGTCTGCCGGAATATATTCTTCCGGTCTGGGAGAGCGTCACCGAGGAATTAGAGAATAATGTATCCGTATTCCGTATTGGAAATGCCGGAGAAGCAATCGATAAGAAGGATATTGATATTACTGCAGAGAGCATTGTAGATAATATTAAGACTTTAAAGAATATTGTATTTTTCATGGACTTTGAGCATGCACTTTTCTATCTGGAGAAGTTAGACCGCAGAATCAAGTTCGAGAACTTTACTGCTTCCGATGAACTGAAATACGAAATCTGGCAGTACTATGCATACATATCCGTTTATATGCGTGATTTGCCAAAGGCTCTGGAAATGAGTGAAAGTATCTTACAGCTTGCTGAGAAGAAAAAGAGCCGCAAGATGCGTTTTTATGGCTATTATATCCGTTCTGTCATTTATATGTATCAGTCCAAACTGCAGGAAGCCATGGAGAATGCGGCAATCGCAAAAGAGATTGCAATTGAAGGCGGCATGGAGCGTGCCCAGTTTGAGGCAGAGCTGGTAGAGATACAGGCGAAGATGGCAGGCTGGAATAACATTTTCTTCTGCGCACAGAACGTGGAAGTCAGTGATGCCATGATTGAAAAATTAATGAAATATAACTACCGGAATCATCTGGCATATATTTATGTATATGCTTATGACAATAAGCCGGAGATTGTGGCAAAGGCATATTATTCAGAATCCCAGTTGATTTATTTCAGTAAGGGAATCAAGCTGGCAACAGAGATTGGCAATACACAGCTTATCTACAATGCATATCAGAAGAATATTATGCTGGCGTCTACCAATGGTATGTATCCGATTGCTTTACTGTATTCTGTAAGAACTTTCGAAGCACTGGATAATAAACATTCCGTGGAATGCGGACGTATTTTCTCCGGAATCGGTTATACCTTAACCGCATTAAACCAGAATGACCTTGCAAAGCGTTATTTCCAGAAAGCAGTTGAAATTTTATATGAGCTGGAATTACCGGAGGATATTGCAGAAGTATATTACAATATGGCAATTAACTGTATTGCAGCAGAAGAATTCAAGGAAGCCAACGAATATCTGATGCGTTGTATGAAGACCATTGAACGTCTGCATTTAAACAGTCTTCGTGTCTGCAATTTAAGCAAATTATATGGACTGTTAGCATTGTGTAACCAGAAGCTTGGTAACCGCTTCAACTGTGAGCAGTACCTTAATAACTGCAAACAGTTCTTAAATTATACTATTGAAAAAGAAAAGATTCAGAATGACGTAGGAATCATCCATGACTATGCACGTTGTGATGATGATATGTTCCTGTATCATTTTTCACTGGCATTACTTGAGATTGATTCCGGTAATGATTCAGCAGCTTTTGAAGATTTAAACTGTGCTGAGACACATCTGGTACGAACCGAAGGAAACCAGTTCTTCTGCTATCCACTGTTCCGTAAGGACAGAATCCGTTTCTATGAGCAGACCGGAAGAATGGAGCTTAAGAGCAATGAAGAAGCAATTTTGAAACAATATCTTGAAGATAATTCCCATTCCCTTACGGATGAGGAAATCAAGGTATTGGAGCCATTGGAGCAGTACTTATTAGAGGAACCGCTTCATGTGGTATCTTCCCAGGAAATGGAAGCGCAGCTGAAGCAGGAAAGCATTAACCGTGCTTATAAACAGGAACGTCGTCAGATGGATTTCTTATCCACCTGGCAGAAGACAATTGACGTATCAAATGTATCGGCTGAGGCGATGGTAGAGAATGTTATGCGGACATTCCTGTATCACTTTAACTTAGACCGGGCATTATATATACAGTATCATGGCAGAAAACCAACGGTACTATATGATAATACAGAAGCCAACCTTTCCGTGAAAGAACAGAAGTATTTAAAAGAAGTATTTGAGAAGGCGCAGAGAGGCTTTGTTGTATCGAAAATCAGCAGCAACTATTCGGAACATCTGAATGTTATCAAACTGTTCGATGAAGATAATGTATGTTCTCTTGTCGCCATTCCATTCTTTGATAATGGAAGAGTAACCAGTATCATGATTGCATACATATTGATGAAGGATAACTGGCATTCTTCCGTCAGCAGATATATGCTGGATGAGAGCGATATGCGAATCTATGAGCTTTTGTTCCGGGAAGTATTGTATGCATTGAATCGTCTCTATGCTTATGAGAAACTGTATGAGATGAATTCTGCATTGTACAAATCAGCGGTAACAGACCAGTTGACAGGAATCCTCAACCGAAAGGGATTCTATCAGAACATTGAGGATATTATTGGTAAGATTAAAAAAGGCCGTATGAAGCATGATTTTGGAATTATGTTTATTGACCTGGATAATTTTAAGGGATATAATGATACCTTTGGACATGACGTGGGAGATTTACTGCTTAAGTCAATGGCAAATATCTTCAGCAAGGTCTGCAAGGACAAGGGCTTTGTGACACGTTTCGGTGGTGATGAATTTATTATTTTCCTCTACACCGGAGAGCGCAAGGTTTTAGAGGATACCGCAAAGGCAATTTACAAAGAGATTAAGAAACAGAATGGTTTCAAGGAACTGATCGCAAAAGAAATCGGACAGCCGGTTGAGATTGATGATAAGAAATTACTTTCCTGCTCTATCGGTATTATTTCTTCCAATCAGGTAAAGAAGGCAGAAGATATTGATGAAATGATTAAAGAGGCAGATGACCTTCTGTATGCAGTAAAAGCAGAATCCAAAGGAACCTATAAGTTCTTTGAAGAACAGGATTAGAATCAAGGCAAAGGAAACAGGAAAACGTATGGTAATGAAGCTTCCAGAGCATGTAAAGTTCATAATTGAAAAGCTGCAGGAAGCAGGCTTTGAAGGATATGCAGTAGGAGGGTGTGTCAGAGACACCCTCCTTCAGCGTGTGCCTCAGGACTGGGATATTACCACTTCTGCCCACCCGGAAGAGGTAAAGGCAATTTTTGAGCGAACCATTGATACCGGAATTGAGCATGGAACGGTAACCGTAATGCTGGATAAAGTAGGGTATGAGGTGACAACTTACCGGATTGACGGCGAATATGAGGATGCCAGACATCCGAAGGAAGTAACTTATACGGACAATCTTTTAGAGGACTTAAAACGCCGGGATTTTACCATTAATGCCATGGCATATAATGAACGGCGGGGGCTGGTGGATGCCTTTGACGGAGCAGGAGATTTAAAGCGTGGTATCATCCGCTGTGTAGGAGAACCGAAGGAGCGGTTTGGAGAAGATGCGCTCCGGATGCTTCGGGCAGTGCGTTTTGCGGCACAGCTTGGATTTGATATTGAAGAAAAGACTGTAGAAGCAATTCAGGAGCTTGCACCGACGTTAAAAAAGGTCAGTGCAGAGCGTATTCAGGTAGAACTGGTTAAACTTCTTACCTCGGCCCATCCGGAGGAGATGCGTACCGTATATACCACAGGAATTGCAGATGTAGTGCTGCCGGAATTCTCGGTGATGATGCGCACACCACAGAACAATCCCCATCACTGTTATACAGTAGGAGAGCATACCATTGAAGTGTTAAAAGGTGTGGAAGCAGACAAAGTGCTACGGCTTGCAGCATTATTTCATGATGTGGCAAAACCGGACTGCCGCAGTACAGATGAAGATGGAATTGACCATTTCTACGAGCATCCGCAGGTGGGAGCGAAGAAGACAAAGACAATTTTACGCAGATTAAAATTCGACAATGCAACCATTGATATGGTCTGCCGGCTGGTGGCAATTCATGATATTAACCCGGCACTGACACCGAAGTCCGTGCGAAAAGTGATACAGAAGGCTGGTTTAGAGTGCTATCCGATTATATTTGCATTAAAGAAAGCAGACATTTTAGCCCAGAGTGAATATCAGAGGACAGAGAAGCTTCATGCATTGGAAGAATATCATAAGATTTATGATAAAATAATGGAAGATGCAGACTGTCTGACATTAAAAGACCTTGCCATTAACGGACGGGATTTAATGGAACTTGGCGTGAAGCCGGGCCCGCAGATAGGAAGCATTTTGACAAAGCTTTTGGACGTGGTAATCGAAGAACCGGAAAAGAATACAAAAGAATATCTGACAGGTTATACTTTAAAGAACCTCTTCATATGATAGAAAGACGCATAAAGATTTATGCGAATTCGTCGTATGGAGGGGTTTTTGTGTATAATTTATCGAGCCAGTTGTTAGAACAGTATCCGTTTGAGGTAACCGCCGTCCAGAAAGGAAGAGGAACCTATATCTGCACGACATCAGAGGGTGGGAAAATAATAATTGGACCTTTTCGCGGGTCAAAAGGCAGAGCGGAAGCTTTAGAACATATTTTACTTCGTCTGAAAGAAAATGGAATAGAAGCAGATGAAATCGTACATACCAGGGAAAGAGAAATCTTAGTTCAGGAACTGGATGAAACCTGGTACTATGCCAGAAAATATATTGAGGGCAGGGAGTGCGAGACCAGGAGCCGGGATGATGTTCTTGCTGCAGTCGGGGAACTGGCAAAGCTGCATCTTGCCCTGCAGGAGGTACAGGATGAAAATTTAAAAACCGGCGGGCAGGATTATGCCATGGAAGTATTCCGGCACAACCGGGAACTTAAAAAAGTGCGCAATTACATTCATGGAAAGCATAAAAAGAATGAATTTGAAATGATATTTATGCGTAACTATGAGACTTTCTTAACGCAGGCACTGGATGTGGAGCGGCGGCTGATGAAGAAGAATCAGAGTGAACCGCAGAAGCAGGAAGCAGCGGTGTACGGAATCTGCCATGGAGACTTTAACCAGCATAATGTATTATTTGCCCGGGGCAGAATTATAATCACAAATTTTGAACAGGCACATTATGACGTGCTGGTAGGAGATCTGGCGCATTTCTTACGGAAGCTGATGGAAAAACATAATTTTAATATCGGGCTGGCAACGGATATGCTGGCAGCATACGAAAAAAGACGAAAATTAACGCAGGAGGAATGGGAGCAGCTTTATGTAAGAATGGCATATCCGCAGAAGTTCTGGAAAGTGGCAAATCACTACTTCAATGCCAATAAAGCATGGGTGTCCGGACGGGATATTGAGAAGCTGAACCGGGTCATCGAACAGGAAGAAATTCGCCAGCAGTTTTTAAGAATGTTATTTTATTTTGTGCAATAATCATGTATAATCAAGTACAGGCAATTGCCGGAAGGGAAAGAGGATACAGGAGAAAAAGAGGTGCAAAATGAAACAATCAGGAAAGCACTGGCTGTTTGCGTTGGTTATTTTCACAATACTTGTAGGCTTAAGTGGTTGTGGAAAAAAAGACGATGGGCCTGTCAGCATGAAAGGCTATGCATCAGGCATTGAGACAGCAACGGAGGAAGAGACGCAGGTAGAGGAAAGAAGCCTGTATACAGTAAGTGGTGTTGATACAACACTTTCAACAATGACATTTCTGAATATTGACACGGGACGCTATGAACAGTATTCTTATACAGACGGAACAATTTTTAAAGACAGACATGGAAGTCTGATTTCGGCAGCATCCATGGTACCGGGAAAAGTAGTTACTTTAACACTCCGGGACAAAGATTTGATATTAGATAAGGTGGAACAGTCGGCAGATGCATGGGAGATGGATGACATTGGAAAATTCTCCTATGATGAGGAAAATCAGATTTTTACCATAGGAAGTACAAAGTATTCTTATAATGAAGAGTTACAGATATTTTCCGGGGATACTGCCATAGAGCTGTCTGAGATAACCGGGCAGGATACCCTTCGGATACAGGGCATTGACCGGAAAGTATTATCCGTATCCGTCACAACAGGACATGGAGTCATCCAGCTTGTGAATACACAGGCGTTAGAGGGCGGCTGGTTAAGCCTGAACCATAAGAGTTATTATAAGATAACGGAAAATATGCAGTTGGAGGTGCCGGAAGGAACCTATGAATTAACCGTTGCCGGCAATGGCTACGGCGGTTCGACAGAGGTTGCCGTAACAAGGGATGAACAGACTTCGGTGGACGTAGATTCCATAAAAGGTGAGGATCCGAAATACTGTACTTTAACCTTTGCAGTTGATGTTGCGGGCGCTTTGATGTATATTGATGGTAGTCAGGTTGATTATACACAGCCGTTACAGTTACAGTATGGCATTCATTCCATACAGATTACTGCGGATGGCTATGATACCTGGTCGAAGCGGTTATATGTAAATTCACCGGAAGCACAGATAGAGATTGCGTTGTCGGGCGATGATACAGGAAGCACAGAGACAGAGCCGACGGAAGCAGCTGCCGGAAATGAAGAAGATACAACTGTGGAGCATAAGCATTCTGACAGTACATCGAATTCCGGTGGAACGAACAGCTCCAGTGGAAGTTCATCCAGTGACTCTGATGCATATAGGAAGGCATTGAGTGAAATTATTGATACATTAACCAGTAACAATAATTCTTCGACAAGTACATTAAATCAGGTAGTTAACAGTCTTACGAATTAGTGGGAAAAATGAAAGGGCGAGATATCCAAAGGAGGCTGCTACTGGCAGGTTCCTTTGGTAAACAACATAAATGAAAAGTAGGAGGAAATCAGGAATGGGTTACAAGGAAACTTACGAAGCATGGCTTGAGGGAGCATATTTTGATGAAGCAACCAAGGCAGAACTTCAGGCAATCAAAGACAATGACAAGGAAATTGAAGATCGTTTCTATAAAGATCTTGAGTTTGGTACAGCAGGATTACGTGGGGTGATTGGTGCAGGTACCAACCGCATGAACATCTATACCGTTCGTAAAGCAACACAGGGTCTTGCAAATTATATTTTAAAGGTAAATGCACAGGATAAAGGTGTGGCAATTGCCTTCGATTCCAGACATATGTCACCGGAATTTGCAGATGAGTCCGCACTTTGCCTTGCAGCAAACGGAATCAAAGCATATGTATTTGAGTCATTAAGACCGACACCGGAATTATCCTATGCAGTTCGTAAATTAGGATGTACTGCCGGAATTAATATCACAGCAAGCCACAATCCGCCAGAATACAACGGATACAAGGTATACTGGGAGGACGGCGCACAGATTACACCACCTCATGATACCGGAATCATGGATGAAGTAAAGAAAGTAACCGATTACAGCACAGTTAAGACCATGTCCTTAGAGGATGCCAAGGCAGCAGGTCTTTACGAGACCATCGGTGCAGCAATCGATGATGCTTATATTGCAGAGCTTAAGAAACTTGTGGTACATCAGGATGCCATTGATGCAGTAGGCAAAGACCTTAAGATTGTATACACACCATTACATGGAACAGGAAATATTCCGGTTCGTCGTGTGTTAAAAGAACTTGGTTTTGAAAATGTATATGTTGTTCCTGAGCAGGAACTTCCGGACGGAGATTTCCCAACCGTAAGTTATCCAAACCCGGAGGCAGAGGAAGCATTTGCATTGGGACTTGCACTTGGCAAGAAAGTAGATGCAGACTTAATCCTTGCAACTGACCCGGATGCAGACCGTCTTGGTGTATATGTAAAGGATTCTAAGACCGGAGAATATCATTCCTTAACCGGAAATATGTCCGGCTGTCTGATTGGTGATTATATCATCGGACAGAAAAAAGAAATCAACGGCTCCCTGCCTGCAGATGGCGCATTTATCAAATCCATCGTATCTACCAATATGGCAGATGCCATTGCAAAATACTATGGCATTCAGTTAATCGAAGTATTAACCGGATTCAAGTTTATCGGTGGCAAAATCTTAGAGTTCGAAAAGACCGGAAAAGGAACCTACCTCTTTGGTATGGAAGAAAGCTATGGCTGCCTGACTGGAACCTATGCAAGAGATAAGGATGCAGTGGTAGCATCTATGGCTTTATGTGAAGCTGCTGCATATTACAAGACCAAGAACATGACACTTTGGGATGCAATGCTTGCCATGTATGAAAAATATGGATATTACAAAGACCATGTTGAGTCCATTACCTTAAAGGGAATCGAAGGTCTGGCTAAGATTCAGGAAATCATGGATACACTGCGCAGTGAGACTTTAACCGAAATCGGTGGCTATAAAGTAGAAAAAGTACGTGATTACAAGAAAGATACCATTACAGATCTTGCAACCGGAGCAGTAACAGCAACCGGACTTCCAAGCTCTAACGTACTTTACTATGAATTAAACGATGCTGCATGGTTCTGTGTAAGACCATCCGGAACCGAGCCGAAGGTAAAATTCTACATCGGTGTAAAGGGTTCTTCCATGGAAGAAGCAGAGCAGAAATATGAAGTTCTTGGAAAGGCAGTTTTGGACAAAATCAACAAAATGTTATAGACCAAATTGTATGCCCTAATTTACCGTATTTTCCTTGACAAATAAAGGAAAAACAAGTATAAATATATTCGTAGGTAATCTTGGAGAGTGTAGACCTCAAGAAGAATTATAAAATCCAGAGGAGGAATTTTAACATGAACAAAGCAGAATTAGTATCAGCTATGGCTGAAAAAACAGCTTTATCTAAAAAAGATGCAGAGGCAGCTTTAAAAGCTTTCACTGATATCGTAGCTGAAGAATTAAAAAAAGGTGAGAAAATCCAGTTAGTTGGATTCGGTACTTTCGAAGTATCTGAAAGAGCTGAAAGAACAGGAAGAAACCCACAGAGCGGTAAAGAGATGGTTATTCCAGCTTCTAAAGCACCTAAGTTCAAAGCAGGAAAAGCTTTAAAAGATTTAATCAATAAATAAGTTGATAAAATGATTCTGATTAGAGGTGTAACGAAAGTAGAAAACTGCTTTTGCTACACCTTTTTTTATTGAAATTCGAAGTAGAAAAGAATTTTCTATCATTCTATATGCATGAAGACACAGAAACGGAAACTGTTTTTGTGAAACCAGAATGCTGTAATTGCAGCCCTGATTTTTCCTTTTGTTAATTGAGCCGGTCTTTCCAATGTTTGACAAAATGCGGTGGGTGTTCGCCTGCATGCGGATACATAAACGAGACGGTTAGGGTGGCTTGCATTCTGCATAGCAACCGGCAACGCTGACACAGGGATGTGTCAGCGAGGCGCAATTGGAGCAGGGATGTGACTTTGCGCCGGTTGCCGGAATAACCATTTTCTTTAAGCAGAATGCTTAGCCACCCTTGCTGGCGAGTGGTCGTATCCGCAGCAGACGGACAACCGCCGCATTCCGTCAAAGCAAGCGGAAAGACAGCCTTACATCAAGGAAGAATCAGGGCAGAAATTACAACGCATTCTGATTAGATACAAAAGCCAGTTCCAGTTTCTTTGCTTCATGGAATATAGAAGGATGGACAATGCTCATTCGAATTTCAAAAAGAAAGAAGGTAAGCAAATGAGATTAGACAAATATTTGAAAGTAACCCGCCTGATTAAACGCAGAACCGTTGCCAACGAAGCCTGTGACGCCGGACGTGTCACCGTAAATGGCAAACCGGCGAAGGCATCTGTAAATGTAAAAGTAGGCGACATCATCGAAATCATGTTTGGTCAGAAGACGGTGAAAGTAGAAGTGGTTGCAATCGCAGATACCACCAAGAAAGAAGAAGCAGGAGAATTATTCCGCTATCTGTAAAAGTGTAAGACGCATAAAAAGAGAAACAGTCTCATATATTTTGAAAAGGACTAACTTTAGGGTAAAGGAGTATGAGGCTGAATGGAAGAATTGAAAACAGCAAAAGCACATAAAGTATTGCTGGCAAACCGGAAAAGTGCAAACTTCAGCGGAGTGCTGGATGTGCTTTCTTTTGATGTAAATGAGATTTTACTGGAAACAGAACAGGGAATGCTTCTGATAAAGGGAAATGACCTTCATGTAAACCGCCTGTCCTTAGAACAGGGGGAAGTGGATGTCACAGGAAAAATTGATGGCTTAACTTATTCAGATGTAGAAAACTATCACAAAGGTGGCGGAGAATCCTTCTTAGGCAGGTTGTTTAAATGATAGAAATCAGCCCGGAAATTTCCGGTGAAGCACTGCGTTTTCTTCGGTTCATGCTGGCGGGGATTCTGTTAATTTTAGCCTTTGACCTGCTTCGGATTCTGCGCAGGCTGATACCCCATAGAATCGGGATGGTTGCAGTGGAGGATATGCTATACTGCATCGGCAGTGCCATATTTATATTTATTATGCTCTGCCGGGAAAATGACGGAGCAATCAGAGGCTTTTGCATGCTGGGCATGAGTGTGGGGATGTTATTATGCAATTATGCCATCAGTCCCTGGCTGGTAAAGGGAATTGTAAAAGTACTTAAGAAAATACTTCAGATTGTGGGAAAACCATTGCGGGCAGTATTTCGCATGGTGGCAGTTCCATTACGTTTCCTGAAAGGAAAAACCAGAAGATTATTACGAAAATTACAAAAAGCGTTGAAAAAAATCCGTAAAACCATTAGAATGGTATTATGTAAACTATAGATGAGGAAATGAGTATGACCAATCGTCGAAGAAAAAGAAAACAGAAACGAAACGGAAGAATCTGTATCTCTTTGATTGTAGTGCTGTTTTTGACAATTATGTCAGTTCAAATAGTAAAACTGTATCAAAAAGATCAGGGGGACAGAGAAAGAATAAATACGTTGACTGATGCATATGAAGATGAAACTGAGCGTCGTGACCAGTTGAAGGATTACGAAGAATATACCAAGAGTCAGGAATATATCGAAGATCAGGCGAAGAGCAAGCTGGGGCTGACCCATGACAATGAGATTATCTTCAAGGAAGACAAGAAGTAGAACAGCTTCGAAAACACAAAGACCATAGAAAAACTTAAAATAGACAAACCATTCCGCTTTTTGCCGAAAACTTTTTTGAAATGAGACAACGGTTTGACAAAGATTTCGGACAAACATTTCTATAATAGCTTCTGCTGTCGCAAATGACAGGAGAAGGAGGAACAATGGAAATGAAGAAATTGAGAACGAAACAGGCGGTAATATGTTTTATAGGGGTAGCAGTGTGTAAATTAGGATTTGCAGGCTGCTACCCTTTTATCCCGGCATATTTTGCAGCGGCTTATCTGGAACGGGGCGGACGGCTGCTGCTGGGAATCGGAATGTTTCTTGGAATGGCATTTATGCTGCCGCTGACACTGATGACAAAATATGTAATGACACTGCTGGTAACCATGGTAATCATCAAGCTGGCGGAGTGGGTAAATAAGGGCTGTTATACCTGGATAGCTGCCTTTGGCGCAGGCTGTTCGGCAACCTTATTATCTGTATTTGGAGAAATGCTAAATGTAAGAGACGGAATGCGGACAGAAATGGCGGTCTTAGAAGGTGTCTTTATATTTGCAGCCACCATGGTATTAAGCCGTATTATACATAGTTTTCTGAAATTCACATTTGTGAATCAACCGATACCGGAGATAAAGAGTAATGAAGAAGAAAAACTGCTGACCTATGCAAAGTCCTTTCAGAGCCTTTCGGATATATTCGGGCGGATGAATTTGGAACATACCAGTTTTTCGGCGGAAGAAATGGGCAGAATGCAAAATGAGATAACCGGGAAAATGTGTGTCTCCTGTGATCAGTGCGCCCTCTGCTGGGAAAAGGATGACAGCCCCATGTATGGCTATCTGTCGGCGTTGCTGCAATCCATCCGGGAAGCGGGAAAGACGAACCGCGACATTGAAAAGAAAATGGAAGAATATTGCCCCTATATGCAGGAAATGACGGCGGAGGCTCTTCGGATATTTGAGAAAGCTTCATTAAACATGGCATGGTACAACCGGCTGGTGGAAAACCGTGAGGTCATAGCCGAACAGCTGGATGCCATGGCGTATATCATGGAGGACTGTGCAAAGAAGCAGAAAAATATTACAGAAGAGTGTCGGGCAAGTCTGCAGGACATAGCCTACCGGGCGAGGGAGCGGGGCATAAGAGTTATCGATGAGCAGCTCTGGGAAAAGGAAAACGGCCGCTGGCAGCTGGTGATGAAAGTCATGGTAAAAGATGGCTGTGTTACCACAAGAGAGCTGACAAAGGCGGTAGCCGGGGCATTGAACCGGCGCATGATTCCGGAGAAGGATACCAAGACGCTGATTGGAAAAGGCGTCAATCTCTATACCTATGAAGAAGAACCACGGTTTCAGGCAATTTATGGCGTAGCGCGGATGGTAAAGGATGGAGCAGCAGTTTCCGGGGATAACTTTTCCTTTTTGGAGCCGGAAAGTGGAAAAATGGTCATGTGTCTGTCCGATGGCATGGGCTCCGGAAGCCTTGCCTGTAAGGAAAGTGAAATGGTCATTGAACTGGTGGAAAAATTTTTGGAGGCGGGCTTTGATGTGGAAACGGCGGTCCGTATGATGAACTCTGCCATGGTGATGAAGGGGCAGGATGACTTGTTTTCCACGGTGGACATCAGTGAACTGGATTTATATGACGGAACCTGCCGTTTTTATAAAATCGGAGCGGCGGCAACCTTTATCCGGAGAAATGGTGTGGTGGAATGCCTCATTTCTACCAGCCTTCCGGTGGGTGTGTCCTATAAGCTGGATATGGAAAAGAGCGAAAAGGACTTATACAACGGAGATTTTCTTGTCATGGTATCGGATGGTGTGCTAGAATATTTACATGTGCCGAATCCGGAAGAGACCATGCAGGAAATCATTGAAAGCATTGAGGCTAATAATGCAACAATTCTTGCAAAACGCATTTTAGAGCGGGTGTTACTTTTTACCGGAGGAAAGGCAGCAGACGATATGACGGTGCTTGCCACCGCAATTTGGGAGAAATAATATGATTCCTGGTGTAGAATCTTTTCTGGAACAATATCATATGATTGAGCAGTCGGATGTAGTGGTTGCCGGAGTGTCCGGTGGCGCAGATTCCGTATGCCTGTTGCTGCATCTGCTGGAATTAAAAGAAAAGCTTTCCTTTACTCTGGCGGCAGTCCATGTGCAGCATGGAATCCGGGGCGAAGAAAGCCTTCGGGATGCAGTCTTTGTGGAGGAGCTTTGCCGGCGGTATCAGGTGCAGTTTTTCCGTTATGATTATGATGTGCCGGAATATGCAAGGCAGCATGGGTATTCCGAAGAAGAGGCAGGAAGAAATTTACGATACGAAAGCTTTCATAAAGCGTTAGAAGAATTGGGTGCGCCGGAAGGGAAAATTGCAGTTGCCCATAACCGCAATGACCTGGCAGAGACCATGCTCTGGAATTTAATCCGGGGCAGCGGCATGAGCGGTATGGCTGGAATTCCACCGGTGAGAGATGGCATCATCCGTCCACTTCTTCATACAGCAAGAGCGGAAATTGAAAATTACTTAAAAGAAAAGGGCGAAAGTTACTGTACCGATGCCACCAATGCATCCTTGGATTATACCAGAAACCGGATTCGCAATCAGGTGCTGCCGGTGTTAGAGGAACTGAATGCCGGAGTTTATGCCCATATGGAGCAGCTTGGAGAAGATATCCGAAAGACACAGGACTATCTTTCTACTGTAATAGAAGAAAAAAAGGCGCAGTATGTAGTAAAAGATTTTAAAAGGCAGAAAGGTTTCCTGATATCGGAAGACCTTTTAAAAGAGCCGGAAATCCTGTATACAAGCGTTATAAAGGAGTGCATCTGTGAGGCAGCCGGAAGCAGCAAAGATATTACAAGAACCCATGTGGAACTGGTGCAGAAGCTTTTTTTCATGCAGACGGGAAGAAGCGTGAACCTGCCTTATCAGGTGGTGGCAGAGCGGACTTATGGCGGTGTGCGTCTGCAAAAGTGTGAAAAACAACCGGAGTATGAAAGTAGAGAATCGGCAGGACTGCTTTTCAGTCAGTCTTCCGGTCAGCCGGTCGGACGAAAGAATGGTCAGTCAGCCGGTTGTCAGGGGATTTTATTGGAGGAACATCCGGATTTTACCTGCCGGATTTGTAAACGAGAAGAGTTCCCGGAAGGAATTTCTAAAAAAAAGTATACGAAATGGCTGGATTATGATAAAATAAAAAATAGTCTTTTGATTCGGAACAGACAGCCGGGTGATTATTTTGTGCTGGATGAGACGGGCAGAACACAGAAGCTGAAACAGTATTTTGTAAATGAGAAGATTTTAAAAGAGCAGCGGGACACCATTCCATTGGTGGCGGACGGTGCTCATATCCTGTGGATTGTGGGATATCGGATCAGTGCATATTACAAAGTAAGCAGTACAACGAAGACGATTTTGGAAATACAATATCATGGAGGAAGAGAAGACAATGAGTGAGCAGATTCGTGTATTACTCTCAGAGGAAGAACTTGATCGTAAAATTGCTGAATTAGGAGAAAGAATTAGCAAGGATTATGAAGGTGAAAGCGTTCATTTAATCTGCATACTGAAGGGAAGTATATTCTTTACCTGTGAGCTGGCAAAGCGTATTACCGTGCCGGTAACAATTGATTTTATGTGCGTTTCCAGTTATGGCGCATCAACAGTGTCCAGTGGAAAAATCACCATAAAGAAAGATTTGGAAGAATCTATTGAAGGTAGAAATGTAATTGTCATTGAAGACATTATCGATACAGGAAGAACACTGCGTTATCTGCTGGATGACTTATCCACCAGAGGACCTAAGAGCTTAAAATTATGTGCAATGTTAGATAAGCCGGATCGCAGAGTGACAGACGTTGCAGTAGATTATACCGGATTCGAGATTCCGGATGAATTTGTAGTAGGATATGGTCTTGATTATGACCAGCGCTATCGCAATCTGCCATATATTGGCATTCTGGATTTGGGATAGGAAGGAGTTTGCGTGAAGAAATCATATAGAGGATGGGGCTTTTATATCAGCCTGATTGTAATTGTGGTTTTAGTCTGGTTCTTACTGGACGGACAGCATCTGAATCAGGATGACTATAATTATGCCCAGTTTAAACAGGAACTGGCTGACGATGAGATTAAATCTGTAGAAGTGCAGCCAAACAGAGTTTATCCAACCGGTAGACTGGATATTGTCAAAACAGATAAGTCGGAAGAGACCTTGTATGTGCTGGATGTCAGTGAGGCACAGGCATTGATGGATAAGGAGAAATTTACTTCTTATGTGGTTTATGATATTCCGGCAGAAAACTGGCTGATGAACTTATTACCGCTTTTACTTGTATTCGGAGCAATCTTTATTCTGTTTATGATTGTGATGAACAATCAGGCAGCAGGTGGTGGCGGCAGCAGCAAAATGATGAATTTTGGAAAAAGCCGTGCAAAGATGACTACCGATGAGAACCACAATGTAACGTTTGAAAATGTGGCAGGACTGCGGGAAGAAAAAGAAGAATTAGAAGAAATCGTAGATTTCTTAAAAGAGCCGAGAAAGTATACCAGACTGGGAGCGAGAATCCCGAAGGGAGTTCTTCTGGTGGGACCTCCCGGAACCGGTAAGACTCTGCTTGCCAAGGCAGTTGCCGGAGAAGCAGGCGTTCCGTTCTTTAGTATTTCCGGTTCTGATTTCGTAGAAATGTTTGTTGGTGTCGGCGCATCCCGTGTACGTGATCTTTTTGAAGATGCCAAGAAAAATGCACCATGTATCGTATTTATCGACGAGATTGATGCAGTGGCAAGAAGAAGAGGAACCGGTATGGGCGGCGGACATGATGAACGGGAGCAGACCTTGAACCAGCTTCTGGTAGAGATGGACGGATTTGGTGTCAACGAAGGAATTATCGTAATGGCAGCAACCAACCGTGTCGATATCTTAGACCCTGCAATTATGCGTCCGGGCAGATTTGATCGTAAGGTACATGTAGGACGTCCGGATATTGGTGGAAGAGAAGAAATCTTAAAGGTACATGCAAAGAATAAACCTTTGGCAGAGGATGTGGATTTGAAACAGATTGCACAGACAACAGCAGGATTTACCGGAGCAGACCTTGAGAACCTTTTAAATGAGGCGGCAATTGTTGCAGCCAAAGAAAACAGAAGTTATATTATCCAGAAAGATATTAAGGAATCCTTCTTAAAAGTAGGTGTCGGTCCGGAGAAGAAGAGCCGGATTATTACCGAGAAAGAGAAGAAGATTACCGCATATCACGAATCCGGTCATGCGATTTTATTCCATGTACTTCCGGATGTGGGACCGGTATATACCGTATCCATTATCCCAACCGGTGGTGGAGCAGCAGGCTATACGATGCCATTGCCGGAGCGTGATGAAATGTTTGATACCAAGGGAAGAATGCTGCAGCAGATAATTGTTTCCTTAGGTGGACGTGTGGCAGAAGAGTTGATTTTTGATGATATCACAACCGGAGCTTCACAGGATATCAAGCAGGCAACCGAGCTTGCCAAAGCAATGGTAACGAAATACGGATTTTCTGAAAATGTCGGACTGATTAATTATAACAATGATGATGACGAAGTGTTTATCGGAAGAGATCTTGCACATACCAGAGGCTATGGCGAGGGTGTTGCATCCAAAATTGATGAAGAAGTAAAACGTATCATTGACGAATGCTATGCCAAAGCAAGGGCAATCATTCAGGAAAATAGTGATGTACTCCATAAATCAGCAGACCTTCTTTTGGAAAAAGAAAAGATTGGAAGAGATGAATTTGAAGCATTATTCCAGAGCGGAGCGGATGTTGCAACTGAGACAACAGAGGAATAGAACCCAAAGAGAAGGTTTTTTCGAAAATGGGAAAAAGGTACTATACAAAATGCATAAAAAGCAAATACAACTTTTGTGAAGTTTGTGCACACTTTAATCGGGAGAGATGGTACTATAATTAACGTAAAAACCCCCCAATACATTATATATATAGTTTTTACTACACCCCATAGTAAAAATACCTTCTCCTTAAAAGGGCAGCCGATCGGTGGCTGTCTTTTTTTTATATCCCGGTATATTGCAGCCGGGCATCCGTAAGAAGCTGCCGGTAGCAGGTTCTGCAGGTTGGTAGCGGGAGAAATCGCATGCGCGCCTATCATGACGAAACAGGGATAAAATGGTCAGACCAAAACAAAGTCCCCAAAATGTCATTCTTTTGTGCAAAAAATAAGCGGTATTTTCGATATAAAATCCACACACTATACAGATTGAATAAAAGGAAAGTGAATTTTTTTGGAAGTTTGTGCACACTTTTGAATGGGAAAATGGTACTATAATTAACGTAAAAACCCCCCAATACATTATATAATTTTTGCTACACCCCATAGTAAAAATACCTTCTCCTAAAAGGACGACCGTGCGAAAGGTCGTCTCTTTTTTTTACGCGAGTAATGAGGAAAAGTGACAGGTGAGGAAAAGAAACCAAGCTTGCTTGAGTTTCTTTTTTGCAGCTTGGAACTTTGACGAATACCGCGATAGCGAGGGAACTTGTTCCCGAGCCTATCGCGGAAGTGAGGGAGCTTTTCCCTCACTTATCTCGCATAGAAAACTCCCATCCCTCAAACAGTGGACATCAGCCCCAAAACTGCCTATAATGAATCATAAGAGAAGACATATTCTGCTAAGAATTGATACATAGATAGGGGATACAGCATGATAAAAGTAGCATTTTGCGATGATGATAATACAGTTTTAGAGGAACTGCAGGGTTTGCTGGAGCAGTATCGCAGGGAGCGTGATTACAGAATAGATGCAGAAGTCTATCACAGCCCGCTGGATTTGCTGAATAAAATGGAGCAGGGAACCCGCTTTGATATATTATTTCTGGATATCCTGATGCCGGGGGTGGATGGAATCCATACAGCATCCGAGATTCGGAAGTTTGACAACAATATAAAAATCATTTTCCTTACTTCATCAGTGGAATTTGCAGTGCAGTCCTATGAAGTGAAGGCATACTATTACCAGCTGAAGCCCATTGAAAAGAACAGCTTCTATCGTCTGCTGGATTCCGTTTTAGAACAGATGGAAAAGGAGCAAAGCAGCAGCATAGTGCTTCGCTGTAAGACAGGGATTACCCGGATTATGCTAAAACAGCTGGAATACTGTGAAGTAATTCACAGAACCTTATTGATACATCTGACCGACGGAACGGTATATGAGTGCAGCGGCAGTCTGGATGAACTGAGCCGGCAGCTGATGCCATATGGTGTATTCATGCGGCCGCACCGTTCCTATCTTGTGATTCTGGAATATATAAAGAATCTTTCCTATCGTACCATTACGATGTCAAGTCTTGTGGAAATTCCCATTCCAAGAGGAAAGTACAATGAAATAAAAAGCGCATTTCTGGAAAATGCATTTGAAGAGGGGCAGGTGACATTATGAGTCTTTGGATGTCACTTCTTAACAATGTGGCGGTCAGTGTCTTTGGAAGTGTGCTGGCAGCGTCCTTCTGCGATGCATTGAACCGGCGGAAAAACCGGATTATTTTCTGGATATGCATCGCACTCATTCCAATTGTGCAGGGAATTATTTACTATACATGGGATGTTGATTTCCTGCAGCAGATTTATCCGTTGTTAGTACATGTTCCCTTGATTTTGCTGCTGTGGGGACTGACCGGCAAATTGCTGTGGCCGTTTTTCTCAGTGATGGGTGCATATCTGTGCTGCCAGCTGCGGCGCTGGATGGCACTTCTGGTGGTAGAAATCCTTGGCGGTGGCGCAATGATGCTGGATGTGGTGGAATTATTGATTACTCTGCCGCTTCTGTTTGCACTTTTATACTTTATGACACCGGCAGTTCGTTATCTTTCCGGTTATTCCAGAAAAATGCAGTGTCAGTTTGGTATGATACCGGTACTCTATTATGTATTTGATTATTTTACCAAAGTGTATACAGATCTTTTGTCCAGCGGGACACCGGTTGTGGTGGAATTTATGCCGTTTATCTGCTGCGTGGCATATCTCTTTTTCCTGCTGTATAACTTTACCAAAGGGCAGGAAGAAAACCGGATGAAGGAGATACAAAAGAGTCTTGATATGCAGGTGGCGCAGTCCATGCGTGAAATCACGGCACTGCGCGAATCCCAGAATCTTGCCAGACGGTACCGGCATGATTTGCGGCATCATTTGCAATATCTCTATGCCTGCTTGGAGAACCGGCAGATAGAGAAAGCAAAGGATTATATTTCTGATATCTGCGATGAATTAGAGCAGCAGAAGGTGGTGCGGTATTGTGAAAATGAAGCTGCCAATCTGATTTTGTCATCCTTTGCGGGAAGAGCGGAAGCAGAAGAAATTGTCATGAAGGTGGAAGGCGGCATAAAAGCACAGTTGAAGATAAGTGATACAGACTTGTGTGTGCTGCTGTCCAATGCGCTGGAAAATGCCATCCATGCCTGTGAGAAAGTGCGAAAAGAAGGCAAAGAGGCAAAAATAGAAGTACAGATTTATGAAAAACAGGAGCAGGTATTTTTGCAGGTGAAGAACTCTTACAACGGTGAAGCAGTCTTTGAAAACGGAGTTCCGGTTTCGAAAGAAAAGGGACATGGCATTGGTGTGCAGAGCATCTGTGCGATTGTGGAACGCTATGATGGCGTGTATACTTTTTCGGCAGAAAAGGAGTATTTTATACTGCGTCTGTCCCTTTCGGAAAAGAGTGTCGATTCAGTACATTTTACAGCCGATTGAGACACAAGCCCCCTGCCGGATGTGGAAAAATGGTAGAATATACCTAAGTCAAGGATGACACACAAAAGACAGGAGGAAGTTGAAAATGAAGAAAATAATTTCATGTTTACTGGTATTAACCATGTGCATTTCACTGGTTGGCTGTGGGGGAACAGACAAACAGGCTGCAATTGATGCATTCAATAAGGCAAGTACAGCATTCGATGAAGTAGCAAATGCCATCAATGAGAATCCGGATGCATTTGATCAGGATGTGATTGATACCATGATTGAAATGTCAGGTGTCTTACAGCAGCACAAAGAGCTGTTAGAGGGAGATACTGAAATCGAAGAAGACAAATTAAATGAAATGATTGAATGGTATGGTACCGTAGAAGATTGGGTATCAGACGTAAAGGCGGAGTTAGGTATATAATAGATTTCATAGAGTTACTTCTTTAAGAGGGGACGGATGCAGAAAAGTGTATCCGTCCTTTTCTGGTTGTAATCTTTGGGATTTTCGTATATTATAGTAATAAAAATAATTATTTAGAAACGAGAGGCTTGTTGTAAGATGATGAAGAAACAGCAATCGATTTATGAATTAAACAGAATTCAGCAGTATATTATGCAGATGCGCCCGATTCTTAGAAAACGCGCGCTTTTTTCTGATGGAACAGAAGATTATCGTAGTCCGGCGGAACCAAAAGCCGGAGAGCTGGTGACCATTCGTTTTCGTACAGCAAGAGATAATGTAGATGCAGTCTGGCTTTGCACAGAGCAGAAAAAATATTTTATGGAAAAGACCGAATCTGAGGGACTTTTTGATTACTATTCCGTAGAGATTCGGATGACAGAGGAGCGTTTTTCCTATTACTTTGAAATAGAGACCGGAATGCTTCACTGTATCTTTGACCGTTATGGCGTAAACCAGACACCAAGACCACAGTATAATTTTGAAATTGTACCGGGCTTTTCTACACCGGACTGGGCAAAGGGCGCGGTTATGTATCAGATTTTGACAGATCGTTTTTATAATGGAGATACTTCCAACGACCCGTTGACTGATGAATATTTCTATATCCGTACCACCAGCCAGAAGGTGGATAACTGGGAAAAATGTCCGGAGAACTTTTCGGTGGCAGAGTTCTATGGCGGAGACTTAGAGGGTGTGAGAAAGAAACTGGATTACCTTTCTGACCTTGGAATTGAAGTAATTTATTTTAATCCGCTGTTTGTTTCTCCGTCCAATCATAAATACGACATTCAGGATTATGATTATATTGACCCGCATTACGGTAAAATCGTAGTGGACGAAGGAGAACTTTTGCAACCGGGAGACCATAACAATCAGCATGCCAGCCGCTATATCAGCCGTGTAACGGATAAGCGGAACTTAGAGGCAAGTAATGAACTTTTTGCAATACTGGTAAAGGAAGCACACCAGAGAGGAATCCGCGTTATCCTGGATGGAGTATTTAATCATTGCGGTTCCTTTAATAAATGGTTAGACCGTGAAAAAATCTACCGCAGTGAAGCAGGCTATGAGCCGGGAGCCTATATCAGCAAAGACAGCCCGTACAATGACTTCTTCCAGTTCCATGATCAGAATGCATGGCCGGATAACGGAAGCTATGATGGCTGGTGGGGACATGATACATTGCCGAAGCTTAATTACGAAGGCTCAGAGACACTGCATGATTATATTTTACGTGTGGCTGCAAAATGGGTTTCTCCGCCATATAATGCAGATGGCTGGAGATTGGATGTTGCAGCGGATTTGGGACACAGCCCGGAATATAACCATCAGTTCTGGAGAGAGTTCCGTGATACTGTAAAGAAAGCCAACCCGCAGGCAGTAATTTTAGCAGAGCATTACGGAGACCCGAGAGACTGGCTGGGTGGAGACCAGTGGGATACCGTTATGAACTATGATGCCTTTATGGAGCCAGTGACCTGGTTCCTTACAGGAATGGAGAAGCACAGCGATGACTTCAAGCCGGAAAATATCGGAAAAATCGAGAACTTTAAAGGTTCTATGAATCACTATATGGCAAGCTTTCTGACACCATCCCTGCAGTGTTCCATGAATGAACTTTCCAACCATGATCATTCCAGATTCTTAACCAGAACCAATCATAAGGTGGGAAGAGCAGAACATCTTGGAACCAAAGCGGCAGAAGAGGGTGTAAATACAGCAGTTCTTCGTGAGGCAGTTGTAATCCAGATGACCTGGCCGGGAGCACCAACCATTTACTATGGCGATGAGGCAGGCCTTTGTGGATTTACAGACCCGGATAACCGGAGAACTTATCCATGGGGACGCGAAGATAAGGATTTGATTCGTTTCCATCGTGATATTATTAAGATTCACAAAGAGAATCCGGCACTTCGCACCGGAAGCGTGAAATTCTTAAATGGAGAAGATAATCTTCTTTGCTATGGAAGATTTAACCGGGAGCAGCAGTTTGTTATTATTGTAAATAATGACGAGAATACCCGTCACATTGATTTATCCGTATGGGCAGTGGGGCTTCCAAAGTATGGAACTTTAGAACAGATTCTTTTTACCAGTGAAAGCGGATACTCTCTTTCTTCTGTCAGCTATGACATCAGCAACGGCAGACTGGATATTACATTGCCGAAGCATGCGGCTGTCATTTTAAAAGCCAAGAAGCAGGAAGAATAAAAAATTGTAAAAATGCATAAAAACGCCTTGCACACTGCAAGGTGTTATGCTATAATCTATATTCGTCAGGACATCTAGTGACCTGATAAATGGGCAGATTCCCGAGTGGCCAAAGGGGACAGACTGTAAATCTGCTGCAAATTGCTTCGGTGGTTCGAATCCACCTCTGCCCATTCTCATTGCAATCAGGCAATGAGATTTTTTTACGCAAGCAGCGAAAAAATCAAATGCCCGCGTGGCGGAACTGGCAGACGCGCAGGACTTAAAATCCTGTTGTGGTGACACAGTACCGGTTCGATTCCGGTCGCGGGCATTAAAAAAGGAAACGAGTTATCGTTTCCTTTTTTTGTTGTGGGAAACACGAAAAATGCATTTCCCACAGATTGTTCTTTATGAATTACTATTTCTATTCTTATTTTTATTCTTATACCTGTTATGCGTCTTCGTTTTCTTCCACTGCTTCTTCCCGTTCCACACACGGAGCAGTAGATGCTCTTGTAATAAGCTGCGGGCGCAGCAAAGTCATGCTGACGGAGACATGGTTAATAAGATTGTTCAATGCAGCATATCCGCATTTGCCAAGCTCGGTTCTTTCCTGACGGACGGTAGTCAGTGGCGGCTCTAAGAAAGAGGAAATCGGAAGGTCATCAAAACCAACCACGCTGATATCATCCGGAACAGAGAAGCCGCGAAGCTGGCATTCTGTAATAACACCGGAAGCAATCAGGTCATTACCACAGAGAATTGCGGTTGCACCGGCAGCCAGAAAATTCGGCACATGATATTTGGCACTGTCTGCCACATAGTAGCCATGTGCTACCATATCTTCTTCAACCGGAAGGTTGTGGGCTTTCATGGCGTCTAAGTATGCCTGATAACGTTTCTCACTGACCATGGAATAAAGAGAACCGTTAAGGAAAGCAATCTTTTTGTGACCAAGCTGATACAGATGGTCTACTGCAGATTCGATGCCCTCATAGTTATCGGTTCCTACATAACATACGTGAGGATTCTTCTTAATATAGTTATCGAAAAGAACGGTCGGAATAGAAGTAAAGGAAAGCTGACGCATCCAGTCATCGTGAAGGGCGAAGCCTACTAAGAATCCACCGGAGTAACCATTCTTTAACATATAGGTATCATATTTTTCTGTCATCTGAAAAGCCGGAGTAACCGGAACCACATTGACAGACCAGCCATCCCGGAAAGCAGCCTGACGGAAACCTAAAATGATTTCATAGCCGAACTGATTGGCTGTTTCATATTCCATATTTTCAATAAAAAGGCAAAGCTTTTTGTTTTCATCTTTTTTCATTTTCTTGGACTGATACCCCATCTCCACTGCGGTATCAAGAACCATCTGCCGTAAATCTTCACTGATATCGCTGGCACCGTTTAATCCCTTGGAAACAGTGCTGACAGAGATGCCGAGACGATTGGCAATATCCTTAATTGTGACCATAACTAGCCTCCGCAAATTTGGTATATTCTAATACAATTTTATCAAATGTTTTTTACAGTTTGTATTATATAGAATTTGCCTGATGGGTGCAAGTACCACGAAAAATTATTTTTCGAAAAAAAACAGGGTTTTGAGTAGCAATATAACCAAAAAAACAGGATGATTTCCGTCAAAAACGGCAAAAATGATGCCGAAAGGGTCGTTTCGTTTGACAAAAGTGATAAAAAGACGTAAAATAACCTCAGATACGAAAATTACCGAAAAGCAAAAAGCGAAAAACCGATGTGGGGGAAAGAACATTGGAGGCAAAGAGATTAACCAGAGGAGCTGGAATCCTGATGGCAATAACAAGTCTTCCTTCCGATTACGGAATCGGAACCCTGGGTGATGCAGCTTTCAATTTCGTAGACTTACTTGTAGACCTGAAACAAAGATACTGGCAGATACTTCCGATTGGACCAACCAGTTTCGGAGACAGTCCGTATCAGTCAATATCAGCATTTGCAGGAAATCCGTATTTGATAGATTTAGATGACCTGGTTCGCGACGGTCTGCTAATGGAAAGCGAGATTCGGAGCTACAACTGGGGCGCAGATGAGAAAGATGTTGATTATGCCAATCTTTTTGAAAACCGCTTTCAGATATTAAAGAAAGCATTTGCACGGTTTGATACCGCAAAGCCTTCTTTCCGGAAGTTCGAAGAGGACAATGATTGCTGGTTAGCTGATTATGCATTATTCATGGCAGTCAAGGGAAAAGAAAATAACCGGGAATGGATGGCATGGGAACCGGGAATCAGAAACCGTACACCTGAGGCATTACAGGAATACAAAGACTTATTAAAAGAAGAGATCCTGTTTTGGGAGTTCTGCCAGTATAAGTTTTATGAGCAGTGGAAATCCTTAAAACAGTACGCAAATACAAGAGGAATACAGATTATCGGTGACATCCCGTTATATATGGCAATGGACAGCGCCGATGTGTGGGCAAACAGAAAACTCTTCTTATTAGAAGAAGACGGAACCCAGCAGTATGTGGCAGGCAGCCCGCCGGATAATTTCTCACAGGAAGGTCAGAAATGGGGTAATCCCATATATGACTACTCTTATATGGAAGAGCATCAGTTTGACTGGTGGAGACATCGAATCGAGAAGAACGCAGCATTGTATGATGTGATTCGAATCGACCATTTCCTCGGAGTTGTAAGATATTACACCATTCCATTTCAGGAAGAAGATTGCTGTAATGGAAAATGGAATAAGGGTCCGGGAAAGAAACTGACAGATGTCATGGAAGAGAGTGCCGGTGATTGCAGAATCATAGCAGACAATGCCGGAAATGCCATCGCAGGAAGCAGAAAGCTTTTAGCAAGAATTGGATGGCCTGGAAGTAAAATCCTGATGTTTGCATTTGATGGAAATACAGGAAATGAAAATCTTCCACATAACTTTGAAGAAAATAACACAGTGGTGTATACTGGTACACATGATAACGATACCATTGTTGGTTATTTCCGAGATAAGACAGAATATGAACTGGCTTACCTCTATGAATATTTAAACATAGGCTCTAAGGAAGAGATTCCGGATGCCTTAATCCGATTAGCTTACTCAAGCATAGCGGATGTGGTTATCATTCCGATGCAGGATATTTTACAGCTCGGCAATGAAGCCCGGATGAATCAGCCATCCACAGTCGGACAGAACTGGAAATGGCGGGTAGGAAGAGATACTCTGAGTGAAGAACGAAGAGCATGGATTCGTACCATTACGGCAGTGTATCGCAGATAATTTCATATGATATAGAACGGATTACCGTTTTATATAAATGCTTAATCGAAATCACATTTTTAAGGAGGAAGAAAATGAAAAAGAAAGCATTATCATTATTTCTTGTAACAGCTATGGCAGTATCCATGGTAGGATGCGGTAGCAAAGACGCAGACAAGAACACAGAAAAGAAAGATACTGAAGCTACAACAACAACAGAGAAAACTGATGTAGCAGAAGATGAAGCTTGGGAGGGTGACTTAACAGTATGGAGCCCGCAGGAAGATCAGGATACAAACTGGCTTCAGGATCAGTGTGAAGCATTCGCAGCTGAGCATCCAAACTGGAAAATCAAATTCAACTACGGCGTATGTGCTGAGGGTGAAGCAAAAGACAACGTAACAAAAGATGCTGAAGCAGCAGCTGATGTTTACATGCTTGCAAACGATAACATCCCAGATCTGGTATCTGCAGGTGCATTATCAGAGCTTGGTGGAGATTATCTTGGATATGTAACATCTACAAACTCTGATTCTATTCTTGCTTCTGTTACATACAACGATGCAGTAGTAGCATTCCCATTTACCTCTAATACATGGTTCATGTACTATGATAAGAGCGTATTCTCAGAGGATGATGTAAAGAGCTTTGATACAATGTTAGAGAAAGCTGGAGAAGCTGGAAAGAAAGTTTCCTTCCCATTAACCAACTCTTGGTATATCCAGGCATTCTATGTAGCTAACGGATGTTCATTATTCGGTGATGGAACTGATGCATCTGCTGGTATCGACTTCGGTGGAGACAAAGCTACAGCAGTTACAGAGTACTTAGTAGACTTAGCAGCTAACCCTAACTTCTTAGTAGATGCTGACGGAGCTGGTCTTGCTGGATTAGGCGACAGCGTAGCAGCAGTATTCTCCGGAACATGGGATGCTGAAAATGTTAAAGAAAAACTTGGCGACAACATGGGTGTTGCAGCTCTTCCTACCGTTACAATCGACGGAAAAGAAGGTCAGATGAAATCCTTCATGGGATCTAAAGCAATCGGTGTTAACCCTAACGCTGAGAACCAGCAGGTAGCTATGTCTCTTGCAGCTTACTTAGCAAGTGAGAAGGCTCAGACAGCTCATTACGAAATGAGAAACATCCTTCCTTCAAACATCAACATTTCATTAGCTGACGATCCAATTGCTACAGCAGTTACAAAAGTTATGACAGATACATCTATCATGCAGCCATTAGTAAAAGAAATGGGTAACTACTGGTCACCAGCAGAGAACATGGGTAAAAATATCCAGTCTGGCGAAGTAACAAAAGACAACGCTGCTGAGAAGACAGAAGAAATGAACACAGCTATGAATACAGACGTTGCTGAATAAGCAAAAGATGTAATTGGAAGTTCGTTATAAGAATTCCTAAAAATAACGGTTTGGAAAAGAACCGGGGACTCCAGGATACCGGCAACGGTACCCTGGATGTCTTACTATAGAGAGTATAGGAGGCCCATAGCGTGAAGAAGGCTGCTACAAAAAAGAAAAAAGTAAAAGAGTTTCAGACACCATATACCGTTACTGGTGCGTTAGTTAAAGGAAATGCAATTACTAAGCTCTCCATGTTAATCATGGGCTTGGGCAACATTGCACACAAACAGATAGTAAAAGGTCTCATGTTTTTAGCAATTGAGGTTGCTTATCTTTATTACATGATTTCTTATGGATTCTATGCAATTTCCATGCTGCCATCACTTGGATGGAGAGAACAGGAAAAAGTATGGAATGATGCAAAGAGTATTTATGAATATCAGGCTGGTGATAATTCACAGCTTATCTTACTTTACGGAGTTGCAACATTATATCTTACCTTCATGTTCATTATTGTATGGAGGGAAGCAGTAAAAAGTTCATACAAATCAGAACTGCTGGCAAAAGCAGGACGGCACTTAAACACATTTAAAGAAGACTTCAAGAGTTTGTTTGATCAAAATTTATATAAATTGCTGTTAGCACTTCCACTGATGGGAATTTTGATCTTTACTGTACTGCCATTGATTTACAATATTACGATGGCATTTACCAACTACAGTATTTCCGGAGAACACTTAATGTTATTCGACTGGGTTGGATTTGCTACCTTTAAGAAGATATTGAACTTTGGCGACAGCATTGGAAAACAGTTCTATTCTGTATTAGGATGGACCCTGATCTGGGCTGTATTTGCAACAGTGTTAAACTACATTTTCGGTATGATTCTTGCAATCATCATCAACCGGAAAGAGACAAAAGCAAAGGGATTCTGGAGATTCTGCTTTGTATTATCTATTGCAGTACCACAGTTCGTATCCCTTCTGATTATGAGAAGTATGTTACAGCCAACCGGTATTGTTAACACACTGCTTATTAAACATGGTATTATTGATACTGCATTGCCATTCTTTACCAAAGCAATGTGGGCACGAGTTACAGTTATTGTAATCAACCTGTGGGTAGGTATTCCATATACCATTCTTCAGGTAACCGGTATCTTACAGAATATTCCGGCTGAGTTATACGAGGCAGCAAAGATTGACGGCGCAAATGCTGTTCAGACTTTCTTCAAAATTACTCTGCCATATATGTTATTCGTAATGACACCATACTTAATTACACAGTTTACTGGAAATATCAACAACTTCAACGTTATTTTCCTTCTGTCCGGAGGAAATCCTACGCCGGTGGATGCAACCGCAGGAAAGACCGACCTTCTGGTTACCTGGTTGTATAAGCTGACCGTTGATAAGAAGTATTATAACCTGGGTGCCGTTATTGGTATTATGACATTCGTGGTATTGGCTATTGTTGCCCTGGTTACTTATCGAAATACCACATCCTACAAAGATGAGGAGGGATTCATGTAATGAGTAAGCAGAAAACAGCTACATCAGGCGCAAAAGTACGTAAAACAATTATAAATATTTTAGTTCATGTGTTCCTTGCAGTATTAGCATTTATCTGGGTACTTCCGGTATTCTGGGTTGTACTTACAAGTTTCCGTGCAGAGAAAGGTTCTTATGTAGAGACTTTCTTCCCGAAAACATATACATTAAATAACTATGTTAAATTATTTACAGATACAAGTATCCTGAACTTCCCTAAGATGTTCATGAATACACTGATTATTGCAATCTTTACCTGTATCATTTCAACCATCTTTGTACTTTCAGTTTCTTACTGTATGTCAAGAATGCGTTTCAAAATGAGAAAACCATTTATGAATATTGCAATGATTTTAGGTCTGTTCCCATCCTTCATGTCCATGATTGCTGTATACTTTATCTTAAAAGCACTTGGATTATCAGAAGGTTCCATGATTCGTATTGCGTTGATTATTGTATTCTCCGCAGGTAGTGGTGTCGGATTCTATGTAGCAAAGGGATTCTTTGATACAATTCCGAAGTCTTTAGACGAGGCAGCTATCATCGATGGA
This sequence comes from uncultured Lachnospiraceae bacterium, assembly GCA_900315735.1. Lineage (GTDB taxonomy): Bacteria > Bacillota > Clostridia > Lachnospirales > Lachnospiraceae > Roseburia_C. The sequence goes on along the minus strand of ONAD01000007.1, from coordinate 18,232 downwards.
GCGAACAGATGGCAGGTATTTACAAGAATTACCATTCCACTTAGTAAACCAATCATCGTATACACCATCCTGACTTCCTTCATGGGACCATGGATTGACTTCGTATTCGCAAAGGTTATCTGTGGTGCAAACGCAGACCAGTTTACCGTATCTATCGGTTTATGGAAGATGTTAGAGAAAGAGTATATCAACAACTGGTATACATGTTTCGCAGCTGGTGCTGTAGTAGTATCAATTCCAATTGCAATCCTCTTCATGTTTACACAGAAATTCTATGTAGAAGGAATGAGTGGAGCAGTAAAAGGCTAAATTTTGCAGCCGTTTAAATTGTTTAAAAGAGAGGCAAGCTTTTGCCTCTCTTTGTTATATCAGTTGATAATGATGGGGTGGAGATTGCGAAGGATATTTGTTCTGTGTTTGAAATAACAGGTATTTTCATTCAGACAGAATGTGTCACAATTCTTAGCAGTACATTTTTCTGATTTTCAGATGTCTTGCCATTGCTTTGACTGGATGCAGTGGTTGTCCGGCTGATACGGATACCTCATGCAACCGGTAAGGGGCGCTAAGAATTCCAAGCGCCCCTAACCAGTCACAAAATGGTATCCGCATTCAGCCGGACTCCCACTAGCATTCTGTCAAACATTGGAAAGACAGATGATAATAAGAAAAGAAAAATGTGCTGGTTAGAATTGGAGCATTCTGCCTGGAAAATAACGTTGTTTCAAATGCAGAACAAAAGCATCGCAGTTACATCCCCCCTTCATTTCAACGAAATAAAAAAGAGAAGAAAAGGAGAATCTCATGAAAAAAAGACTACAGGCGTTACTTCTTGCACTGTGCCTTACCCTTGGAGCCATAAGTGCCGGCTGTGGCGGCAATCAGGATAACAATGCTGCCGGAACAGAGAATGTCGCAGCAACAGAAAAGACCGCAGGTGTGGAAGACTCCGCCATGGCAAAGGCAAATGCCGGAGAACTGAATATTATTGATGATAAATACCGTACCTATTATGAAGTATTTTTATATAGCTTCTATGACAGCAACGGAGACGGAATCGGAGATATTCAGGGATTAATTGATAAACTGGATTATATTAACGATGGAGATGACAGCACAGATACAGACCTTGGCTGTAATGGAATCTGGTTGATGCCGATTATGCCATCACCGACTTATCATAAATATGATATTACCGATTATGAAAATATCGATGAGCAGTATGGAACTTTAGATGATTTCAAACAGCTGATTGAAGAATGCCATAAGAGAGGCATTCGTGTGATTATTGATTTCCCAATCAACCATACATCATCCAAGCATCCATGGTTTACACAGGCAGTGGAATATCTGGAGAGCTTAAGTGATGGTCAGCAGCCGGACAGCAGCATATGTCCATATGTAGATTACTATAACTTTACAACAGACCAGCCAAGTGGCGTGTATTATAAGGCTGGCAGCAGCAACTGGTATTACGAAGGAAAATTCTGGAGTGAAATGCCGGATTTGAATCTTGACTGTGAAGCCGTAAGAAATGAATTTGATGAGATTACATCCTTCTGGATGGATCTTGGGGTAGATGGTTTCCGTATGGATGCAGCCAAAGAATATTTTTCAGATAATACCACTGAAAATGTGGAAGTCTTAAAATGGTTTAACGATATGGTAAAAGCAAAAGATGAGAATTCCTATATCGTAGCAGAGGTATGGACAGACCGTGATACATATGCAAAATATCTGGAAAGTGGAATCGACAGCGTATTTAACTTTGACTTTGCAGATGCCAGTGGAATTATTGCCAATGCTGTAAAAGGAACCTCAGAGTCCGGAGCAAAAGGATATGCCAATGTATGCGGCAAAATGGATGAGCTTTTAAGCCAGTACAATGAAAATTATATTGATGCACCGTTCTATACGAACCATGATATGGCAAGAGGAGCCGGATACTATAGTGGGGAGTATAAGGCTGCACAGATTAAGACTGCCGGAGCCATGAATCTTATGATGAGTGGAAATGCATTCCTTTATTATGGGGAAGAAATCGGTATGAAAGGTTCCGGAAAAGACGAAAATAAACGTGCACCGATGCAGTGGTCCTCTGATGCATCCGCAGAAGGCATGTGTAAAGGTCCGGATGGCATGGAAAGCATCAAGATGACCAACGGAAGCTTAGAAGACCAGCAGGATGATCCGGATTCCATTTATAATTATTTCAAACAGGCAATCCGCTTAAGAAACCGTTATCCGGAAATTGCCCGTGGAATCACTGCAAATGTAGAGAGCCTTTCCGATAAAAATATTGCAGCAATTACCAAGACCTATGATGGTAAAACCACTTTGCTGGTATTCAACCTTTCCCAGGAAACTCAGAAGGTTGATATCTCAGGCGTAGATTTGGGCGGAGAAGGAACCATCGGCGGAATGCTCCTGACCGGTGAGGATGCAATCACATTAGAGAATAATGAACTGACATTGCCATCCTATTCTATGGCACTTGTAACAGTGGAATAAAAAACAAAACAAAAAAATGAAAAAATGAAAAAAGCAGGAAAAGTATCTTGACAATTCCTGCTTTTTCCGATAGAATAGTCAGTGCTGTGAATGCTTTACAGCACAAGCCCAGTTAGCTCAGTTGGTAGAGCAGAGGACTGAAAATCCTCGTGTCTCTGGTTCGATTCCGGAACTGGGCATTGCCGAAAGGCAATGAGCCGCGGGTGTAGTTCAATGGTAGAACACCAGCCTTCCAAGCTGGATACGTGGGTTCGATTCCCATCACCCGCTTTGCAACATACAATTGCATATGCGATAGTGGCGTAGTTGGTAACGCGCGACCTTGCCAAGGTCGAGACCGCGGGTTCGAGCCCCGTCTATCGCTCTTTCAAAAAGCAAGAAATTTATCTTGCTTTTTTTGATATAAAAGTCTAATTTAGTAATAAGAGTGTGAAAGCACACATTGGAATTGGACACATATACTGTTAGGAGGAATTGCCGGTGACGATAAAAGAATGTTACGAAGTAATTGGAAGTAACTACGAGGAGGTATCCGAGCGAATTGGAAGTGAAAAGATATTAGAAAAATTCGTAAGGAAGTTTCCGTCCGACAAAAGCTTTGAAGAATTAAAAGAGGGGTTAGCAGAGGAAGACGGCGAAAAGGCATTTCGTGCCGCTCATACATTAAAGGGAATCTGCCTGAATCTTGGATTTGATAAGTTATATGAAGTAAGCGCAGAACTGCCAGAGAAACTGCGTGGAAGAGAAACTGCTGGAAGTACTGAACTTTTTACAGCAGTTGCAGAACAGTATGAAATTGTAACAGGAGCAATTGCAAAGCTGGAAGGAGAATAATCGATTGAAAAACAAGATTCTGATTGTAGATGATGCGGAGATGAACCGGGACCTCTTATGCGAGATTCTGAAGGAAGAGTACGATATTGTAGAGGCAGAGAACGGAAAGCAGGCACTGGAAATCATGGAAAAGGAAGCCGAGAATATTTCAGCAATATTGTTGGATATTGTGATGCCGGTTATGGATGGTTTTCAGGTGCTGGACGGCTTGAAAGAACTGAATGTCTTAGATAAAGTTCCTGTGTTGGTAATCAGTGAAGAAACCAGCATCCAGAATGAGAAGAAGTGCTTTGAATGCGGCGTATCAGATTTCATTGGAAGACCATTTAATGCTACTCTGGTAAAGAAAAGAGTGCAGAACATGGTAAACCATTATGTATACAAGAATCATCTGGAAGAGAAGGTAGAGGAGCAGACCATTGTACTGCGGAAAGCGAACCAGACCTTAAAACAGCAGGCAGAGCGTCTCGCAAAGCGCAATCAGGAGATTATCGATATGCTGGGAACCATCGTAGAATATCGTAGCCTTGAAAGCGGTGAGCATATTCAGCGCGTGAAGGATTATACCCGCATTATGGCAGAAACTTTCGGCGAGAAATATCCGGAGTATGGGTTGACGAAAGAGCAGATAGAGACTATCGTTGCAGCCAGCGCACTGCATGATTTGGGAAAAATTGCAATTCCGGACAGCATTCTTTTAAAGCCTGGAAAACTGACGAAGGATGAGTTTGAATATATGAAATCCCATACTCTGCGTGGTTGTGAGATTTTAGATTCCATGAAAGGCGAATGGAATCCGAAGGAAAAGGCAGTCAGCTATGAAATTATCCGTTCCCATCATGAAAGATATGATGGAAAAGGCTATCCGGATGGCTTAAAGGGAGATGAAATTCCGATTTCCGCCCAGATTGTATCAGTGGCAGATGTCTATGATGCACTGGTAAATGAGCGGTGCTACAAATCCGCATATTCTACGGATGAGGCATTTCATATGATTATTAATGGTGAGTGTGGTGTATTTTCACCGAAACTGATGGAAGCATTCCGCATTGTGAGAAAACAATTTGAAACATATGCAAATATGAAATAGAAAAAAGATGTAATAAAGGAGTAGATACATAGTATGGATAAAAAAGGTGTGGCAGAATTAAAGAGACGTTTTACGAAAGAGAATTGTACCTTTACCAGATTATGTGGCTGTTATGTTGACGCTGGTAAGAATAAGGTTGTTGATTTAAGTGAAACATTTTTAAATCTGGAAGATGAAGAGTTTTATAAATATTTGGAGATTGCCAAGAAAACCTTATCGGGAACCATTGGAAATAATCTTTTGGAGTTGAATTTCCCACTGGAGGAAGAAGCAGCCGGCGGAAGACAGCAGTTCCTTTTGGGATTAAGAGAAAGCAAATTAAAAAATCCGGAGTTATTAGACCGTTTTTATGATATGGTCATTGAAAGCTATGATTATGCGGGCAACTATCTGATTTTGCTGTTCCATGATGCTTATGATGTCATGACCAAGACCACAGATAATAATGCGCTGGATGAATCGGAAGAAGTATTTGAGTATCTTTTATGTGCCATCTGCCCGGTGCAGTTATCCAAACCGGGACTGGGTTACAGAGAAGATGAAAACCGTATCGGACCAAGAATCCGTGACTGGGTGGTAAGCGTACCGGACAGCGGTTTCTTATTCCCGGCATTTACTGACCGCAGTACCGATATTCATTCACTGATGTTCTATACCAAGGATACTAAAGCACCGCATGCGGAATTTATGGAGTTGGGATTAGGCTGTGGCGCAAGACGTACCGCAACGGAGCAGAAGATGACCTTCCATTCTATCGTCAAACAGGCATATGGCGATGATGTGGAAAAGAGCGGTGAAGTGCTGATGGAGATTCAGCAGAACTTAAATGATCTGGTGGAAGAGAAAGCAGAGCTGGAAGAAGATCCGGTAGTGCTGACACCGGAGCTTTTGGCCAATGTCATGGAAGAAAGCGGCGTTGCACCGGAAAAGGCAGAAAAAATTGGAAAGACCTGCGCAGAGGAATTTGCAGAAGAAGCACCACTGGCAGAAAATGTAGTAGACAGCAAAGCTTTGGCTGCCAATGAGCAGATTCAGAAGGAAAAAGAACTGGTAGCCCAGGTTGAAGTGCTGCAGCAGCAGTTAAAAGAGAAGCAGATTGAGGAAGAAGCTGACGAAGTAGTTAAGACCTATGATGTTGTGCTTCGTGTGAAACCGGAAAAAGTTTCACAGATTAAATCCGAGGTTATCAATGGACAGAAATGTCTGGTAATTCCGATGGCAGAAGACGAGCATGCCAACGTCAACGGAGTAAACACAACCGTATAATAAATAAGAATACCATCTATACTGGCTGGTAGATTGAGCCGGTAAGGATGGTATTTGTATATAAAATCATTAAGATGAAAAGCTTCTGTTGAATGTCAGATAAGTGTAGCTTCCGGAGATATAAAACAAAAAATCAGCAGGCCACACAGCAGGAGAAGCAGGATAACCCGGAAAAATCTGCCCCAGCGGAAGCTGTGCCGGTTTAACTGTGCACCGTCAATGAGAATAACATTATTGGCTTCGGCAAGTGTAATAGCGCCGGGATAGAAAACACTGTTGGTAATGACCATTGCCTCATCACAATCATAATAGGATTTGCCGGCAACGGCTTCCTGTACGGCACTGTTTCCTACTTTGCCATGATATAATTTACACTGGACTGCATAGGTAGTCCGGTGTTTTTTTGCAATTAAATCCACACCAAAATCTCTGGAAGCTTTGGTGACAGTAACCTTTGAATACCCGTTGCGTTTTAAATAGCGGGCAGCATATTCTTCAAATTCGTAGCCATTCATTTTATCAAAATTGACACCAAAAAAGAACCGCCGTAGTCCATGGAATACGGCGAAAGGAAGATGTATGATAAATCTTATGAAAAAGAAAAGTATTTTTCCAATCAGGCGAAACATAAAAGAATTCCTTTCCGTTCTTATTAACGAATGCTATACTGTAATGGAATCACTAACATTCATTATAGCATAACATAGAGGTGATAGATTTGAAAGAAGAATTGATTGCGTTAAGACAGAAGATGAAAGAATACGGCATGGCAGCATATCTCATTGTTTCCGATGATTTCCATGCATCGGAATATGTAGGGGAATATTTTAAATGCCGTGAATATATTTCCGGATTTAACGGTTCGGCAGGAACACTGGTAATTACTGAAGATATGGCAGGACTCTGGACAGACGGAAGATATTTTATCCAGGCAGAAGAACAGCTTGCCGGCACCGGCATTACGTTATTCCGGAGCGGACAGCCGGGAGTAGTGGATATTGGCACTTTTCTGGCTGAAAAAATGGAAGATGGCACCGTATTGGGGTTTGATGGAAGAACCGTAAGTACCGGCATGGCAAAGAGTTTAAAAGAAAAATTGCGGGAGAAAAAGATTGCATTTGCTCCAGACCGGGATGTTGTAGGCGAAATCTGGGCGAATCGTCCTGCATTATCCTGTGATCCAATCTGGGAGCTTGGCGTGGAATATGCAGGTGAGAGCCGGAAGGATAAGGTGGCAGAGGTACGAAAAGCAATGGTGGATTGCAAGGCGGATTATTTTCTGATTCCGTCTCTGGATGAAATCGCATGGCTTTTTAATATCCGGGGAAATGATATTGCATATAATCCGGTGGCGTTATCTTATGTACTGATTGCACCGGATGAAATCCGCTGGTATGTAAATGAAAAGAGTGTGCCGGCTGACTTAAAGGAAAGACTTTCTGCTGAAAAAATCTTTATTTACGGATATGAACAGATTTATGCGGATATAAAGGAAATTTCGGCAGACCAAAGCATTCTTATCGATGATAGTATGACAAATTATGCGCTGTATGATGCCATTCCAAAAGAGGCACATAAGGTAAAGAAGAACAGCCCGATTGAGCTTATGAAGGCAGTGAAGAATGCCACTGAGATGGAACATGAACGTCTGGCACATAAGAAGGATGGCATTGCTTTGACAAAGCTTATTTACTGGTTAAAGCATGTGGAAGATAAGCGGCAGATAACGGAGCTTACAGTATGTGAGAAATTAGAAGAATTCCGGAGGCAGGGAGAAGGTTATCTGGGACAGAGCTTTGCACCAATTGCTGCATACGGTGCCCATGGAGCTATTGTGCATTATGAGCCGGATGAGAAGAGCAATATTCCACTGGATAACAAAAACTTTCTGCTGCTGGATACCGGCGGACAGTATCTGGATGGCACAACGGATGTGACAAGAACCATTGCCCTTGGAGCATTAAGCACAGAGGAGAAGAAACATTATACTGCCGTATTAAGAGGAAATCTGAATCTTTCGGATGCAAAATTTAAATATGGCTGTACGGGAGTCAACCTTGATTATCTGGCAAGGGAGCCATTGTGGCATATGGGACTTGACTATAATCACGGAACCGGTCATGGGGTTGGCTATTTGTTAAATGTACATGAAGGACCGAATGCATTCCGTTACCGGGAACGGTATGGCACCGGAACTGTCATGGAAGAAGGCATGATTACTTCGGACGAACCGGGACTGTATCTGGAAGGAAAATACGGCATCCGCCTTGAGAGTCTGTTGCTTTGTAAGAAATCAGAGAAAACGGAATATGGACAGTTCATGGAATTTGAAACACTGACCGTTGCACCATTTGATCTGGAGGCTATTGACTGGGAAGAATTAGACAGCCGGGAAAAGGTACTGCTTCGGAAGTATCAGCAGTATGTCTATGATACCATTGCGGAATTCCTTCCCGAGGAAGAAAAAACATGGTTGAAGGAGCAGATTCCGGCATAGAGATATGGGTATTGCACGGGATGAAAAAAGAGGCTTGGTTTATCAAGCCCCTTTTTTCATCCGTAAGAAGCTGCCGGTGGCAGGTTCTGTTGGTATAAAAATGATTTATTTATACGGAAGAATATCCTCCGTATATGCCCGGAGAATTTCTCCGACACTCCATGCCTGGGCATAGCAGCCGCGGGAGGTGTGAGGTTCATTACCATCAAAGATTTCTGCAATAGAACCGATACAGCCGTGGTAGAACTGTTCTCTGGTGGCATCTAACATGGCATCTACCCGTGTGATAACTTCTTTGGAGGTTCCATAGACATGCACATAAGCAGTCAGGAAACCGCCTAAGAGGAAGCCCCAGGAAGTACCCTGATGATAAGCGTGGTCACGTTTATCAAGACAGCCTTCATAGGTCGGATGGTATTCCTTGTCATCCGGGCTTAAGGAGCGAAGACCGGTTTTAGCATATAGTTTCTCGTAAACCTTATCTACAATCTTCTTTTCCTTGTCAGCATCTAACATCCGGTGCGGCAGGGAAACAGCATAAATCTGATTTGGACGAAGGGTTGCATCACCTTCCAGTCCGTCTACCACATCATAGAGACATCCATCTTTTTCATTCCAGAATTCTTTTGCGAAAGATTCCTTTGCATGAGCTGCAAGGGCAGCATAGTGGGAACCGTCTTCCCCAAAGCGCGTTGCCCATTCTTCCATCAGGCAGAGTGCATGATACCAGAGCGCATTGATTTCTACCGGCTTGCCGTGCCGTGGTGTAGCAACCCAGTCGCCCACACGGACATCCATCCAGGTTACCTGGTCGAGACCGCTTCCGGCATGGATAAGTCCATCTTCTTCCATATAGATGGAGAAATCTGTTCCGTGTTCATAGGCTGCAATAATTTCCTTTAATTTTGGATAAATGGTCTCCCGCACAAATGCATAATCTTCCGGGGTACCGGTGTATTCGAGATATTTGCCAACAGCATAGAAATACCACATGGAAGCATCTGCAGTGTTATACAATGGGGCGGTTCCTTCATCCGGGAACATATTTGGCACCATGCCGTGGTGGACATAGCGGGCAAATGTGGTCAGGATGTCTCTGGCATCCTGATAGCGTCCGGTAGCCAGAGTTAAGCCGGTGAGGGCAATCATGGTATCACGGCCCCAGTCGGTAAACCAAGGAAGTCCGGCAAGAACAGTCATCAGTCCGGTAGACTGCCGGTATGCAAGAAAATGGTCGGCGGCAATGGTCAGAGTCTCTGCCAGTTCATCATGGTAGCCTGCCTTTTTCTCTAATGCATCAAAACGAGCCATTTCTGCGGTAGCAGTGGCAAAAGCATCCTTTTCATAAGCATCTTCAATGGTACAGACGATAGATATTTTCTTACGGCATCCGGCGTCCAGCGGAAATTCAATCTGGTATGGCGTGTAGTTATCATCTAAAGCATCGGATTCTACATCCAGTTCTTTTTGTAACTGCATTCCGGTGGTATATTTTTCTTCGCATGGAACAACGGTTCCGTCATCGGTAAAAAGACGGATGGTGATATCTTTATTCTGCTGTGGCACCAGTCTGATTTCCGTCTGCTCATAAGTAGTATCGAATTTTAAAGTGTCTACGGTAGAAGCATCATGGTGTACCCGGTAATTAAAGAGCGGAGTCAGCACCAGTGTAGCAGCCGCTCCATTATTCTGGATATCATAGGAAATGGCGATAGTATTTTTACCGTGTTCAAAGGCGAGAGTCTTTGTCATGGTAAATCCCGGTGCCTTGGTGGTAAAATGTACCAGCCCGTCATAAGTAAAGGAATGAAGGTATTCAATACCTTCACGGTAAGCAGTGCTGCCATCGTCGGCAAGATACTGTTCTACGGTAAAATCCATTTTCTCAGAAGAACGAATCAGGTGCTCGTTGATTTTTGAGAGAATGACGAAACGTTCTACTGGTGGGTGCAGGCTGGCAATCAGATAGCCGTGGTGCTTTCTTGCATGGGCACCGGTAACGGAACTGCCGGCATAGCCGCCGATTCCATTGGTCAGGACCCATTCCTTCTGTACACCCACCGACATTGGGGTGAGGGCATCTTTATTTAAATGATATGCTTTCATAGAAATCTCCTTTATCGTGTAATCTGTCCGGTGGCGGGGGAGAAAAACGAATCGTCTAACATATTGTAAGCGTATTCCGGATTTCTATTATTTTTTGTTGATGCAGAATGCATTGCAGTTCTTAGCTGTTTTGTTTTCTGATTGCAGGCTGTCTTTCCGCTGCTTTCACTGCATAGCGTCACTGTCCGTTGTATGCGGATGCGGCAGAAAACCTGCAAGGGGCACTAAGAATTTCAGAAAAGATATTGTTTCATCCGGCAACCGGTGCAAATTCACATCCATGTTCAGATTGCACCTTGCTGGCACGTCCTGTGCCAGCATTGCCGGTTGCAGGATGAAATTCCAAGTGCCCCTGACAGCCTTTCTCATGCATCCGCATATCAGCGAACCGTGCCGCTATGCTGTGAAACATTGGAAAGACAGGCTCAATAGCAAAAGAAAACAAAGCAGCTTAGTTCTGCAGCATTCTGTATTAAAAAATAATAGAAATCCGGGATATCCTATACAATAGTTTGATTTCGTATGCTTCCCCCGCCCCCGGACTGTTTGCCTCTATTGTAACGAAATAATTCGAAAAAATCTACTGAAAAACACGGAAAAAACATAATTATTAAATAAACCATTTAGAGTGATATTGCATTGAAAATACCATGGAGCTATGATAAAATTTCATTGGGTGCCACCATAACGGTAGGCGGTTGACCCTCTACGGAGGGACTGTGACCCTCCGATTACATAGAAACCCGCAAGGGAATCTAAAGAAGTCATTGATTTCTTGGAAAGGAGGGCTAAGCCATATGAGTATTGTTGATTTTATCGCAGTGGTAAGTTTCGGCTTAACCTGCTTTGGATTAGGGTATTCCTTTGGTAAGGATAATAATAAGACACAAAAATAGCCGCCCCGACCTGGTAAGTTGAGCGGCTATTCTTAGCTAAACAATTTCGGGTCAACCGTCTATCGGTGGCACCCTTTCTGTATAATTAATATATCACGTATTAGTTTAAAATTCAACTCATAAATCACTTTTGGCAATATGTGAGTCAATCTGATTTTTCCTTTAGAAGCCTTGGTGTTGAAATTGGGTTATAGACGAAAGAATACAATATGGCATCTATGCAGTAAAAACATGTTTCGATAAAATCTAAATTTCGAGAATGAACTTCATTAAGAAAACTTCTATGATATAATAAACTTATACTAGGAGTGGTTTTGGTTGTTGATAAATAAGAGCAGTAGGAATGTTACCAGTTTATTTATATCATTATTATTAAAGGATGGGGATTGGGTGAAACAGTTTAATTCAGATAAAGAGATTAGGGAGTATATTGAAAAAGGTATTGATTCTATTAAAGTTTTAGATGAGTGTCGATTATATAGAGAAGAACAATTACAGATTACAGAAGAGGTAATGAGAGCAAGAAATTCAACAGAATGGCTTATTAGAATTAACAAAGTCATTAATAATTTTATCTATGCAATATCCAAGTCTTATGCATATGCAGTTAAAATGAATTCGCCATTGGAAGAAACGGAAAATTCTCAGATGTATGCTTATTATTTGGAGGATGCTGTGTATAGAGATATTGTATTATGGGACTTACTTCGGCAGTTTATAAATGAGTTTTTTAAGTGTGGATATGATAAGGATAGGGAAATAAGTATATTTTCTTTTTTTAATGATGCTACTGTTAGAAGAAAACTTGGTAATTCTGAAGTGAAAAAAATAAGAAAGTATTTAAACTGTGCAGACCATCAAGAAGTTAGGACAAAGTTAAGGAATCAATTTACGCATTCGTTGGATGGGACATCTTCATATCTTTTTCATAGGAATAATAATGGAAAAATACAAGCGGATATGGGAAATGTATTTCCAAAACATCCATATGAAAATATTGTATATGTATTGGATGACATAAAGAAATATTTGAAGTTTGCGGAGTTGTATGTAAGTAAATTAGAAAATTTCTTGATTGAAAATATTATGATGGTTACAGTTGAGTGTAATATGAAGTGTGGTAAGGTGGCAGAAGATATAGAACCATGGAGCATAAATAATTTAAAAGACAAGGCGGAGCAGATTTTAGTTCCATGTGAAAATTCATGTGAATATGCAATAGATTATAAGGCGTGTAAAGTATGTAAACCTATGTTTGTTAAATATTGTAGGATAAATGAAGAAAATAAAAAGTATAAAGGAAAAATAGAATTACAGATGAGCTATGAAGAAATGAAGGAAAAGTTTGGAGAAGATGCAACTATTTCTTGATGACTACATAGTTGGGTATTAAGAACTGATGAGTGACAAAAACAAATATAGTTATAAAGAAAGGGTGTATAATAATGGGAAATTTTATAATGATTGATAATGAAACTGGAGAGGAATTAAATCCATATACGTTGAGTAAGACTCAGAAGGAATCTTCATATAAGAAGGGGACAATTTATATATGTAAATGTTGTTATCCTAAGAAACAATTGAAATATCATTTTTCGACAAATTTAAGACTAATACCATGTCATTCAGAATTTACTAGACAACATGATGAGACCTGTAGGAAAAATGAGGACTATCAAAAAAGAATAGCATATGCTAATCCGTTGCAGCAGGACGAAGATGGAAAATTAGTTGCAAGAGTTTATGAAAATTTATTTGATAGACCCAAAAGAGGAGCAGCAGAAGCAGGAGGAGAACATAAAAAAAGAAGAGATACTGTACATACAGAACAACAAAAGATGAGATTGTCTGCTTTAGTAAAGAAGATTAACTTAGAAGTTTCGTATCGCCAAGCATGTAGATTTGCTTTGAAAGAAGACGATGCAGATGAAACGAAGATACAGTTAAAATTGGAAAAAGAGTTTAGCAAAGAGGTCTATGGACAAGCAAAGGATATAAGGATTTCCAATAGAGGAGGAACTGTTGCAGGATATTCATTGGATAAAAATGGAGTTCAATTTTTTTATAATAGACTAACAAGTATTAAAATTGTATCTTATTCTATTAATGAAAAAAAATCTAATTATGAAGAATATACAAATATATCATATCAAAAACTAGTAAATATAAAGATTAACAATGAAAAAAATAATATAAGGAGTTATTTTTCAGTAAAAATTAATGGTTACTATGTTAAAATAACATATGATGCGTTAAGAATTGCTATACATCAATATGAAAGCACTTATAATAATAGAATCCTTGATTTTGAGAATGATATTATCATTGGAGCCGGATATCAATATGAAAATGGAAAAACGTATAAAGATAAAAACGATAATATACGAAAAGAGGGAGAAATAGATAGGTTCACGTTGTTGCTTGTTAATAAATATGGCATTTTTTGTGAAAGTTCATATGAAGTAAAGTGTTTTGATGTAATTATGGATTATATTATGAATGGAAAACTATACCAAGAAGTTAAATTTTACAAACCATATTCATTTACTAAAAATGCATATGGTGATGCTGAATGGTTAGAAGATGGAATCATAACAGTTAAAGGATGTAAAAAAGTTGGCATTGTTGAAGTTTTTGGCATGATGGGAAATGAGGAATATCAAGAGAAAACAAGATTGAAAGAACAATACGCAAGAGAAAATGAAGATAAGTTTGTTTTTTTAACATGGAAACCACAAACTGAATCGGAGGAAGACCTGTTAAATAAGCTTGTTAGATGTATTTCAGACATTAGAAAATCAGCATATGCAAATAAACATAATCTACTGGATTAATCGCAGAAAAAGAGATATAATGAAAAAGAATCTGCATGAGAAGCAGGTGCAAAAAGAAAAATTGAGAGGTTTGAAGTATGAGTATTTTTGAAAACACAGTTCTGGTAGATAAGAAGGTGTCTGTTGTAAATGTAATCTTAAGGTATCTTTGTATTGCGTTGGCAATTTTCTGTGTACTGGTTTCTATTATTGTATATCCTGGAATTTTACTGGTTCCTGCAATTATCTTTGCAGTTTTCTGGTATCTTCTTAAAATTGCATCACAGGTTGAATGGGAATATACCTATATTGAAGGAAGACTTACTATTGCACGCATCAAAGCAAAGAGAAAGAGAAAAAACGTTGCGAAGATTGAGATGGAAGAGGTTGTGCTGATTGCACCGTCAACTGCTCATGAAATGTATAATTATCATAACAACAATCAGGTGAGCGTAAAAGATTGTTCTTCAAAACAGCCGGGAGCTAAGACTTATGAAGTGATATATAAGAACGGCAGCGGACTTGGAGATATTATCTTTGAGCCGGATGAAAATATGCTGGATATGATTTGCAATCGAAATGCAAAGAAAGTCATCAGATAGGAGAAGTGATTTTATGGCAGAGCAGGGAAATTGTGATACCTGTGTAAATTTTGTTTATGATGAAGATTACGAATATTATGTCTGTGATATGGATCTGGATGAAGACGACATGGTAAGATTTCTTACCGGCAACACCAATTCCTGCCCGTATTATCAGTTATATGATGAGTACAAGATTGTACGCCATCAGATGTAAAGCTTAAATATGAACGGTTTTAAAGAGGTCTGCATTTTCTTCGTAGACCTGATTGAGCCAGTCGCATGCCTGACCAATGCCTTCGTCGGAATATTCGAAGGTGTTGGTCTTTTTTTGCTCATCCGGCGTAGCAGTGAAGCAATAAGGACCCGGCCACCAGGTAGCAAGCAGTGTGGTGGAGTCATCTTCTACATGTTTCTCGATGCGGTAGCGCATGCCAAGATGACTGCCGGTATACTGTGTTTTATTATAAAAAGGAATGGAAAATAAATCTTTACGTTCTATCATAATAGCACCTGCTTTCAAAATTCTATATCAAAGGTAGCACAAGAAGGGTCTCTTTGCAAGAAATGAAAGGGATATTTAAAACACAGGTCTGTTATGGCTTGCACATTCCATCCCAAGATGATAGAATAAAGATGACATAAGAAACATAATGTTGGGGTGATGAGGAGTAGATAGGGGAAAGAATGGAGAACAAATTCTGTTACCTGAAAGGGCTTGTGGATTGCAGCTCAGGACAGATTCAGGACTGCAATGTAAAGCATGTGTCCAAGTGCCAGAGGGAAGAAGGTACTGCTAAGAAGGAGAGCCAGCAGGCGTTCTGTTTCTTAAAAGGACTGGTGGATTGTGCACCATGTGATGTACAGGACTGTAATATTAAGAGAGTGCGTAGCTGCCCAAGGGGAAAATAAGAATTGCTGCTGGAAACAGGAATCTGTTTTCAGCAGTTTTTTGCGAAAGAAGAGAACCTATTGTATGAGAAAACAGGGGGATGTCATGAAACAGACCGAGAGACCAATTGCAGTATTTGATTCAGGCGTAGGTGGAATTAGCGTATTACGGGAACTGGTACGCCTGATGCCTAATGAAAATTATATATTTTTCGGAGATTCTAAAAATGCACCCTATGGTGGAAAGAGCTTAGAAGAAGTGCGGGAACTGACGGAATGCCATGTGAGACATCTTTTGTCAGAAGGAGCCAAGGCTGTAGTGATTGCCTGCAATACGGCAACCAGTGCGGATGTCTCAATTTTGCGGAAAGAATACCCGGATGTACCGGTGGTTGGAATCGAACCGGCACTGAAACCGGCGGTACAGTTTAAGGAACATCCGAATGTACTTGTTATGGCAACGCCGATGACAATCCGGGAAGAAAAATTTCACCGGCTTATGGCACGATATGAAAATGATGCCGAGATTTATCCACTGGCATGTCCTGGAATTGTGGAATTCGTTGAGCGTGGAGAATTAAACAGTGCAGAACTGAAAGAATTTTTACATCAGCTGTTGAAGCCATATTGTGATGGCGCAGTGGATGCGGTAGTTTTAGGGTGTACCCATTATCCTTTTGTAAAAGAAGCAATCGCAGAAGTGATGGGAAATACAGTGGAATTTTTTGACGGAGGAGCCGGTGTGGCACGGGAGACTAAACGGCGGCTTATGGAAAAGGAATTATTGTATACCGGAGACAGAAAAGGCAGCGTAATATTTGAAAACAGTGCAGCAACACCGGAAAAGCTGAAACTGTGCGAAACATTACTGAATTCTAAATAAAGTATAAAGTAAATGGGAATAAATCTTTAGATTTTTTTAGAATCCTTTTCGAAAGTTGACACACTTTGGACACATTTCATGGATATAATAAATCTATCAAATGAAGGGAAACAAAAAACATAGTTCCTCTTGTTTGAGAAAAACTGGCAATAATTTCCTTTTAATAGATGAAACATTTTCATAACTAAACTCCTCGAAAAAACAGTCCGAAAGGGCTGTTTTTTCATGCCAGAAAGAATAACCAATTTTTCATTTTGAAAAAGTAACAAAAAATCCTTAAAAACATATAAATATTAAGTAACAAAAAAAGAAAAAATGTATTGCTATTACCCCAAAAAAGAGGTAACATAGTTCCGGGTTTAGGAGAATGTAAAAAAGAAAAACAAGAGAAGAAAAGGAAAGAGGTCATATTATGGAATCTTATGAATTTCTGCTTTTTTTAGCAATCATTTTAATTTCAACAAAAGTGTTAGGACTTTTCTCCCGAAAAGTACATATGCCGGCAGTAGTAGGAGCACTGGCAGCCGGAATTATTTTAGGACCATCTGTATTGAAACTTATCACTCTGGATGGAACTAACGGCGTATATCTTGAGATTACCGCAGAAATCGGAGTTATCTTCCTGATGTTTTCCGCAGGACTGGAAACCGATTTGAAAGAAATCAAAGCAAATGCATTAGCATCCTTTATCGTTGCATTAATCGGAGTTATTGTTCCTTTGATTGGCGGATTTTTAGGATATGCATTATACTTCCATACCGATTTCTCCGATTATCAGGAAGTATTAAAATCCATTTTCATCGGCGTTGTGCTGACGGCAACATCTGTAAGTATTACGGTAGAGACTTTGCGTGAGCTGGGACGCTTAAAAGGAAGAGTTGGAACAACCATCCTTGGCGCAGCGGTAATTGATGATATTCTTGGAATTATCGTACTTACCATTGTAACAAGCTTAAAGGATACCAGCGTAAATCCGGTTACTGTTATGATTAAGATTGTTCTTTACTTTATTGTAATCGGAATTTTATTCTTCCTGGTATCAAAATGTAAACCGTTGATTGAAAACGAAGGTCAGAAGAGACGTGTTACCGTATTTGCACTGGCATTCTGCTTCTTATTATCCTATATATCCGAAGAGTTCTTTGGCATTGCAGATATTACAGGCGCATATTTCGCAGGACTGATGCTTTGCAGCATGAAGAATGGTGAATATGTAAAAGACAGAATCAACTTCCCGTCTTATTTATTCTTCTCACCGGTATTCTTTGCAAGTATCGGTATTAAGACATCCTTAGACGGAATGACAGGTTCTATGGTAGGATTTACCATCATTCTTTTAATTATTGCATTACTGACCAAGGTCGTTGGATGCGGACTGGGTGCAAAGTTCTGCCGCTATAGTAATAAAGAAGCATTACAGATTGGTGTCGGAATGATTTCCCGTGGTGAGGTTGCATTAATCGTTGCCCAGAAGGGATATCAGTGTGGTATGTTAGATGATAAGTTCTTCGCACCAATTGTACTGGTAGTAATTGTAACAACATTGATTACCCCGATTCTGCTGAAGCTGGTAATGCGTGATAAACAGCCTGAACAGCCGGCAGCATAACAATCAGATAGAGCAGTAAAATAAAATCCTGCAGACCGAGAATGAATGTGAATTCGTTGCATTTGAGTCCGCAGGATTTTCTTGCTTTACAGGAAATTGCTTTCCTGTAAAGTAAGAAACGCTCCGCGAGAATGTGCCAAGGCACATTCTTTGTTCCTCTATAGGAAATTTCTCAAATCGTCAGAAATAGTGTATAATAAACTGGAAATAAAAAATGACATGACAAAAGAGCGAAGGGGGCTTCGCCATGACGTT